>JANPLG010000549.1:0-22073 GCA_031426395.1 Actinomycetes bacterium
CCAACGACCAGCACTACATTCCGCTCCTGGATGGGGTATCGGGTTCACGGATGGCCTACGGTGCTGAAATCCAGGCCAACGCGGTTCGAACGCTCTTGAGTGCGAAGCCGATCAGCACTCCCGACTCGCTTGGAAGGTGGCTCCTTTCACTGCTGCTTGCCCTCCTGGGGATCGGTGCGTTCTTCCGTCTGGGCTGGGTGCAGGCACAAGTGGTTTCATTAGCGGCCGCAGTCGGCTGGATCGCACTTGCGTTCATCGCGTTTACTGGCCTGGACCATGCCCTGCCCGTCAATCTGCCTTTGGCGAGTCTTGTGGTGGGTGGAGGAATGATGGCTAGCTACCGGGCGCTGCGGGAAGAGGTAGAGCGCCGGCAGGTGATGGGACTCTGGGGAAGGTATCAGGACCCTCGCCTGGTGGAGTACTTGCTTCAGCATCCAGAAGCCCGCGGCGGGGAAGGGAAAGAGGCAACGGTCACGGTTCTCTTCGCCGACCTCAAGAACTTCACCAAGACGGTAGAGAATCTGGAACCCGGTGACGCGCTGCAGATGCTGAACCGCTATCTGGGGATTCTCTCTGCCGTCACCATTGAGCATGGTGGCTATGTGGACAAGTTCCTGGGCGACGGCCTGATGGCGCAGTGGGGTGCCCCGCCGCCGCAAGCCGTGAAAGCCGCGGAAAGCGGCGTGAAAGCTGGTGTCGACCACGCGGAGTTGGCCGTGAAGGCGTGCCTGGAGATGGAACGACAGGTGGGGGAGCTGAGCCGAACGCTGGTTGCAGGAGCCGGGGTGACCTTCGGTTTGCGGCTCACCGTCCATACCGGGCCGGTGGTAGTCGGTTGGGTGGGATCTTCTCGCCTTGAGTTCACCATCATCGGGGACACGGTGAATGTGACCGCTCGACTTCAGGAGACCGCAAAGGAACTCGACTGCGAGTTCCTCATAAGCGAGAGCACCCATCGCCACGTCACCTCCTGGATCAGGACCGGGAAGCAAGCTGAGGTTGAAATCCGAGGCCGTCAACAGCCGCTTCGCGTCTTCGAGGTGATCGGCACCGAACCCCTGAAATGAGCGGGTCCAAGAAGCGGTATGGTAAACCGCACAGTTGCAGGGGCATCGTCCCGACCATAGTAGTGATCTAGTTGCTGTTTTGGAGTGCGGTGGAGTGCCATGCGAGTCGTCAACCATCGAGCCATCCTCTTATGGGGCATCACAGCCTGCCTACTGCTCGCCGGGCCACCCGCATTCGCCGCAACGGTGGCGATGACAGGCCAGGTAACCGGTAAGTCGGTCGAGGTTCGTCCGGGAGGCAAGGGTGGGTGGCTGCCCCTGGCGCCATTGCGCAAGCTTGAGCCGGGTGACCTGATCCGCTGCGGCCCCGGCGGACGTGCGGTGGTGGTGGTGCTTGCCACCAAGGAGCGCTTTCAGGTGGAGCCCGGAGGGCAAGCCGAAATCACGCAATCCGGGCTTCAGGGCGCCCGGTCGCTAGGCGGTCTGGCCGGACCCTCGGCAGCTGTGGCATCCAAGCTGGCTGGCTCGCGGACAGGAGCTTTCGCGGCGCGGCCAGCTCCACGATTCGCTCCGCTCGTCAGGGGGTTCAAGGGCTGGTTGCCCATCGCCACAGACCGAGTTCAGTGGGAGCCAGTGCCGGGCGCGGAGAGTTACGTGATCACGCTCTTCGATGCGCAGAGCAACCTGATGTGGCAGAGCGAACAGGTCAAGGGAACATCTGCGGCCGTTGCGGAAGGTCGGGGCCGGTGGACCGCCGGAAGGCCCTACGTGTGGCGCCTGGTTGCGTTCGGGACAAGCGGCAAGCCGCTGTCGGCCAGCCGCTGGGGAGCGGTGACTTTCCTTGATCCGGCGGAGGGTGCCGCCCTGGAGATGGAAGCGGAGGCGCTCAAGGGTCAGGACCGCGAAGACCCGCAAAACCCGATGGCTTTGCTGCTCCTCGCAGAGCTGTATCGGTCCCGAGGGGTGCTGGACGGTGCGCTTGAGACGCTAGCCACACTCCAGGCGAGGGGCGGTGTCGACGGCATACAACAAACGCTCTCGGAAGTCTACGCAGAGCTTGGGCCCTTTGTGAGCGGGCTGGCCGGCAACCCTCAATCTCCCAATTGACACGCTGCGGTGCGTCGTCCCTGACGGTTGCCCGTATCCCAGAAGAACCGGTGCTGGAGACCTAGACGATGAAGACACGAACCCTTACATGGTGTGCGGCAGCCCTACTGGGTGCCACCATTGCCGGTCCCGCGCAAGCTGACACCTGGGCTCTACTGGTGGGAGTCAGCAAGTACGAGAGCCCCTCCATCAAGAGCTTGACCTACCCAGCGGTGGACGCTACGTCGCTGAGCGAGGCTTTGATCGATCCGCAACTGGGGGGTCAGCAGGCGGACCATATCAAGCTGCTTGTTGACGGACAGGCGACGAAGGCGAACATCACGGGTGCCGTGGATGCTTTCCTCAAATCCGGGGTGAAGAAGGGCGATCAGGTGATCGTCTTCCTGGCCGGACATGGCGTTACCAAAGGGGTTGGCCTGGACGCGAGGAGTTACTTCCTTCCCACGGATACCAAGGGCGTGACGGTGCCGGCACTCGAGAGTTCGGCCCTCGATTTGAAAATTCTTTCCCGTCAATTGTCACAGCTTCCAGCATCGCAGTTCGTCGTCTTTGTGGACGCTTGCCGGGAAGATCCTACCCCTGGGCGAGGGATCAAGGGGAACACCCTGAGCAACGTGATGAGTCGCAACGTCACGGTTGTGCCGCAGGATCCTTCCGCACGTTCAGCGACGTACTTTGCGTGCGCCGTGGGTCAGCGCGCCTTCGAGGACGAACGGTTCAAGCATGGCGTATTCACGCACTTCATTCTCGAAGGTGTGCGGAAGGCGGCGGTGCCGGACCCGCAGGGGAACGTCGATCTCAGTCGCCTTAGCACGTTCGTTAATGCCGAGGTGAGCAAGTGGGCCAGGGAGACCTCGCAGAGCGGGGCATTCGAGGTGGAACAGACCCCGGAGCTCATCGCCGCAGAGCAGCTTCAGGGACCGATCATCTTCATGCAGGTGAAACGGCCTGTGATGGGTGAGCCGGTACAGCCGCAAGCGCCAAGGGTCACGGTCGGCACGCTGCCTGAGGGCGCTCAGGTCACGATCAATGGGAAGCGGCTGGGGGCAGGCACGGTTTCCGACCGCGTGCCCCGTGCCGGTGAATACACCATTCGTGTCGAGGCGCCCGGTTACGCTCCCGCGGAACGAGCGGTGCGCCTGCAGGATGGATATGAGCACCAGCTCCTGGTTCAGCTTGAGCCTGGTGGCGCGAAGGTGGAGTCCTCGCTTCACAAGGGACAGGCGGCCGAAGCACGGGGTGAACACGCCACGGCGGCCAGTGAGTATGACGCAGCGATTGCTGCCGATCCAGCGTCACCCGCAGGCTATGAGCGTCGCTCCAGCCTCTACCAGCGACAGGGAAAGTCGCTTGACTCCCTGCGCGTGCTGCTGCGGATGCTCAAGGAGACGCCCAAGTCCGCCCACGGTTACGCCCTGCTCTCGCGCGCCTATTCGAACTATGCGCTCAAGGAACAGGATCTCAAGAAGCGGGCCGAGGCCGGAAATGAGAAGTCGGATTCCGGTGGTGGAAGCGTCCTCGACAAGATCAAGAACCCATTCGGGAAGAAGCCGAAGAAGCCGTCGGGTCAGGATAAGGATGGCAGCACCGACAAGCGGCCCGCGGGCGCATTCCGGGAGCCGGAGAATGCTGAGACGGCGGCGGCCCTGGGCCTGAAGGCGGCAGAATTGGCGGAAGCGCTGGACGAGCAGTCGGCAGAGGCCCAGGTTGCAAGGGGGTTTGCGCTAATGGCGAGCGATTACTCCGGCGATGGCAAGCAGAACGTGCTCGATGCGTTGGACCAGGGCCGCACACTGCGCTCGGACGATGCTGAAACACATTGGGCAGCCGGCTACGGACGACGCTACTACGCGGCGTTCGCCAAAGGGAAGGCCGGGAACGAGCGACAGGTCAGGGATGCCATCGCCGCGCAGGAGCAGGCCCTCAAGCTGCGCCCCAACTACTACGAGGCACATCTCGAACTGGCCTATTGCTATCATCTGCTCGGAGACCGGAGCCAGGCACGGCGGCATTATGAGCAGGCGAATGCGTGCCGCGCGGACGCTCGCGATGCGGACGAAGTGGCCGGTGCCAATGTCGCCCTCGCGGCGCTCTATGGTGAGGAAGCGAAATCGACCAAAGGCCAGGAGAGCAAGCAGCTTGATGCTGCCTCCAAGGGCTATGAGGAGGACGCAACCGCTATCTCCCCTAACCTCGACCGCGCAGTGGGGATTCTGGTGAGACACGGTCTCGGCGGGCGACTCCAGGGCTTCCTGCCAACCAATGCCGCCGGAGTCCTTGACCGGATGCGGAGCCGAATCGGCCTGCCCAGCTTCCCCGGGGTTCCAGGCCTGCCGGGACTTCCCATTCCCGGAGTGGGCCGGATTCGACTCTGATCGATCCTTCTCTCAAGAGCTCATCACGGATATAGAAAGGTATCGACCCACCCAAGCGGCTGCCCGACTGGCAGGACGGCAGCCACTTGCCGCTGGGACTCGCCTCGTGTGCCAATGAGCCACTCTGTGCGGACCCCGCTATGGCTGAAGGGAGTGATCCGTGTACTTCAAGCAGTTCCTGGATGAGCGGTGCGGGTGCGCATCCTACCTCATTGCCTCCCGGCAGACGCACGAGGCGGCGATTGTCGATCCTGGCGTCGACCTCGAGCCGTACCGAGTGCTGCTGCACGACCGCGGGTTCCACCTACGGTACCTGATCGACACGCACGTTCACGCGGACCATGTCTCCGGCGCGCGGCGGCTGGCGGCGATGTCCGGCGGCGAAGTCTGCCTGCACGAATCGGCGAAGGTCGCCTACCCGTTCCGGTCCCTAGCGGACGGCGAAGAGCTTGCGCTGGGACAGCTCCGGTTGCGGGTCGTGCACACCCCGGGGCATCGGCCGGAGTTGATCTCGCTCCTGGTGGTGAATCCCACGCGAAGCCCGGAGCCATCCATGGTGCTCACCGGGGATTCGCTCCTGGTGGGGGATGTTGGCCGGCCTGACTTCGGCGGAGGGGACGCGAGCGCGCAGTGGGAGAGCATCGGGCGGCTGCTCCGCCTGCCGGATTGGGTTGCGGTGTTCCCCGGCCACTTTGAGGGTCCCTGTGGCAAGGGGATGTGCGGCCGTCCCAGCACCACCATCGGCTTCGAGCGCCTCTTCAATGGCCTCGCTCGACTTGACCGCGCCCCATTCGTGGAAAGCCTGACGCGTGGGATCCCCGCTCGCCCGCTGAATATGGTCGCCATTGAAGCCACCAACCGGGGCGTGCTCGACTTGCCGTGGGCCATGCTGACCAGCTCGCCGGCCGTGGACGAAATCCCGGTGCAGCAGCTTTCAAGTCGACCGCCCGAAGTGCTCCTCCTGGATGTGCGCGAGCCGGATGAGTTCGCAGCCGTACACGTGCCTGGAGCCGTCAATCTTCCGCAGGCCGAGCTCGCTAACCGCCTGAAGGAGATTCCACGGGACCGACCCGTCTGGACCCTCTGCCAGGCGGGCCTTCGGTCCCTTCGCTCCGCGCAGTTCTTGAAGCAGTCCGGCTATCGGCAGGTGTCCAGCGTCAGCGGCGGGATGGGACACTGGAGTCAGTTGCAGGACGCCGCAGCCCCCGTGCCGATGGCCGCCGCTCTCTCCCGTGAGTCCGCCTGGACGCACGCGGGCGTTGGCTACTACGAGATTTAACGCACGAAGGGGTCCGGGAAGGCGCAGCGCAACCTATCGTTGCGCTCCCGCGCCGTCGCTCTCAGGCTGCCCAAGTAGCTCGTCAGGACAGAACCGTGCCTTTCCGACGGAATGGGAGAATGGGGGAGGGGGTGAATGGGAGAGGCTCCGGCCGTGATTTCTCCCTTTCCCCCATTCCCCCACTCTCCCTTTCAATCTGTCAGAGCATCCCTGACACGCTAGTCAAGTAGCCGACCCCATTGTCCTCATCCGTTCAGGCCAGCGCCGGCCTGGAGTAGCCTGGAGTTCCCATGCGCATCGCTGCCCTCTCCTTCTTTCGTCCGCTCCCTTCAGTGACCCTCGCCATGACCCTGGCGGCACTCCTGGCAGGGTGTACTCCTGGCAACGACACCGGCACGAGCGGCGGCACGTCAGCGCCCAGCACCACCGGGGGAACCAGCACCGGCGGCAAGTTCGTGCTGGGAATGATGCCGAAGCAGAAGGGCAATCCATACTTCAACGCCTGCCAGGCCGGCGCGACCAAGGCGGCAGCGGAACTGGGAGACGTGGACCTGAAGTGGGAAGGACCCATCCAGGCGAAGAGCGAGGACCAGAGCGCAATGGTTGATACGTGGTCGACACAGGGCTATAACGGCATCGCGGTGGCCTGCAACGACCCGGATCAGATCGCTCCGTCTCTTAAGGCGGCGCGTGACAAGGGGATCACCGTGGTCACCTACGACGCGGACGCCGCTCCGTCCGAGAGCGGTCGACAGTTCTTCGTCAACCAGGCGGATACAGACGCCATCGCCCACTCGCTGGTGGACGTGATGGTGGAGCAGACCGGCCCCGATGCCAAGGTGGCGGTGGTCAGCTCCTCCTCCACCGCGCCCAATCAGTCTGCGTGGACCAAGTCGATGACGGCCTACATCCAGCAGAAGTATCCGAAGCTGACCATCGTCGCCACGGAATACGCCGGCGAGGACCTGGTGATCTCCCAGCAGCGCGCGCAGGACCTGCTCAAGGCCAATCCGGACCTCAAGGGCCTCTGGGGCCTCACCTCCCGCGCCTTCCCCGGTGCCGCGAGAGCGGTGGAGAAGGCCGGGAAGGGGGGCAAAGTCGCCGTGGTCGGTCTTGGGCTGCCGAGTGAGATGAAGCCGTTCGTCAAGAGCGGCACGGTGAAGAAGGTGATCCTCTGGGACCCCGAGCAGCTGGGTTACCTGGCCGTGAAGGTGGCCCATGCCGTCTGGAAGGGCGACCTCAAGCCCGGCGCCACGACCTTCGACGCGGGCGGCGACCTCGGCTCCAAAGAGGTCAAGGGCGATGCCGTGCTGCTCGGCCCGCCGCTGGTCTTCGACAAGGACAACATCGACAAGTACAGCTTCTGACACGAAGCGCCCTGCCGCTTCCCGGGTGGCAGGCCTCGACTGGCCGTCGATCATAGAGACGACAAAAGGGAGAGTGGTTGAAGTCGGGAGCTTTCGCTCCGCTTCTCCCACTCTCCCTTTCACCTATTGTCTGGCGGCCGTTGAATCCGGCCGGGCAACCGATTACCGTGAGCCGTCCGCAATCGCGCGGCGCTCCGCCATGTCCACCACGGCATCCGCGTCGATGGAGTAGGTGCCCTGCTCCACACGGCGGGACAGCTCCTGGATGCGGCGCTCGCGTGCCACATCCTCTTCGGCCATCATCGCCATTTCGGTGAAACGTCGCACCTCATCCATTCGCACACCGTGGGCGGCGGCGAGATCCTCAACGGAACGGATGGGGGACGGGGTGACCTGGCTCTTGGCATCCCGAAGCGCCTTCTGGGCGTTCTGGACTTCCTGGTTAGAGATCTGCATCTGGCTGCTCCCTCGCTACAACAAGGGGCCCCAACCGGCCGGAGAATCCGGCAAGGGGTCTGGACCCACTGCGCCAAAAGCAGAGGTCGGCAACCAGACAATCTTGCCAGCATCCCCGGATGGACCGGGCCTCATCGGGATCAGCGTGTTAAGTGATCGACCGCGTGCTGGGTTAGACTCTTGGCTTTGCGTCCCACCCTTTCAGGTGGTTTGCCATTTCGTTTCCGCGTTCTCCCATCATTATGGAGAGCATCCCAGGGTTCCTTAGGGTGAATGCGAAACTTTTTTCCGCGAGTTTCGGCCGCCCCGGTATCGTCGGCTCCCGGCTCACGCAGAGGCTGGGAGCGTGCCGAGCAGGGTCTTGGGCCACGGGTCTGAACAGATGCCCAGCCGCATCTGAAACCGGAGCCATGCAGAACCTTCCGACCACCTCCGCCAGTCCCGCTCAGGCTGCCAACACCCTGGTCTACCCGTTCAAGATCAAGATTGAGCCGGGCCGGGTGCGGGGGCGCGTTTCCGACTTCCGCGAAAGGGAACTGGTTATCACCCCGGCCGGAATCCACCTTGAGGGTAAAGCCCTCATGGCGCTCTGGAAGCGCGTGCTCTTCAGCTGCCTGGGGCTGGTGCTGCTGTACGGCGCGCTGGCGGTGGCAGTGGTGGTCAACCACCTCATCCGGTTCCCAAGCTCACTCGCCCTCGCGTGGGAGGATGTCGAGGAGATTGTGTTGGAGTCGCGGAAGAACCGGGCCTGCGTGGTCTACCGCCAGCCTGAGGATCCGAAACGGGTCTACTCCCTCGCCTTCTACCTCCCACCCGCGATGTTCCAGTACTTCTCCGAGGTGGTCCGTTACTTCTGCAAGGAGCGGGTGCGCGAGGGTAAGGTCGGCCCCGCGGAGTCGCCGTGGGTGGGAATCGCTATCCTGCTGGTGCTGCTGCTGTTCCTTGCGCTGGTGCTGGTCTTCGCAGACCGTTAGCCAAGTGCCGCAGGACGGTGCGGCGAGACCTCCGCACCCAGTGCAACCCCGACGGTAGCCTCAAGGCACGCATCGAGAACCTCTTGATTGCAGCTATCAAACCTGCGATCCCTTGCATCCTAAATTCTGCATCCTGAATTGCGACCTCGTACCGGCGGCCGGCGCAGCTGTAACTCCAAGGCGCGGTGGAGCTTCCAATAGGGAGTCGGCTCCCCCTGGCCAGTCACCTTTCAGCGCCGCAGCGGGCGCGCATTCCGTGAGGATTCTGATGAACAACACTTTACGCCTCGCCCTCCTCGCTGGAGTGGTGGTGGCCTCTGGTTCCGGCGTGCGGGTGGGTGCGGAGCCAGCGGTCTCGCAGCCGCTCCCGCTGAAGGACGTGGTCCTCTTCAGCAGCGGGGTCGGCTACTTCCAGCGTGCCGGCAAGGTCAACGGCGCGGCGACCCTCGACCTCTCCTTCCGCCCGGAGCAGATCAACGACGTCCTCAAGAGCCTCGTGCTGCTCGACTCCACCGGTACTGTCAGGCCGGTCACCTATGCCGGCAAGGACCCGCGTCTGCCCGGCCGCAGCGGTCAGAGCATTGAATCGGGCACCACTCTGGGGACGCTGCTGCGACGCTTCCAGGGCGCGCGGGTGCGGGTCGAACTCCTCGCCGGCCGCAATGAGCCCGTAGAGGGGCGCATCGTCAGCATCAGCTTCAAGAACGTGCCAGCTGGCGGGGCCGCAGGCGGCATCGTCCAGCAGGAGGTGCTCAACCTGCTGGGCGAGGGAGGCCTCCGCTCCATCAGCCTGGAGAACATCGCTCAGATCAAGCTGCTCGATGAACGGCTCGACCGCGAGCTGCGGGAGAGCCTCGAAGCGCAGGCCGTGGGCCAGGACGACCAGCGCCGCAAGGTCACCCTCGCGTTCAGCGGAGACGGGGAGCGGGAGGTGCGCGCGGGCTACCTGCAGGAGATGCCGGACTGGAAGACGACCTATCGCCTCGTGCTGGAGAAGGGGAAGAAGCCATACCTCCAGGGATGGGCCATCGTGGAGAACACCACCGACGAGGATTGGAAAGAGGTGAACCTCAGCCTCGTGAGTGGACGACCGATCAGCTTCCTGCAGGACCTCTACCAGCCCCTGTACGTGCCCCGCCCCGTGGTGCAGGCTCAGGTTATCGGTTCACCGCTGCCGCAGACCTACGGAGACGCCGTGGAACTGGGCGATAAGGACCGGCAGGCGAATGCCGATTTCGCGGAAGAGCGGAGGAAGAGTGGGATGGCGGGGAGAGCGGCGGCGGCGCCCCCTGCACCAGCCGGCCCGCGAGGCGCGATTGGACCGCAGGGTCGGGCGGGCGGAATGGGCGGATCTGGAGGCGCGTTTGGCCGGGACTTGAATCGTGCGGACAGCGCCTTTGGGGTGCGAAACGGGGCCATGATGTCCCAGGAGATGCTCTCCCGGAGTGTCGCCAGCCAGGCGGACGGGACGGAGCGCGGTGCCCTGTTCGAGTACGCCATCCGGACCCCGCTCACCCTGAAGCAGGGCCAGAGTGCCATGGTCCCCATCGTGGCGGGTCCCATTGATGGCGAGGGCGTCTCCATCTTCGATCCACAGTCGGACGCCACGCGCGCCCTGAACGGGTTCAAGCTGAAGAACAACACCGGGATGCATCTCTCCGGCGGTCCGGTCACCGTCTACCGGGACGGCATCTACGCAGGCGACGCGCAGATCGGCAACACGCAGCCGGGCGATGATCGCCTTCTCTCCTACGCGGTGGACCTGGATCTGGTGATCGCGCGGGAGACGCCCAAGTTCCGGCAGGACACCCTCTCCATCTCCGCCAAGAGCGGGGTGCTCCTCATCAGCCGCAAGCAGCAGCGGGAGACGCTCTACACCTTCCGCAACAAGAGCGCGGAGCCGAAATCAGTGCTAGTCCAGCACGCCATCGAGCCGGAGTTCAAGCTGGTCACTCCGGAGAAGCCGTCTGAGAAGACCCCGGAGGAATACCGGTTCGTGGTGCCCGTTCCCGCAGGGAAAACCGCGGAGTTGAAGGTTCTGACGGAACGTCCGTTGATGGAGTCGATTGCTCTGCTGGACGTGGACTTGAACCTGCTGACGCAGTGGTCCCTGAACAGCCAGGTGAGTGAGAAGCTCCGGGGTGCCCTGAAGCTGTTGGTGGGGCATCGCCGCAAGATCACCGACCTGCAGGCCCAGCGAGCGGCTGTGGAAGCGGAACTGAAGGCGATTGATCAGGAGCAGGCGCGCATCCGCCAGAACATGGCGCAGCTCGATAAGAACAGCCCGCTCTACATGCAGTACGTCAAGAAGCTTACGGAGCAAGAGACACGCATCGAGGCACTACGGACGCAGAGCGCCAAACTGGCGGAAGCGGAACGAGACGCCCGCAAGGAGCTCCAGCAGGCGGTCGACGGCCTGACCTCGGACTGACGCTCGGGGTAAGCGAAGAGGACGGGTCGGGATCACGTGGGAATCCCGATCCGTCTCGCTTCGTTGCGCAGGGGCGCGATGGAGGCAGGGAAAGGTTTTGAACCGCGGAGACGCGGAGAACGCAGAGAGGAAGTAATGCAACCACGGAGACACGGAGACACGGAGACACGGAGAAGGCACGGAGTTTTTGAGGAGTTGGAGGTCCGCTCGTCGGCAGGCCCCGCGGTCGCACGATGGCTGGGAACTTACGGCCAACTCCCGAATGACTTCTCTGCGCTCTCAGCGTCTGGTATGTGTTAACGCGTCGCTTGGCTCCTCGTATGAGCCTCGGCAGGAGAGTGTGCTTTTGGGCTACTCTCACCTCGTTACGGGTCAGAGCGTTCTGCGTCGTGAAGCTGGACTTCGTCGTCAGAGATTGCTCCTCCCGGCGAGAGGCCAGAGCTCGCGGAAGTATCACGTCCTTACCCGCATCACCAGACTGAGCCGCACCTCTCGTCCGAAGGAGTCTGCCCGTAGCATCCTGCTCAACTGGAGATCCTTCATGCAACAAGTCTACCTCGGCGCCGACGTCAGCAAAGGGTACGCCGACTTCTGCTTCCTGGGCGAGAACGGCTCCCGCCTCCCGCTCGGGGACCGGTGGGATGATACCCCCGCCGGTCACGCCCACGTGCGCCAAGCTCTCGCGCAGCTTCGTTCGCAGCACCCCCAGCTTCAGTTCACGGTCGGAGTGGAAGCTTCCGGCGGCTTGGAACGCAACTGGCTTAAGCTCTTCCGCAGCCTGGCCGGATCCCACGATCAGGTCTTCCAGCTCAATCCGCTGGTCGTCAAACGCTTCCGTGAGCGCCACCTGCACCAGAACGTCACCGACCAGACCAGCGCTGCTGATCTCGCGGACTACCTGCGCGAAGGCCGGCGCGAGGCCGATCGCCCGTATGAGCCCGAGTTGCAGGGAGCCCGCACGCTCCACAGCGCGCTTCGCAACCAGATCAAGCGCAGCGTCGGCATCCAGAACGAGCTCCACAACCTGCTCCCCGTGGTCCAGCCGGCGCTCGTGCAGTACTGCCGCCAGGGTTTTCCAGCCTGGCTCCTGGCAGTGCTGCGGCGGTATCCGCTGGCTTCGCAGCTGGCGCGCGCCCGGGCGGCGACCCTCGCCGCCCTCCCTTATGTGACCGCCGACCGGGCGGCCGAACTCATCGCCGCGGCGAAGACGAGCGTCGCTTCCCTGACCGATCCGGAGACGGCGCTCGTCATCCAGGACCTGGTGAAGGAACTTCAGCGGCTGGAAGCGTCGATTGCCGGCAGGAAGAAGATCCTGGAGCAGCGGCTGAAGGACGATCCGGAGGTGCGGCGAATGCGCTCGATACCCGGGATCGGCCCGGCGACCGCCGTTTGTCTGCGCCTGGAAGCCGGCACCCTCACCCGCTTCCGTTCGGCGAACGCGCTGGTGGCTTTCGGGGGACTGGACCCGCTCAATCACCAGAGTGGCGATACCCAGCGGAACGGGGGCATCAGCCATCGCGGCAACTCCGCCATCCGCGCCGCGCTCTACATGGCCGCGCAGACCGCCGTTCGCTGCGACTGCCCTCTGCGGGACTTCTATCAGCGCCTGCGCAGCCAAGGCAAACCGCACATGGTCGCCCTCACCGCGTGCATGGCCAAGCTGCTCCGCATCGCTTATGCATGCGTCCTGAACGACGAGGACTTCGATCCCGAGAAGCACGAAGCGACCCGCCGCAAGCACCAGGAAGCGGCGAAGCCTCGTCCGGCCACCACCACCGCCACTGCCGCCACCGGTTCTCTATCGGCCCCAATCTCCCGCCGTGAAGCCAGGAAAAGAAAAACGGCAGCCGGCGCGCCTCAAGCGGAGGTGAGTCCGCACGTGCGAGGTCACGCGGCTGCCGCAGCCAATCATTCCACGAAAGCCTCGCCGCAGCCTGCCGAGGTCGCCGCAACATCCAAGGCACGACCTCTCTCAAAACCCCGTTGACATTCAACGGAGTATCTCTGCGGTTCAAAAATGGTGCCCAGCAAGGTGGGCAGCATCAGCGATCAGGGATCGCCGTGGGCATTGCAGGAAGCTGTTTGATCAGCGGCTTCGGGGCGGCACCGCGGTCTCCCGTGGGCGCGGGTCGCGGGGCCATCTTGCTGCTCTCCTTCACCATGCGAACGGTTCCCAAGTACTCCCGTTCCACCTTGCCCACCTTCTCGATCCAGGAGACGAAGACGAAGATCTCCTGGCCGTTCCGCATCACGCGGGCATTCGAGATAGGCGCGGCTGTTTCGGCATCGGGCTGCTCTTTCTCGGCACGCTTCTGGCCATTCTTCGGTGGCGCCGCAGGCTCCGGGACGTAAACCTCGGCGCCCAGGTCCGCGTAATCGAGCGTGGCGGCTCCCCAGGTGCCCTCCTGGTTGAGGCGCTGCTCAAGGACGCCGGTCAAAGAGGGATTGGAGTGCAGCGAATGCTCGAGGTGGAAGAGCGCGGGTCCGCTGTAGTCGCCGACTGCGTCCGAGGCAGCGGCGCCCGGCAGGTTCTTGATCACCAGCCGGCCCAGCGCGCTCTCCGAGAAGTGCCGGATCATGCCTCGCTTGGACGGGCTGAGACTCTCGCTGGCCTCCACCTGCGTAGGCAGCTTGATATCAGAGATAACGATCTCGGCGGCGCGGAGCTTGGTCTGCATCGCGGTGGGGAGGTCGTCAATCGCGATCTGGCGGCTCTTCAGACCTTCCTTCCGCCAGAGGCCGCCCGGCGATCCCACCTGGACGAAAACGAACCGTCCTGCGAGTCGATCCAGACCGGCCGGCCATATCACCTTGGGGTCTGCGGTCGGGGCCTGCGCCTCTGCGGGAGGCACGGGCTGCTGGCCCAGCGCGCCGGAGGGAACTATCAGTCCAACCCCCAGAGCGGCAAGCAACAGCCCCGGGACGGGGCGGCGAAGGGACGGTTTGTTCATGGGAACCTGTTCTCCGTATTGAAGGCCGTGGACAAGCCGACCTCTCGCCTGCCGAGATTCAGAGGCTTCCAAGCCGATACCACCTCATGAAGGCGACGAAACCGTTCATCAGTGCAAGAAGAACGCAAGAATGACGAGCGTCCCTGACCTTGGCGTTCCAAGCAGCTCTGGCATCCCGGCAATCCGCGTCCCAATTCGAAATCCGAAATCGATCCCGGTCTCTTAACCGGAGGTAGCCGCCGATGATCTCTTGGACAAGCCGTTGGCGCCTCGCGTTTCTTGGAATTGAGGGTCTCTTTGGGCATCGTTCACCGCCGGAGCCGGAGGTGATCCCGCAGATGGCGCCGCAAAAGGGTCCCACCGGACTCGTTCCGGAGCCACCTACCCCCAAGTTCGAGCGCGGTCCATCGGCGAAGCGACCGGCTGTGCCACCCGACGAAGAACGCTTTCCCTATGATTGAAGTCGACCATCTTTCGAAGACCTATGACGACCCGGATGGTGGCCAGATCTATGCCGTGCGAGACGCCACCCTCCACTGCGCCGCCGGCCAGGTGTACGGACTGCTGGGACCGAACGGCGCGGGGAAGACCACCACGCTTCGCTGCCTCGCCACCATCCTCACTCCGACCGAGGGCACGGCCCGCATCGCCGGCCACGATCTCCTGAAGGAGCCGGACGCTGTGCGCCGCAGCCTCGGGTTCCACACGGCCAGCACCGGCCTTTACGGTCGCCTCACCCCGCGTGAGACGCTGCGCTTCTTCGCATCCCTATACGGTTGGAAGGCAGCGCGACTGGAGAAGCGGGTCGAAGAGGTGCTGGCGATGTTCCACGTGACGGAGTACGCGGACCGAGCCAACGACCGCCTCTCCACCGGCATGAAGCAGCGCGTTTCGCTCGCGCGGGCGGCGGTCCATGATCCGCCGGTGCTGATCCTGGATGAGCCGACCAGCGGCCTCGATCCACTGGTGGGGCAGATGGTGGAGCAGTCCGTGCAGGAGTTGGCGAAGGCGGGGAAGTGCATCCTCTTCTCAACGCACGACCTTCAGCAGGCGGAGGACCTCTGCCAGCGGATTGGGGTGATTGTGAGAGGGCGAGTGGTGGCGGAAGGGACGGTCGAGGAGCTCTGCGCCCGCACGGGTGGGCGCAATCTTCGCGCAGCCTTTTTCGCGCTGGTGAAGGAAGCCGATCCGGATTACGGCGTGGGGGTCATGGATGCGGTTTGACATTGTCCGGGAAGTCTTCCTCAAGGAACTGCGCGAGACGATGCGAGACCGTCGCAGCCTCGTGATGATGTTCGGCATCCCGCTCCTGCTCTATCCGCTACTCACCATGGCGATGGCGGGCGCGGCCACCTCCACCGCGAAGAAGCTCCAGGAGCAAGTGGCGAGAGTCGCCGTGCTCCATCCGTCGGAGGCGCCCGGCCTTGTAGAGTTGCTGCGATCCAAACCGAAAGAGGTTCTTCTTCTGGAGAGGACTGACGCCGAGAGCGCACTCGCAAAGGGCGAACTGGAGGCGGTCATCGTTCTGCCGGAAGGGTTGGAAGAAAGGGCCCTAGCGGGAGCTTCTCCCAAGGTCCGTATCCGCACCGATGGCAGCCGCACCGGCAGCGCCATCACCGAAGGCAAGATCGGCAAGCTCCTCACCGCCTACGACCGCTGGCTGGTGGAGCAGCGGCTGAAGGCGCGCGGCGTCCCCATTTCGGTCGTGGAACCCATCGGCCGGATCGAAGAAGATGTGGCGAGCGGCGAGAAGCGCTTCGGCAGCCGGCTGGCGCTGCTGCTCCCGATGATGCTGCTCATCACCGGAATGCTTGGCGCTTTCTTCCCCGCCATCAACGTCACCACCGCAGAGCGGGAGCTCTCCACCCTGGAGACGCTGCTGGTCACGCCGGCCACCAAGCTGGAACTCCTGATGGGGAAGACCATCCTGGTGCTGCTCTCCGCGCTGCTCACGGCAGGGCTGAACATGCTCAGCATGAGCCTGGTGATGTGGCGAATCACCAGCCAGGCTTCCGGCGGAGCGATGGACTTCTCCGTCTCGCCCGTCTCCCTGCTCCTCGCCTACCTGGCCGCCGTGCCGACCATCGTCTTCTTCGCCGCGCTCGTGATGCTGGTCGGCCTCTTCGCCCGCAACTACCGGGAAGCGAATTCGTTCGCCACGCCGGTGATGCTCCTTTCCCTGATCCCGGTGCTCATTAGCATGGGCGATCCCAAGGCCACGCCGGCCCTGCTGGTGACGCCCTGCGTGAACACCACCCTGGTGATCCGCGACGTGCTCAGCGGCCGGGGCAATGTCTCCGATTTTGCCATCGCGTTCGGATCATCCATGGTCTACGCGGCGCTGATGCTGAGCCTCGCCGGAAGGGTCTTCAGTTCCGAAAGCCTGGTGAACCCGTCCTGGGAGCCGCTCTCGCTCAAGGGGCTGCGCAAGGGCGCGCGAGAGAAGGGAGCGCGGCGCCTGCCGGAGGTCGATGAGGCACTCGGCCTCTTCGCGCTGAGTCTGGTGCTGCTCTTCTATGTTGCGCCGGTTTGGATGAAGCTGCCGTTCCTGGTCTTGATGGTGAACGTGCAGCTCTTCCTCATCGCCGGTCCCGCCCTCGCTGCGGCGGCCCTCTTCCGCTATCAGTGGCGCGAGACGTTCTCGCTGGCTGCGGCGGCCCCGGGTCGGATGATCGGGGGCGCATTGCTCGCGCTGGGGATCATCCCGTTCGTTTACGGCTATGTCGCCGTCCAGGACCGATTCTTTCCCCGCGACCCGGAGGCGATGAAGAACGTGGAGCGGATCTTCCGCCCGGTGCTGGAAGGCCCCGATTGGAAGGTGGCGCTGACGGTGATACTGGTCGGCCTGGTGGCGGGGGTGACGGAGGAAATCCTCTACCGTGGCCCCATCCAGAGCGCCTTCGCCCGCAAGATGCCGGCGTGGGCGGCGATAGGAATCACGAGCCTGCTCTTCGCGGGCGCCCATATGGACCTTCACGGATTCCTACCGCGTGCCGCCATCGGCTTCGTGCTGGGGTCGATCGTGATCCGGACCGGCAGCCTCTTCCCCGCGATCCTGATGCACTCGCTCTACGACACCACCGTCCTGGCCCTCAGCCGGTGGGCACCGAAGGGAAGCGTCATCAGTCCGGAGCTTGCGTCGACGCTACCACCCGGCGGCGTCCCAACCCTGGTGGCGCAGCTGCTCCTGGGAGCAGCGCTCTTCGCGGCGGGCTGGTGGCTCTGCTTCGGCGGCAAACGGAGCAGGAAACTGGAGCCTCTCTCGGCGACTAGCTAAGCAATTGCCCACGATCGACCGGCCGCGCTAAAGGGCGGGACAGCTACCGTGATCGAACGCGGCACAAGGCCGCTGTCTATGGTGGTGGGGACGACCAACGGGCCACGCCCTTCCAGGATCGAGATCGCAACCCCGGCGGCAGCGCCAAGGGCCAGGAGAGCACCATGCGTCTTGTGTTGATGATCTTGCTTGCTGGAATCACCCTAGCGACGCTGGTAACCGGCTCCCCGGACAGCCAGGCCGCGCCAAAGCCGGTGTTCCGTGCCGGCGCGGCGGCGGTCAAGATCACGCCGTCCCTCACGCGACCCGTATTCATCGCGGGCTACGACAGTAACCGGATCGCCGAGTCCGTTCACGACGACCTTTGGGCGCGCGTCCTGGTCTTGGACGATGGCCGCACCCGCACTGCGGTGGTTTCGTGTGACCTGATCGGCCTGTTCAACAGCCGGGTACGGAAGATCCGCGCGGCAATTGGCGCTCGCGGGGGCGTGCCTGCGGAGAACGTGTTGATCACCTGCACCCACGTCCATTCCGGCCCGGACACCATGGGCCTCTGGGGCAAGGCGCCGCTCTCCTCCGGCCTCGATCCGCTCTACATGAAGCGGCTGGAAGACCGCATCGTTGTGGGTGTCGATGCGGCCGTGCGTGATCTGCAGCCGGTGACGCTCTCGGCGGGGAAGGTCACCGTGCCGGACGGCTTCGTCCACAACAGCCGCGAGGAGCTTCAGGACAAGGAGCTGACCGCGCTCCGCCTCACCTCTTCCACTGGGCGGACGGTCGCCACCGTGATCCATTACGGCGGCCACCCCGAGGTGAACAAGAGCAAGGCGCTCACCTCAGACTACGTCCACTACGTTCGCGAAGGGGTGGAACGGCAATTCGGCGGCGTCGCCCTCTACCTGAACGGCGCGCTGGGCGGCATGGTGACTCCGAAGGTGAAGGGCCACACCCTGGAGGAGATGGAGCGGGTGGGAAAGGGCGTGGCGAAGTCGGCGGTCGAAGCGGTGGAGCGCGCAAAGGCGGTGGAGGTGGACACGATCACGCTGCGCCGTAAGGACGTGACGCTCCCGCTGGCCAACGACCAGTTCCGCCTCCTGCTCGCGGCCAAGGTTCTCGATAACGACACCCGGGTCGACCAGGGCGTGGCCCAGTTCGAGACCGAGGTCTGGCGCGTTGACCTCGGCCCGATCACCTGGATCACCATTCCGGGAGAGATCCTGCCGCGCCCGGCGCTGGAACTGAAGAAGGCGATGCCGGGCCGGTTCCCGATGGTCGTGGCCCTCGGCAACGATGAGCTCGGCTACATCCTCGACCCGGAGGACTTCGGCAAGGACCGTTACAAGTACGAGCGCAGCATGTCCGTCGGTAAGGAGACGTGGCCGCGCCTGTGGTCGGCGGCGAAGGAACTCCTCAAATGAAGCTCGGCCTGGTGGGATACGGGAGCATTGCTGAAGAGCACCTCGTGGCGCTGGAGCCACTGGATGCGGATGTGGCATGGCTTGTCGGGCGGAACCCCGAAGATACGGCTGCGTTCGCCGCCCAGCACGGCATCCCGCGCTGGTCCCTCGATCTGGACGAAGCGCTGAGCTGGGACACGGAGGGCGTCATCATCACCTCCCCCAGCGACATCCATGCGGTCCAGGCCGAAGCGTGCCTGAGGGCCGGCAAGCACGCGCTGGTGGAGATCCCCCTCGCCACGCGGCTGACCGATGCCGAACGGGTGGCTGCCCTGGCCGACGAAACGGGGCTCCGGGTGCAGGTGGCGCACACGCAACGCTACCAGCCCGCCCTGATGGAGCTGCGCCGCCGCATTGCCGAAGGTGAACTGACCCCGCATCACCTGGTCTGCCGATGGTTCTTCCTCCGACGGGAGAACGTCAACTGGAAGGGGCGGCTGCGGAGCTGGACCGATAACCTGCTCTGGCACCACGCGTGCCACGTGGTCGACGCCGCCCTCTGGCTGCTAGGCGGCGAGGCGGAGGGCGTGCGGGCGCAGTTCGGCCCCGCGCACCCGAAGCTGGGCATCCCGCTCGACCTTGACCTTCAGTTTCGGGTCGACGGCACCCTCGTCACCATCGCGATGTCGTACAACAGCGGCTCCCCGCGCCATGATTACTGCCTCATTGGGGAAGAACAGACGCTGGAGTTCCGCGACGGAGCGCTCTGGGACGGCGCGGCGCAGCTCTTCGGGGACCCGGTAGGATGGAACCCAATCCGTGAGCAGAACCGGGAATGGCTGGACGCCATTCAGGATCAACGGGAGCCTGCCGTCAACTGCCACGCCGTGATGCCTGCGATGCGGGTGCTGCAGGCCGCGCAGGACCAATTGGACCACGCATCACCGGGGCACGATGGCGTCACGGGAAGGGTTTGAACCGCGGTGATGTCAATCCCTTCTCGCGGCACGACGACGGTAGATCGCGACTGCAGCGCCTACGAGGGGTACCAGCAAGAGCAACTCCAGACCGCTCTGGGCAGCCAGCGACCCCAACCGTCCGAGCCCGGAGAAATGGTCCATCTGATACCAGCTCAGCGGTTCAAAGGCGAGCTTCAGGCGCGCATCACTGAATGGCCAGAACAAGGCGACGCCCCGTGACTCGGTCAGCAGATAGTCCATGACCGGATGAGTGAGCGCTGCCAGGGAACACGCCAGCCAGCCTCTTCGGAAACGCAGCCTGACAGCCACTGCAGCTACCGCACCCACCGCAAGCGCGAACACCAGCGAGTGGGTGAAGCCGTGGTGCCAGCCCTTTCCAAAGATGCCAACCCAGTTCAGCAGATAATCCGCGTCTGGAAGAGCGCCGAGAACGGCACCTACCGCCAGAGCCTGCAGCAGTCGAGGCTTTTCCGCCGGCCAGGCGGCGGTGGCTAGGCAGGCACCGGCAAGTGCATGTGCAACTGGAAGAGGCAAGGAACACTCCTGACGCGGCCCAGACCCTCAGCAATCAGGTGGCTGCGGTTGCGGTAGGACCCAAACATCCGCGCCTGCGTCATCGTTTCCAGGTTGGTAACTATAGGCCCCATCGGCACGGACGGTGAGCACGTAGCCCGACGGTTCGTAGAGGTTCCACTGCTCAAGAATCCGATCAGAACGATCAGCCTCCGCTGGATAGGGCCAAGTCTCGAGACATCCGCCAAGGTCAAAGTCGAAGCGCCACTGACTTGAGGCTTGGTCTGCCGAGACCAAAACGAGCTTATGGCCGTCAAGCTGACTCGCTGCTGCGTTCATCAGTTCGACGGTCGAACTCTCACCGATGAGTTCTGAACCGGAAGTTACGCGCCAGTTGCAGCAGTAGATCCAGAGATGCCACTGACCTCGGACCCAAACGTGACGGCGCGAGAATTGCTTCTGCACCTTTGGCGACCAAGTAGGCTTCGGCTCCTGCGGCTCGTCGATCTCAAGGTGTGGGTCGCCGAACTCAAAGGTCAGAAACGAACCATGGCCGTGCTTGGCGTTCCAGCACGGCTTCCCATAGAGCGGTTCGAATGAGCGCTGCACTCGCTGGAGCAGGTCAAGCATTGTGTCGGGCAAGTTTTCGTAAAGCCATCAAATGGTCGCAAGTTCACTTCCCGGTGGAGCGGATCACGCCCCGGTCCCGGAGGCTCACCCAACGGCCATCACCGATGATGACGTGATCCAGCACCTCGATGCCGAGCAGTTCGCCGGCGGAGACGAGGCGGCGGGTCGAGGCGAGATCCTGGGGTGAAGGCTCCGGGTCTCCGGAAGGGTGGTTATGCACCAGCACGATGGAGTTCGATGCGAAGCGGATCGCTTCCTGAAAAACCTCGCGCGGGTGGATGAGGCTCTCAGTCAGCGTACCGGTGGAGACGGTGACGACCTTGCGCACGCGGTTACGGACGTCCAGGAGGAGCGCCTTGAGGTGCTCCTTCGTCTCGTAGCGGAGGTCGGCCATCATCAACTGCGCGATGTCGGAGGGCCCTCGGATCTCCGGCTTGGTCTCTTCCGAGGTCGCGGCTAGCCGCTTCGCCAGTTCCAGGGCCGCCTTCACCTCAATCGCCTTGACGCGCCCGATGCCGTCAATTGCGCTGATCTGGCCCAGGCTGGCCGTCGCGATCCCGCCCAGGCCGCCCAGTTCCCGAACCAGGTCCTCGCCCACCATGACTGCGTTGCGCCGCGTGGTCCCGGTGCGGAAGAGGATCGCGAGCAGCTCCGGCGTGGTCAGGCTCTCGGGACCCTGAAGCTCCAGCCGCTCACGCGGCCGCAGTTCCGGGAGCATGTCAGCGATACGAAGGGAGTTGGGTTCTGGCATGGAGAGAAGGGTCGCGCGCCTATCCGGCTGTTGGCCGAGCGGCAGTCGCTTCCCTGCACGCATGCAATGGCCCCGTCCTCAAAGGAGAACGGGGCCTACAGTCCGTGTAAGGTGTTCGGTGCGCTCTAACAGGCCGAATGGGAGAGTGGGGGAAAGGGGGAAGTCTTGGCCGAAGCCCTCACCCACTCACCCACTCACCCACTCACCCACTCACCCACTCACCCACTCACCCACTCACCCACTCACCCACTCCGCCGTCTACTGCGGGATCGGCATCCCCATGCTCTTGTAGACGTCCTCAATCTGCTTCTTATCGGCGGCAGCACCGGCGTGCTTCGGATTCAGTTCCAGGGAGCAGCGGAAGAACTTGAGCGCGCCGCGGTACTTCACGCGCGGGGGAAGCTCCGGGTTGATCATCATCGCGTGGCCGACCTGGAAGTTTGCCTCCGCAGTCTCGGTCTTGAGCTTGGCATCCTTCGGAGCCTTGGTCAGCTTGGCTTCAAGCACCTTCAGCTTCGTCTCGTCGTATTTGGCACCGCCGCTCTTGGCCACAACCGGAGGAGCGGACTTCTCGACGG
>JANPLG010000550.1:0-9026 GCA_031426395.1 Actinomycetes bacterium
GTGGGTGAGTGGGTGAGTGGGTGAGTGGGTGAGTGGGTGAGTGGGTGAGTGGGTGAGTGGGTGAGTGGGTGAGTGGGTGAGTGGGTGAGTGTCGGTCGCTTCGCTCCCTCTCCCCCCTGCGCTAGCTCTTGGTTTGCTGGACGTAGTTCAGGCGGAGGTTGGAGAGCAGCACCTGAAGCTCGCGCTTCTCCTCGGGAGCCGCGTCCAGCTCCACGTGCTTGACCAAGTCCGCAATGGCGTCGATGGCGCGGCGGGCTTCGGGGAGGTTCTTCTCCACCTTGTTGGTGATCGGGTCCGGGTAGAGGCCGAGGCTGATCCACGCCTTGTCGTTCAGCAGGCCGAGCGTCATGCGGAGCACCGCGCCGACATTGAGCTGGAGCAGCGGGTTGATGGGCGGGAAGCCGCCTAGGTCATCGTCCTCGTCGACCAGATCATCCGCGTTATCCAGATCCTCGGCGGGCGGCGGCTCGGGCGTGTGGTTGCGCCGGCGGTCCACGACTTCGAACTCCTGCTCATCAGCCATCGCTGCGTTCCTCTCCAAGCGCCGGTTCCCACCACAGGCAACCGGCAAGACAACTCACGGCTAATTGTGGCGTGCCCCCGCTCGGCCGTCCAGCTTCAGGTCATCCAGAGCGACGTCACGCCACAGGACTCCAAGAGCCTCTACCGATGGGAAGCGAGGGTCATCGGAGCGGGTGCGGAGTGCGCCACGGGACTCCCCTTGGCGGCGCGGTAGTCCTCAAAGCATCCGGTGCAGACCAGCATGTGACCCATCAGGCTCCGCTCGGTGGCGGAAGAGAGTTCGTTGCGGAGCATGACCGGGATGAGCTGATGCGCCTGCTGCTCGTCCATCGGCTCCAGTCCCTGCGCATCCCGCCAGACGGGAACCCGCTGGACGGCAGCTGGGATACGGTGCCAGCCGTTCACCGTGGTCAGAAGGAGCGCGCCGACCAGCGACGCCGCCATGGCGAGGCGGAACTGCCAGGCGGGGACGACGGTCGCCCGGTCCCTCGGTCGCGAGACTGGGGCTGCAGCACGGCCATGAGCGAGGGATGGCTCGAGCCGCTGGCGGACTTCCGTCCGCCGCGCTTCCGGCTCCTCGACCATGATCGCACCCGGCACGGAACCCGCAGCTTCCAATGCCGCCACGAGTTGCGCCAGTTCCGCGCTGTCAAGGGCGACAACGGAGGGGTCTTCCGCCTCGCGAAGTCGCTCCACGTAGCGCCAGACCAGGTCCGCGGCCAGCTCTTCCTTCGTCAATGCCTTATCCACCATACACGCGCCGTTCTATCGTCTGCTTCGCCCACCCAATTGCGGATCTCGAATGGGGACTCGCGTCTCCAACCCCCAACTCCCAACCCCCACTAATCACGAGAGGACCAGGGGATCCGAAACCTGCACCAGCTCTCGAAGCCGCTTCATCGCCTTGTAGAGATGGGTGGTCACCGCGCTGATGGACGGCTTACCCATGATCTGCATGATCTCGCGGCACGAAAGCTCCCGATCGTAGCTCAAAGTGATGATCTCGCGGTCCGAAACGCTCAGCCGCTCCATCGCGTGGCGGATCCGGCGGAGGTCGTCCATCCGCATCATGCGGTCGACCGGCGTCTCCGCGCGGGTGTCCGGCTCTTCCCAGGCCGCCTCCAGCACCGTCATCTCCGGCGCGCGGCCCCGCTCCCGAAGCCGATCCGTCACCAGGTTCCGCGCCACGGTGTAGAGGTAGGAGACGTACCTGGTGCCGCTGTCTGAGTTGAACGATTGGATACGGGCAAAGGCGCGCGTGAAGGTCTCGCCCAGCACGTCCTCAAGCTCGCTCTCCGGCACTCCTAGGTGCCGGACAAAGCGGGCCAGGCGCGTGTAGTACCGCTCGAAGATGACTCCGAAAAGCTTGCCCTCGCCCGCCTGCACGCGACGGACGATCTCTTCATCGCTTGCCACATCCCGACCCTGCGAATGCATCATCGCACCGGTTCTTACGCGAGGGGGAGCCAACTGTCAGCAGATCGCCCGCAGACTGTAGACGCAGGGTGACCCAGTTGGTGCCGTCCGCACGCAGTTAAGACCCCGCTGCTTCGGCAGGAGTTTCCTCCATCACCGCCTCGTCCAGTAGCAGGATTGGGATCTCGTCTCGAACGGGGTAGGTCCGGTGGCAGCGGATGCAGTGCAGGCGGTCCTCTCCCTTGAGGATCAGCTCTGTCTTGCACGCGGGGCAGGCGAGGATGGCGAGGAAATCAGGGTCGAGGGGCATGGGAACGTTCCCTGTGGGGCGGCGGTCGTTAGGATGTATGGGTGCGGCGGCAATTAGCCAGGCGCGCTTGCGATGGGCGCGGCGGAAGGACTCGACCTTCGCACCGAGGAACTGACGGCCACTGTGAATACTAGCACCCCTTCCGCGCTCCACGGTCACGACATCGCCTACCGTGCCTTCCCCCGCCGCCGCGCTCTCTCCGTTCTGGCCGGCCTGGGCGCGTTGTGTCTGGGACTCGTCTCCCTGCCTGGATCTGCGGGAACTCTGGACGCAGGCTCCGTCAAGGAGACCGTCTTCCCGAGCGGCCTGCGGCTGCTGGTCAAGGAGTCCCACGCCACCGACCTGGCCGCCGTCCAGGTATGGGTCCGCGCGGGCGGCTTCCGTGAGGATGAAAAGACCAACGGCACCGCCCACGTCATTGAGCACCTGGTTTTCAAAGGCTCCGACACGGGCGGCCCCGGCACCCTGGACGGCGAGGTGGAAAACCTGGGCGGGCTACTGGAGGCGACCACCGAGAAGGATTGGACCCGGTTCAACTGCACCGTGGCCGGGCGCTACGTCGGCCGGATCGTGAACGTCGTCGCGGATGCGCTGCGCAAGCCGAAGTTCGACCAGAACGATTGGGAAGCGGAGCGGCCGGTCATCGTGGACGAGATCACGCGGATCTCCCTCGACCCGGACATCGCGATGGCTCGGCTGCTCTACAGCGCGGCCTTCCAGAAGCACCCGTACCGGATGGACGTGCGGGGCGAGCCTCGCTTCATCCAGACCCTCGACCTCAAGGACGTGCGGGCCTACTACCAGAAGCACTACGTCCCGGCGAACATGACCGTTATTGTGGTCGGCTCCGTGGACGGCGCTGCCGTGGAACGGGCGGTGCGCACTGCGTTCCAGGCGGACACCCCCGCCCCGAAGCCGGCGGAGTCCCTGCCGGAGCCGGAAGTCGCCTGCGTGCAGCCGGTGCGGCGGTCGATCAACTCTCCGTACCAGAACGGGTATGTCGGGCTGGCTTTCCCCGCGCCTTCCGTCAAGGACACCCCGGACGTCTATGCGATGGACGTCCTGCTCACCCTCCTTGAGATGGACGGGACCGGTCGCCTACCCCGCCTGATGCGGGACCAGGGAGAAGTCTCCGCTTCGTTTGAGACGCGTCGCCAGCCGGGGCTGATGACCATCATCGCTTCCACGGGGCCGCGCAACACGGAGCAAGTGGAGACCCTGATCAAGCGCGAGCTGGAGCTGACCGCCTCCCAGGCCATTC
The DNA here is from genome assembly GCA_031426395.1 of Actinomycetes bacterium. GTDB lineage: Bacteria > Armatimonadota > SYMT01 > SYMT01 > SYMT01 > JANPLG01. Next base: position 3,510 of record JANPLG010000550.1, read on the forward strand.
CTGAGAGCGAGATCGGCATTGCCAAACGGATCCTGCGGGGCGCTTACGTCCTCGACAATGAAACCTATTCCGGGCAGGCGGGAACCCTGGGCTATTACGCGGCCATCGACCGGTGGCAGTTTGCCAGCGATTACCTGGCACGGATCGACGCGGTCACTCCGGAGCAGGTGCAGGCCGTGGCGCGGAAGTATCTCCAGATGGACCACAGCGCCACCATCCTGCTGAAGCCCGCTCCCGGACCAGCGGCACCCCCCAGGAGCGACACCGAGTGAAGCCTTGGTGAGTGGGTGAGTGGGTGAGTGGGTGAGTGGGTGAGTGGGTGAGTGGGTGAGTGGGTGAGTGGGTCGGACCGCTGGACGTCTTTCGTAAGTGATTGGAATGCTGTGGGATCGGAAGTTGTTGTGCAGAGAGTGACCCTGGAACCGAAGCGACTCAGCCTGGCTGCCGCGCTGTGTGGGCTTGGAACTGTTGCCGTCTTTGGATCGGCTGGACCGGCGTTAAGCCAGAAGCCTGCCGTTGTGCCTGCTCCCGGCACAGCCGCGCCCTCCACCGCTCCGGCTGCGGCCAAGCGTCCGCCTCTCCGCGTCTCAACGCTCTCCAATGGCCTGCGGCTCCTCTGCCGCACCAACGATTCGAGCGAGCTCATCTCCATCGTCTGCCTGGTGCGGGCGGGGCTGCCGGATGAGACGGACGAGCAGGCGGGCCTCGCGGCCCTCACGGCGGAGGCGCTCCGGCGCGGCACCACCACTCACCAGGGGCGCGCGTTCGAGGAGGCGGTCGCCCGCGCGGGTGGCAACCTCGTCACCCTCCCCGGCTTCGACTTCACCGAGGTGTCGCTCACCACCAGCCGAGAGCAGTTGGAGCCGGCCCTCAAGCTGATCGCCGATGTGGTGGCCCATCCCCGCTTCTCCGCTGAGGACATCAACGCCTCGCGCGAGCTGATCAAGCGCCGCATCAGCAACCTGGACGACGACTTCACCGGTGCCTCCTACCAGGCCCTCACCGCCGACCTCTACCCCCGCAGTCCCTACGGCCGCCCGTTGAATGGCTACGCGCAGACCCTGGAACGCCTCACCGCCGCAGACGTGCAGGCATTCTGGAAGCGCAACTACGTGCAGAACCGCATGGTGATCGGCGTGGTCGGCGACGTCGACTCCTCGAGAGCGCTCACCCTCGCGCAAAGGGCGTTCAGCGACCTGCCGTTCAACCCGGACGCGGTGACGGACCGCCCCAGCACACCCGCGCTGTCACGTTCCCGCGTCCAGGTCCTTCAGAAGACAGGTCCCGCAGCGCAGTTGATGATTGGCTACCTCACACCCGGTGCCACGCGCGCCAACTACCCGGCGCTGGCGCTGATGGACGCCATCGTGGGCGGTGGGAAGCGGGCGCGGCTCTTCTCCGTGATCCGAGAGAAGAACAGCATCGGCTACGAGTTGGGTTCCTTCTTCCAGCCGTTGCTCTTCCAGAGCCACGTGGTCGGATACGTCATCACGCCCACGGCCCGCACCGTGATCCGGGGCAACCCGCCCATGCCGGTGACGGAGCCGGTGGTGGAGCCGGCGAAGGCGCTGCTGGTGGAGCAGTTCCGGTCATTGGCGCTGACCGGTCCCACGGACGCGGAACTGGCGCGGGCGAAGTCGTTCGTCATCGGGCGGTTCGCGCTGCGGCAGGAGCGGAGCCGGGACCAGGCGAAGTGGCTCGCCTGGAACGTGGCGATGGGGCTGGGAGCAGACTTCGACCAGTACTTCGCCACGCGGGCGGCGCAGGTCACGAAGGAAGAAGTGCTGGCGGCCGCAAAAGCGTCGCTGGGCAACTACGCCCTGATCGTAACCGTCCCGACCCCGGAACGCGAGCAGTAAGAGCGAGTCCGGCCCTCCCGTGGGTGACGACCCTTGCCGCCTACCGCGCGAATTGGACGACGGGCTGAGCAGCCCTTCGCTGCGAATGAGGCTCCCGCAGACCCGGGCCGTCGCCGGTTTGTGCGCGGGGTCCTTGCGGGAATAGGGACGGCAGGTGCCCTCGCGGGATGCCATTCCTCTTCGGGGAGCGGCACCGTTCTCCGCTTCGCCACCACCAATCCGGGGGAGCAGCTTCGCGGTCCCTTCCGCGCCGCCATCCGCTCCTTCGAGAAGGCTCACCCCGGCGTGCGGGTGGAGCTTCTGGAGATGGACGATGACGTCTACCAGAAAATGGGGCTGCTCACCCTCTTCGTGGGCGGCACGCCGCCGGACATCTACTTCCAATGGGGGGGATTCCAGGTCCGGCAGTACGCCGCCGCCGGCTACGCCCTCGACCTCAGCTCCGAGTTTCCACCGGAGCGCCGCTCGGAGTACCTCGCCACCTGCTGGCCCTCCGCCACGCAGGACGACGGCCGGGTCTTCCTCTGGCCCAACAGCGCCTCCGTGACCGTGGTCCTCTGGTATCGGAAGAGCATCTTCCAGAAGCACGGTCTCGAATCGGCCGACACCTGGGCCGACTTCCTCGCCCTCTGCCGCAAGGCAAGGGACGCCGGCCTCGTCCCATTGGCGGTCGGCAACCGCGAGTTGTGGCCGGGTGCCAATCTCGCGGCAGGCCTGGCGGCGCGGCAGGCGGGCAGCGCTGGGTACCGGGCCGTTCTCGGCCTCGATAGGACTCGGCGACTGGACGACCCCGCCTTCCTGGCCGCCTTCACCGCCCTGGACGACCTGCGCGCGCAAGGCTTCATCAGCACCGGCCCCAACGGCGTGGGCGTGGACGAGGCGCGCTCGTTGCTGGAGCAGGGCCGGGCGGCGCTCCACCCGACCGGAGACTGGCTCGCCTCGGAGGTCGACCCTGCGGACGCCGCAGACCTCGATTGCTTCCGGCTGCCCGTTCTCCCGGACCAGCAGGGAGACCCCAGCGCGCTCCTCGCGCTGAGCACCGGCTACATGATCTACCGGCAAACGCGCCACCCGGAACTCTGCCTGGAACTACTCCGACACCTCGGCTCCGCACCGGTCCAGCGGGAGTTCACTCGGCATGGACACCTCAGCGGCTTGCGGGCCCTGGGGCCGGAATCGGATGCGTCCGGTGGTGCGCGGCGGATCTGGGGGTTCCTAGAAGAGGCGAAGGAAACAGCGCTTGCGCCCGATATCGGGTTCAACCTGGAGGTAAGCGACGCGTTCCTGGACGCCGTGAGCCTGCTGCTGGATGGTCGCCAATCCCCGGCAGCGGCGCTCCAGGCCGCAGAGCGGCAGATCGCGGCACTCCGCGGGGCGAGTGCCTCATGAAGGGAAGGCTGCCCAACTCCGCCGCGTCCGTTTCCACAGAACAGCGGCAACTGCGGCTGCTCGCTCTTCCCGCGCTGGCGCTCTACCTCCTGTTCGTGGTCGGCCCGATCCTGGCGGCGGGGGTCCTCTCGCTCTTCCACTGGGACGGCATCACGCCGCCCCGTTTCGCCGGAGCCGCCAACTACCTCCGCGCGTTCCTCGCCGACCCCATCTTCGCCCGCTCCTTTCTGAACAACAGCCTCTACGTGCTCATCACGCTGGTGGTGGAGGTCGGCTTCGGGTTGCTCTTCGCATGGGCGCTACAGGCGCGTCTGCCGGGGGCCGGCCTTTGGCGCGCGCTCTTCTTCAGCCCGATGGTGCTCTCCCTGGTGGTGGTGGGCCTCCTCTGGAGTTTCGTGCTGAACCCGGATGCGGGACTGCTGAACGTCACCCTGCGCGGCCTGGGGCTGGACGCCCTCGCCCGTCCCTGGCTCGGGGACGACCGCTCCGCCCTGGCAACCGTCTCGCTGGTCTCCGGCTGGCGCTACGCCGGCTTTTACATGGCGCTCTTCGCAGCCGGACTCAGCCGCATCCCACCGGAAGTCCTGGAGGCTGGCCGCCTCGACGGCGCTTCCGAGGCGACGCTTTTCCGACGGATCACCCTGCCCTTCCTGGCACCGGTGACCGCCATCGCGGTGCTGCTCTGCATCACCGGAGGGTTCCAGTCTTTCGATCTCTTCTTCGTAATGACGGACGGCCAGCCGTACCACAGCACGGAGATCCCGACCACCTGGATGATCAAGAAGGCGTTCAACCGGCAGTCGCTGGGTTACGGGTCGGCGCTGGGCGTACTGCTGACTCTCTTTGTCGCAGCGGTGGGCATCTGGTCCCGCCGCCTGGGGAGCCGCCCTGAATGACCGCCCGCGCGCAGCGAACCCTTCTCCTGCTGATCGTGGCGGGAGTGGCCCTGGTGATGGCCGCGCCCCTGGCGTGGCTGCTGCTCGGATCGCTTCGAACGGATACAGAAATCCTCTCTGCTCCCTTCGCGCTGCCGGAGCGGTGGCGATGGGACCAGTGGTCGCAAGCGTGGACGGAGGGCGAACTCGGCCGCGCGAGCCTGAACAGCCTCCTGGTCACCGGCATGACGGTCGTGGCAACCGTCATCCTCGGTGCGGCGGCGGCCTATCCCCTCTCCCGCACGAGCGTGGTGCGGCAGGCAACGGGGCCGGTCTTCGCCCTCTACCTGCTGGGGCTGATCGTCCCTGCGCAGGCGGCCGTGGTGCCGACCTTCCTGCTACTGCGCACCCTGCGCCTGCTGGACACCCCCTGGGCGCTCATCCTCCCGAACACCGCATGGAGCCTGCCCCTGGCCGTGGTGGTCTTTGCCGGCTTCTTCCGGGGGCAGTCGCGTGAGCCGGAGGAAGCGGCTCGGCTGGATGGATGCGGCCCGCTCCAGCTCTTCTGGCGCATCGCCTTCCCCCTGGCGCGGCCGGCGGTTGGCGTGGTTTCCGTAGTGACCGGCCTCGCGGTCTGGAACGAGTTTCTCTTCGCCCTGCTCTTCGTCCACGGGCCGGAGAACCGCACGCTTCCGCTCGCCCTCCTCGCCTTCAGCTCCGCGCATACGGTCGACTACGGCCTCACCTTCGCCGCGCTGTCGATGATGAGCCTGCCGCTGCTGATCGCCTACGCGTTCGTCCAGCGGACCCTCATCGAAGGCTCCGCAGGGGTGTTCGCGTGACCCCGTCCTCTCAGTCCGGAGGACACAGATCACCCGTGGCGCGTGAGCCGCGCCATACGGTTGCGGAGCCGCCAGGCGGGACAATCAGGGCGAGGTACTATCGCAATGACGCCCCTATCCGTTTCCCAATCCGACCGCATCGAAGCGCCCGCGGCGCAGATCTACGCCGTTCTCGCCGACTACCGTGAGGGACACCCCCACGTGGTGCCGAAGCCCTACTTCACCGGGATCGACGTCGAGGAAGGCGGCGTGGGCGCGGGGACCGTCATCCGGGTGGGGATGTGCCTGATGGGCCAGCGCCGCACCCTGCGGATGAAGGTCGCGGAACCGAAGCCAGGCCGCGTCCTGACCGAATCGGACCTCGACAGCGACATGGTCACGCGCTTCACGCTCAACCCGCTCTCCGAGGGCAAGGCCACGCGCCTCACCATCACCACGGAATGGACTCCGAAGCCGGGGATTGCCGGGGTGGTCGAGCGCTGGCTGGTCCCCAGCCTGATGCGCAAGATCTACGCCCAGGAGTTGCACCTCATCAACGACTTCTGCCGCGCG
>JANPLG010000551.1:0-2124 GCA_031426395.1 Actinomycetes bacterium
GCCCGAGGCTCCCTGCTCTCCCACACCCGGCGATCTCACTACAGTTTGGAAAGTACGAAATGCCGAAACCGATAGTAGCAATCGTTGGGCGGCCCAACGTGGGAAAATCGACGCTGTTTAACCGCCTCCTGGGCGAGCGGACCGCAATTGTAGAAGACCAGCCGGGGATCACCCGCGACCGGATGTACGGTCACTCGGACTGGAATGGCCGCGAGTTCAGTGTCGTGGACACCGGCGGCCTTGGTCTGGGAAACGAGGACCCGTTCGGGAAGCACATCCAGGCACAGGCCGAGATCGCCATTGAGGAGGCGGACCTCATCCTCTTCATGGTCGACGGTGCCGAAGGGCTGACGGCGGGCGACGACCAGGTGGCGTCGGTGTTCCGCAAGGCGGGACGGCCGATCCTGCTGGTGGTGAACAAGGCGGACAACCCTCGCCGCGAAGCCGATTCCAGTGAGTTCTACCGTCTGGGTCTGGGCGAGCCGTACACCATTTCGTCCCACAGCGGCCGCGGCGTGGGGGACCTGATGGACGAGGTGATTGTCCGATTGGGACGGCCTCCGGAAGAGCCGGAAGAAGAAGACGACTCCATCAAGGTGGCCATCATCGGCCGCCCCAATGTGGGCAAGTCGAGCCTTCTGAACGCGATCCTTGGCGAGGGGCGGGTGATCGTCAGTCCCATCGCGGGGACCACGCGGGACGCCGTGGACGTGCCGTTCACCTACAACGACAACGCCTTCACCCTCATCGACACGGCGGGCATCCGGCGCGCCGGCAAGGTTCAGGGCTCGGTTGAGTTCTACACCGTGCTCCGTGCCGAGCGTGCCATCGAGCGCGCCGACCTGGCGGTGGTGGTCATCGACTCTTCCGCGGGAGTCCTGGACGGCGACAAGCGGGTCATCGGAATGGCGCACGAGGCTGGGAAGGGGATCATCCTCTTCGTCAACAAGTGGGACTTGATCAAGGGAATGTCGCCCAAGGAGTTCGGTGCCATCGTCCGCAATGAGGTGCCATTCCTGACCTACGCGCCCATCGTCATCGGTTCTGCGGAAGAGTCCAAGGGCACCGATGCGCTGCTGGACGAGTGCGTGACCGTGGCGAGCAACCACGCCATGCGGATGCAGAGCCGCGAGATCACCCGTGCCTTCCGGGAAGCCACGGAGCGCCGTCCCTACACTTCGCGCGGCCGTGATTTCCGAGTCTACTACGTCACACAGGTCAGCACCAAGCCGCCCACGTTCGTGGTCTTCGTCAACGATCCGAAGATCGCGCACCAGAGCTATCTGCGCTACCTGGAGAACCAGTTGCGGGCCAAGTTCGGCTTCCATGGCACGCCAGTGCGGATGATCCTCCGCGCGCGGACCAGCGAGGACGACGGCAGGAGAGGGGACAGCCGGAAACCGGATAGCAAGAGGCCAGCCGGCAAGAAGTAGTAGGCTGGCAGAGCGCTCGGCCGCAAGTCAGTACGCCGGGTGTAACCGAGCTCAGCGGGGCGAGCGTCCAGAGCGTGAGCCTCGCAGAATGCCCTCTGGGCGATCGGGGGGCCAGTTGAACCCGGCGTTGGACGTGACTTGCGCCGGGTTGGCATGGGTCGCTGGGGTCGATACCCCGGTGCTGAAGGGGCGTGGCTGGACCCCCGCATCGGACGGGCCGCTTCGCACCAGGGTTGCCGGGCGAGGGTGACGGAGTTTTCCATGTCCCAAACGGCTTCCCTTCCTAGCCCGTACGGCTCCGTTTACTTCTGGCGGTCACTCCCGATTGATTGACTACCAGCCCCCGCGTCTGATGCACAATGCATGGGTCACGGGGGTGCTTCCGAACGATGCGCTCTCGTGCTCTCACTTCTCCTGACCCCGGAGCGATCAGATGGACCACGTTTGGTGGCGCACCCACTTGCGGCAGTTGCCGGAGCTGGGCTTCCTCGGTAAGTTCGGCAACTTCGGGCAGGTGGACGACTGGATGCCGTTCCTGACCGAGGCCCTGGAAGTGCCTGCATACGGACAGGTCCTGGATCTTGGATGCGGACGGGGCTCCTTCAGCGTGCGACTGGCGCAATGGGGCTACACCGTGGTGGGAGTGGACGAATCCGCGCCGATGCTGGAGATCGCCGCGCGAGCTGCGGCC
>JANPLG010000552.1:0-13571 GCA_031426395.1 Actinomycetes bacterium
CCTCGGCGTGGCCTGCAGTGAGGTGAACCGCGTCCTTCCTCGCGAGTTGAAAGACTACCTCAAGGTTCCCGAAGGCGGTGCACTTGCAGAGAGCGTATCCGTGAACACTCCGGCGGCGCGTGCCGGAGTGAAGGATGGTGACGTTATCGTGAAGTTCGGGGATCGCGAGGTCCGCAGCTTCGTGGAGTTGAACCAGGCCGTTGCGGCAACCTCCCCCGGCACGACCGTGCCGTTGGAAGTGGTGCGCGACGGAAAACCGGTCCGGCTCTCCCTCACCGTCGCAGAACGCCCGTCTGAGGAAGACCTCGCCAAGCAGCTCGGACAGACGGATGGTGCGGCTCCGCGCGCAAAGCAACCGGGAGAACCGGTGAAGACCCGTCTGGGCTTCACGGTGCGCCCTGCGGAAGAGGGTGCCGGCACGGAAGTAGCCGCAGTTCCCTTCGATAGCCCCGCCTTCGAAGCCGGCCTTCGCGCCGGCGACGTGATCCTTGAAGCGGGTGGACAGAAGGTTGGCGATCCGGCCTCCCTGAACAAGGCGCTAGACGCGGCGAAGGACTCCACCGGTCTGGTGCTTCGGGTGAAGACCGGCAACGGCCTCCGCCTAGTAGTGATCCGCCCGTAAGTGGCTTTCCACAGCGGCGATGGATGATTGAATGAGGCCTCGTCCGAGTGGACGAGGCCTCATTTGAATCTCTACTGAATTGACACTGACGCAGATCGGGTCACGCCGGCTCTGGGACCTGGACCGTGAACGCTGCCATTGGCCGCTGATCCCGGTCGCGTAGCGAGGGCTGCGGGAACGCGCCGTAATGGGCGTGAACGGTCACCCCGCCGGGCAGCGGCCCGCGCCCGAGGCGGAGGTCGACCCATCCCTGGTCGTCCGGTTGCACGGCGGTAAGCTCCACAACCCCCATCGCGTCCTCCACGCGGAAGTCGCTGATTTGGCCGACCTTCACCCAGCCGGAAGCGGGACGTTCGAAGTGGAGCCGCAATGTTGGCGCGGGCTGCATCACCCACTCTGTCCTGAGCAGGTGGATCGCGGGCGGCGAAAGATCCTTGCCGTGAGCACTCCGCAGCGCTGCCTGGGCGAACCGCTGGCCAAGCAGCACATTGCCCGCCGCCGAGACGTGGATCTCATCTCCCATCGGAAGGTCCACGGCTGGGATTAGCGCAAGGTGCGGCAATCGCATCGCCGCCTGCCGCTGCGCCTCCCGGATCAGCGACCACGCCCGGTGTCGCTCCGCGTCCATTATGCTGACATCCGAGTACCTACCAAGCTGCGCCGTGAGAATCGGCAGTTTGGGAGATCCGAGGTCGGCGCGGACACCCTCTACAAAGCGGGTGAAGCGCTCCAGATAGTCCGACGCGCCCGTCGGATTGGCATCACTTTCCCCCTGGTACCAGACGATCCCGCGCACGGGCGGCGATCCGCTGCCCCCCAACCGAACCATCTCCTGCATGTTCCTGTAAAGGTCCGCACCCGGCTGCCATCGCGCGAGGGGAGAGCCGCCCAGCGCGGTCGGGATCAGTCCGATGGGATAACTGCGCTCTGTAAGCAGCCGCCGTGCGAAAGCGATCCATGGGGAGTGAGCTTGAAACACACCGTGGACCGTGATCGGATGCCGGGTGCGGGTGGCGTCCTCGAGTGGATGCGTCGCCAGCTTCCATTGCTCGTCGTTGCCGAAGAGGTGGACGCCAAGGGTTGGTGGGTCGTCCGCGTATCCGGTGCCGGTGCCGGAAGCGTTGCTCTGGCCCGCGATCACCCAGACGTCCCCCACTCCGAGATGGTGGACGTAGTCGCCGCGCATCGGCCGCGTGTCCGGCGACTTGCTCCGCCACACCCGCGTCTCCAACCGGTACAGCCCGCCTGCAGGGATCGACTTCAGAGTGAGCGACCAGCGCTGATCCGGCCGCAGCTCCGCCGGCTGCCAATCGAGGGAGCGCGTCACGGGTGAGCCGTCCGCCTCCCGCACCAGGCGAGCTTCGACCCGGAACTCTGCGGGCTGGCGCTGGTAGACACCGGACACGGAGATCGATGCGGTGCCGTCCGCTCCTTGCTGGAAGATCTGCCAATCCTGCGGACCGGACTCGATGGAAGCGCCTGGGAGAGGTGGGTTAATCATGGAGAGCTACGAATAAGGGCCGCCGAAAAAGGCCGCGGCTCCCACTCGGGGTGCCGCGGCCTTCCTGGCTATGGGAGCGAGATGGGTCCTACTTCTTGCTCTTGTCGTAGCTCACCTTCCAGACGGTGCCGCCTGCGTCATCGGTGACGAAGAGGCTGCCGTCCTTGCCCACGGTGACACCGACTGGTCGGCCCCAGACGTTGCCTTCCGGGGTCACGAAGCCGGTCATGAAGTCCTCGTACTCACCCGTCGCGCGGCCCTTGGGACCGGAGGTGTGGAAGGGCACGCGGACCACCTTGTAGCCGGTGCGCTTCACCCGGTTCCACGACCCATGCTCCGCCGCGAAGATCTCGTTGCGGAACTCCTTGGGGAACTGCTTGCCAGTGTAGAAGCAGAGCTCCAGAGAGGCTGAATGGGATTGCAGCAACACGTCCGGCACGATCACCTTGTCGCGCAGTTCCGGGCGCTTACCTTCGTGGCGCGGGTCCTGGTTCGGCCCGATGTAGTACCAGGGGAAACCGTAGAAGCCACCGTCTTTCACGCTGGTGATGTAGTCCGGCACCAGCTCGTCGCCGATCTCATCGCGCTCGTTGACGGAGGTCCAGAGGCTACCGGTTTCCGGATGGACCGCAAGGCCGACCGGATTGCGGATACCGGTGGCGAAGGTCCGCTCACCGCTGCCGTCCGGATTGAACTCCAGCACCACCGCGCGGCGAGCCTCATCGGGTCCGTCGCCTACGTTGGTGAGTGAGCCGACGGAGACGTACATCTTCTTCCCATCCTTGGAGAAGACCACGTCCCGGGTCCAATGTCCGCCGCCCCGCAGCCGGCCACCGCCCGGAATGCCGGCGACCACCACCTCCGACTTGCCGGAGGCCTGGGTGTCCCCGTTCTTGTATGGGAAGCGGATGATGGCATCGGTGTTGGCGACGTAAAGGAACTTCGGATTGTTGCCGGGCGGATAGAAGGCCACGCCGAACGGCATCGTAAGCCCCTCGGTGAAGAGGGTGTTGCCCTCCGGCTTGCCGTCGCCGTCCGCATCGCGGAGAACGCGGATCCGGTTGGATGCGCTCTCCGTGATGAAGAGGTCGCCATTCGGAGCGGCGGTCGCGGAACGGGGGCGCTGCAGTCCCTGGGCGAAGAGCTCCGCCTTGAAGCCTTCCGGCACCTTCGGCCACGCGCCTTCGGGACGGGGTACCAGCTTCGCACCGTTGTCCGTCGATTTGGTGGCATACGGAGCGGGCATGTCAGCCGGTGTAATGTGGCGGCGAACACCGGGCGCATCCGTGGTGTAGCCACCAAGAGCGGCCTGACCGGTCAGAGCGGCCTGACCGGTCAGAGCGGCGCGCTCTTCCTTGGGTGCGCCGGTGACGATTCGCGCCCCAGCGCAGCTCACCAGGAGCGCGGCGCCGGCCAGCAGAATGGGCGCACGCGTGTTCACGGTGCGCAATACGTCCTTGTTCAAGAGAGGTCCTTTCCCTGGGTGAGGGCAACGCCGCCCATGCACGGCGGCGCGGGCTTCGTGTCTGTTTATCCGGTAAAGGATACCGGATGGCAGCACCAATCGGGTGCGATCGCTGAGAGTAGGTAAAGAGGCCCTGGTAAGGATGAGCATGGTTCCGCACTCGGAAACTCCGTCACCCTCGCCTGGCAATCCAAATGCGAAGGTGCCCGTGCTTTGCGGGGGTCCTGGCACGCCCGTCTCGCACCGGGGTAGCGACCCCATCGGCCGTCAACCAACTGACGGAGCGAGTTCTACGCCCAGGTCGTGTACAGCTGGACCCCCGAAGGAGACAGTTTCCACGCCCGGGACGACCGCCCCACTGTCCGCTAATGAGGTGACGACGATTACGAAGGCGAGGACGAGGTCCTCATTGCGAGAGGGCTAGCGCTTTGAATCTCCGCTGCCAACAATACGCAGTCACACCCGCACCAAACAACGAAGACAGGGGGCAGTCGCCCCCTGTCTCATCTGCCTGAACTCGTTGAAGTCCAACTCTATACGTCGAGATCCTTCACGTCGCGTGCGTGCGCTTCGATGAAGGCTCGGCGCGGCTCCACCTTGTCGCCCAGCAGCAGGCTGAAGGTCCGGCTGGCTTCGGATGCGTCGGAGACGGTCACGCGCATGAGCTTCCGGATGTCCGGCCGCATGGTGGTGTCCGCCAGTTCGTCCGCGTTCATCTCGCCCAGACCCTTGAAGCGCTGAACGTGCGGGTTACGACCGGGGATCTCCTTCTGCTTGATCGCCAGTTCTTTGTCGTTCCAGGCGTAAGCAACGTTCTTACCGTTGTTGGTGCTGATCTTGTAGAGCGGTGCCTGCGCCAAGAAGACATGGCCCTCTTCTACCAGCGGTCCCATGTAGCGGTAGAAGAAGTTGAGCAGCAGCGTCCGGATATGCGCGCCGTCCACGTCCGCATCAGTCATGATGATCACCCGATGGTAGCGGAGCCTGGCAAGGTCGAAGTCCTTCTTCTTATCGGCCGGCTCTTCCACTTCATCCAGCGGTCCGAGGGCTGCACCGTTGCCATTCACGTTGCCGGTGCCGTTGATGGTGCCGCCGCCGTTGCTGTTGTTGAGGGCGTTAAGCGCCAGCCCGGCACCCAGCGCGGTGATGAGCGACTTGATCTCCTCATTGTCCAGCGCCTTGTCCAGGCGGGCCTTCTCAACGCAGAGCGGCTTCCCGCGCAGCGCCAGGATCGCCTGCGTGCGACGGTCACGGCCAGCCTGCGCTGATCCGCCGGCGGAAGCGCCCTCAACCAGGAAGATCTCGCACTTGGCGGGGTCCTTCTCAATGCAGTCCTTCAGCTTGCCGGGGAGTCCGCCACCGTCCAGCGCGTTGGCGCGCTTGATGGCGTCGGCCGCCTTCCGGGCTGCCTCACGCGCACGCGCAGCCGTAAAGGTCTTCTCCAGGATCCGCTTGGCGGCCGAAGGGTTCTGCTCGAAGAACTCGGACAGGCCCTCGCCGGAGATGGAGTTAACGGTACCCTGGATTTCCGCGTTGCCCAGCTTTCCCTTGGTCTGCCCCTCGAACTGCGGGTTGCGTAGCTTCACGGAGATGACGGCGCAAAGACCTTCGATCACGTCATCGCCGGTGAAGTTGTTGTCCTTCTCCTTGAGCACGCCCAGCTTGCGCGCGTAGGAGTTGATCACGCGGGTCAACGCTGTCCGGAATCCGGAAACGTGCGATCCGCCTTCCGCTGTCTTGATGTTGTTGGCGAAGCTGAGGATGTTGTCCTGATAGCTGTCGTTGTACTGGATCGCCAGCTCCACCTCAACCGGACCCCGCTCCTCATCACGCGCCTTGGAGAGGTAGAACGGCTTGTGCAGCACGTCCCGCGCGCGATTGAGGTGCTCAACGAAGGCGGAGAGGCCGCCCTTGTGCAGATAGACCTCGTTGGACCCCTTCTGCTCATTCACAAAGGTGAGCCGCACACCGGGTGTGAGGTAGGAGAGATCACGCAGTCGGCTGGTGATGCGGTCCTCATGGTAATCCGTCTTGGGGAAGATTTCCGGGTCGGCAAGCCAACGGACTTCGGTGCCGGTGTCATCCGGGCCGTTGGTGCGACCGATCTCCAGCACGTCGGTCTGCGGAATGCCGCGCTCGAAACGCTGGTAGTACACCTTGCCGTTGCGCCGGATGGTCACTTCCAGCCAGATGGCAAGCGCGTTGACGCAGGAGACGCCCACGCCGTGGAGACCGCCAGAGAACTTGTAGTTCTTGCCCTCAAATTTGCCGCCGGCGTGCAGCACGGTGAGCGCCAGGGTGACGCCGGGAATCCCCTCTTCCGGATGGATGTCGACCGGAATTCCACGGCCGTCGTCCCTTACGGAGAGGCAATTGTCTGCGTGGAGAGTGACGTCAATGTTCCGCGCATGGCCACCCATGGCCTCATCAATGGAGTTGTCCACCACTTCCACCAGCAGGTGGTGCAGCCCCCGAACATCCGTGTCCCCGATATACATCGCGGGACGGTGCCGGACCGCCTCCAATCCCTTTAGAACCGTGATTTGTGCCGCATCGTATTCGCTACTCAACATCCTGATCGTCTCTCCGGGCAAATCTGGGTGGGATCGGAGGCCCTGGTTGTCACGAACGGGTCCGTGCAACGCTTGTGCAAGTGAGATTCCGGGTTAACGGGGAGCGCGCCATGCCTGCCCAACCGGCGGGCGCGAGCCGTTGAAAACCTCTCGGAATAGCCTGCTCTCAAGCCCCCCACCCTACCACACAAACGGGTTTCGGTCAATCCACGGACCCACCATTATCATATCTAAGTTTGCTGATTCTGTCGGAGTGGTAGTATGGGGGTTGTTCCTTGGCGAGGATCAGGATAGGGACGGGAATGCCCACCGTTTTGCAGACGTGGCACAGCACCAAACCACCCATCTTCATCCTCGCCGGGCGCCCACCATGCGAGGCGCCCGTGCCCTGCGGGGATCCAGCCACGCTCGTGGGTCAACCCAGTGCCGACGCAACAACCGATTACTGCTGGATCCCCGAAGGAGACGGCTACCGCGCCCTATGCGGCCGCCGTCGAGGATGACGGACGGGGACGAATGGCAGGACGTCCAACGGTTCGTCCGAAGTGATCCAGGACCTAGCCACCCATCGTCATCCTCGCCGGGCACCCATCGTGCGAAGCGCCCGTGCCGTGCGGGGATCCAGCCACGCCCGCTCGGCACCGTGGACGTAGGCCATCCGAGCCCAGAATCCGGCCTCGAACCGATTGGCCCCGTCGCGTCCACGTTAGGCAGCCCTGCCTGCAAAGCGGACTGACGGGCAACCCCGAGAAGTTGACGGACCGCCCTCTCAGCGGGAACACTCCCTCTAACGCCTTCTCTCCCAGATCGATTGATCGGTCGGCGAGCAGGCTCATATCCCATCGCATGGTAGGAGGACGGGCATGGAGCAGGTTCGCATTGAGCAGATCGACGTTTGGCAGGTCGAGGTTTCGTGCCGTCCGGGCTGTGTGAACAGCGAGGAGTACGGCAGCTTCATCGGCCACGACTGGGACCGTATGCCGATCTGCATCCTGGAAGCGCGCTTCTCGGATGGACTCACCGGCCTGGGTGAAACGGGGCGCGGTGCGAGCCTCGCGGATCTCGCACCGTGGCTCTCCGGTCTCCCCGGCCTCGCGACCCGCGGCTGGAGTCCCACCGTCCTCCCCCAGAGTTGGCGGGGCCTCTCGATGCACAGTGGCGCGATTGAGGAGGTTCATCCGGTACCGCTCTGGACCGCCGCCAGCCCCCTGTTGCACACCCTCCAGGCCGCGCTGGAGATGATCCTGCTGGACTGGGCGGGCAAACGGATGGGCTGCCGCGTCGTCGACCTGCTTGGAGGCGCGTACCGGGAGACGGTGGCCGTCGACTACTGGTGTGGCCGGAAGACCCCTGCGGATCTCCGGGAGACGGTGTCGCAGGCGCGTGAGTTGGGATTCACCGGCCTGAAGATGAAGAGCCGCTACGGAGACCCCGTTGCGGAGCAGGTCGCCGCCATCCGTGAGGTGGGCGGACCTAGCTTCTCCGTCACCATCGATCCGATGTACCAATGGTTCAGCCCCAGCGAGAGCCTGGGCGTCCTGAAGTCCCTCGAGTCGTTCGGCAGCGGCGTCCGGGTGGAGGACCCTTTCCCGGAAGACCGGCCGGAGTTCTGGCGGCGCGCCCGGGAAACGGTCGCGGTACCGCTGGTGTGGCACGCACGTGGGATGGCCTCTCTGCGCCGTGCCCTCCAGGAAAACGTCGCGGATGCGTTCAACTGCTCCGGCGGCTTTGCAGAGTTCCAGACCGCTGCCCACGCCGTGGAGGTCGCCGGCTACTCCTGCTGGCGAGGCAGCTCATTGGAGCTGGGGGTCGGCCAGATGGCAGGGCTTCATGCCGCTGCAGCCGCCAGAAGCTGCGTGATGCCGTCCGACTTCCAGAGCGCCCTCCTTCGCGAGCACACCCTAGTGGAGTGGGACTGGCCTTACCACTCCGGCCACCTACCGCTCCCGCAAAGCCCCGGATTGGGCGTGACACTCGACCGTGCGGCCGTGGCCCACTACACCGTCGCGACGCAATGCTATCGGGAGTGAGGCTTGCAGTCAGAACTGCATCCTCTCGTAATCACGCGCACCGTGGAGCACTCGCACGATGTCTATCTGATCATCGAGACAGCGATAAAAGATCAGGTACGGCGCAACCGTGAAGCTGCACAAGCCGCCTGCCAACTCGTCTCGTCGCCGGCCAGTTCCTGGATGCTCCGCGAGCAGGATCATCGCCTCTCCAAGCCGATCAAGCAACCTATCCGCCGCAACAGGTTCGTCCGCCGCAACGTAAGTGTGAATGTCCTGTAGGTCGCCCTGGGCTAGGGCGGAGAGGCGGTATCCCGTCAACCTGAACCGACCTCGCTCTCCGAGCGAAAGGCGCGACCCTCGCTCTTGATCGTCTCGATAAGCTCAAACAGTGAATCCTGATTGTGGGTGGTGAATCGGCCCTGATCGAGGGCTTCAATCCCAGCCTGGACATCGCGTTGAAGTCTGATGTACTTGGCTTGGCGGAGAGTATCCTCGTCGCGAAGCAAGCGTAGGCCTGCGGCGATCACGTCGCCGGGAGTTGGGTATCGGCCGCTCTCTATTCTTTCGCGGACAATTCTCTCGAGTTCAGGGGTGAGGACTACTTGCATGAAAGCTCTCCCGGTGCTCGCTCTATTCTAACCTGCCTGCTTTCACGGAGCCGACGTCGCCGAAGGAGTTCCGAGTACATGATCAGCCTTGAAGCCTGTCAGATCTACGCCCGCTACAACCGGTGGCAGAACGATCGCCTTCTGCACCTTGCAGACTCTCTGACGGACGAAGAGCGGAAGCGCGATCGCCAGGCACCGTTCGGCTCCATCCACGGCACCCTCAACCACCTGCTCGTCGCCGACCGCCTCTGGCTCGGCCGCTTTACCGACAAGCCCTATCCCGCCACCTCCCTCAGGGACGAACTCTACGCCGACTGGTCGCAGTTCAAGGCAGGCCGCGCGGCAACGGATGAAGCCATCAGCGCCTGGGTGTCCTCACTCACGGAAGCGAAGCTTGGTGAGAAGTTGACGTTTGTCACGCTTAGCAACCCCGTCAAACGGTGCCTCCCCCTGGGCTTCGCTGCCATGCATTTCTTCAATCACCAGACGCACCATCGCGGGCAGCTTGGCGTGATGCTAGAGCAGGCAGGCTGCGACATCGGAGTCACGGACCTCTTGATGGTGCCGAACGCGCCTGTTGCTCAGGAAGGGTGACGCAAGAAGAAGGGGCGGGGCAAGCACTGCTCGCCCCGCCCCTTCTGTCTTTGCGCAGTCGCCGATTAACGCTGGGCAATCCAGAAGTTGGGGTCTGCGCGGAGCTTGTCGTAACCGACCGCCTTCACGTGCCCGTCCCCGAAGAGCACGTTGATCTGCTCGCTGTGGCGCGCCTTGCCAAGCTGGATCGCCTCCGCATCCGAAGGCGCACAGGCCGCGGTCCCGCACCAGCGGAAGAGGTAGCTGTTGCCGAGGTTCTTCCAGTACTGCGGATAGGTGGTGGTTGTATTCGCGGTCTGACCCAGGAAAGAGACTCCGTAGTAGGTCCCGTCCATCAGAACGGACGTGTCAGCGGGAGCGGTCATGGCGGCCATCGAAAGGCCGAGGTCCGCAGGGAAGCAGTAGAGGGTGTTGGCCGCGTAGCTGTTTTGACCGCCATAGCTGCGGAACGCCGGCTCCGTCTCGGAGCCGAAGGTGTCGATGTTCACCCACGCGTTCGGCTTGTTCGGGCAGCGCCAGACCCCGGTGTTCTTGATGTACGGCTCCAGCAACTGGTTGAAGAAGGTCCGACCGCCGGCGTTCGCGGAGACATTGGTCTGCCCCGCGAACGGGTTGGCCGCCCGCGTGCGGTACGGGAAGAGCGTCTCATCGTAGTCCTGCGAGTACATCATCATCGCTGCGCCGATCTGCTTGAGGTTGCTCTTGCAAGCAGTGGAGCGGGCGGCGTCGCGGGCCTTGGCGAAGACGGGGAAGAGGATGGCGGCGAGGATCGCGATGATGGCAATCACCACGAGAAGTTCGATGAGAGTGAATCCGAAGCGCTTCCGAGATGACATGGTTCAGGGTCTCCCAGGACTGCAGAAGTCGCAGTCGAGAGGTCGCCGTCACTGGGCGACCTAGTGTCACGTTAACGGCCACGGTTTGCCGGACGGTTAAGCCAATCTAAACATTAGCTTAAATCGAGGTCGCCTCCACAGTCGTAAGGGCGATCCCTCCGATGGATCGCCCTTACGACTGCGTGAGCGAGGGCATAATCCGTCAATGACCAATGCTCACCTGAATCGAAGGCGAGTACGCGAGAGTGGGAACTGCGCGCGCGTAGGGTGCATTTCATCCATCAGCGGATAACAGCGGAAAGCAGAGCGCTGCCGGCAAGGTCATCCTGCCCGGTCACCACGGCCAATCCGCATTGACTCTGTCCAGGAAACGAGGAGCTACTTCATGAATCGACGACACCTTCTCGCCTTCGGGTGCACGACCTTGACGGTCGTTTCTCTTGCGGCCACCTCCCTCGCGGCAGCGGTCACTGTCCCTCGTGTGGGTGAAGTCGCACCCGATTTCACTCTGAATGACCTGGAGGGCAAAGCCGTGCAGCTCTCCCAGGCCACTTCGAAGTCGAATGTCGTGCTGGTGGTCCTTCGCGGCTTCCCCGGATATCAGTGCCCGGTCTGCACCGTCCAGGTGCGTGGTCTGCTAGCGAAGGCCGAGGAACTCCGGGCTCTGGGAGCACGCGTGATCCTGATCTATCCGGGGCCGGCCAATGATCTCACCACCCGCGCGCGCGAGTTCGTGGCAAAGCAGCAGCTACCGGCTGGCTTCACCCTGCTCACCGACCCTGATTACCGCTTCACGAGCGCCTATGGCCTGCGTTGGAACGCTGCGGGCGAGACCGCCTATCCCAGCACGCTGGTGATCGACAAAGACCGGCGTGTGCGCTTCACGAAGGTCAGCCAGACCCACGGCGGCCGAGCGACTACCGACGCGATCCTAGCTGCCCTCAAGGCGATGGAGCCGTAACGCTCACGATCTGATGTCGCCCATGACAGACCGTCACAGGCCCGCGAGGAAGTCGAAGATGCGATCTGGCGCGCCGGGAAGCGCTTCATGACCGAAGTCGGGGTAGATCAGCAGGTCCTTCGAAGCCGTGATCTTGTTGTAAGCCGCGAACTGCGTCGAGGGCGGGCAGATGGCGTCCATCAGGCCGATAGGCATCAGCACCTCCGCCTTGACTCGAGGAGCAAGGTGCTGGCAATCGATGTACCCCAGCGCGGTGAACGCCTCCTGCTCCCGTTCGTGGCGCGGATCATGGTGGCGGAAGAAGAGCCGCAGCTCCTCATAGGCGCTCGTGGCTAGGTCCATCTCCCAGACACGCTGATAGTCGCAGAGGAACGGGTAGACCGGCGCGGCCTTATGCAGCCCCGGGACCAGGGCCGCGCAGGCCAGGGTGAGCGCCCCGCCCTGGGAAGCGCCCGTAGCCCCCACTCGTGCGGCGTCGACTTCCGGCAATCCCATCACCACGCGCGCCAGCTGCGCCGTGTCCAGGAAGATGTCGCGGTACAGAAGCTTCTCCGGCCGCCCCGCCAGCGCATCCGCAAGGCCTCGGATGATGTGGCCGCGCAGGGTTGTCCCCCGCACACCGCCCACCTCTTCGGAAAGCCCACCCTGCCCCCGGCAGTCCATCGCGGCGACCGCGAACCCCTGCGCCACGTACTGAAGCTTGTCCGACCACTCCCCGCTGCTGCCCGCGTAGC
Source organism: Actinomycetes bacterium (assembly GCA_031426395.1). Lineage (GTDB taxonomy): Bacteria > Armatimonadota > SYMT01 > SYMT01 > SYMT01 > JANPLG01. Next base: position 11,907 of record JANPLG010000552.1, read on the forward strand.
CGTGAAACATCAGCACCGCTGGCGCGGGTTCCGCCCGCAATACGCGTGGCCGAAGGTACTTGGCATGCACCCGCGCGCCGCCCACTCCAGTGAAGTAGAGGTGGAAACACTCCGCCCACGGTGCCTGAATCGGATGGGGCACGAACAGGGGAGCCGGATCAGTGGCCGACAGTTCCTGGAGCGCGCGCTGCCAGTAGGCGTCGAAATCGTCCGGGCGCGGGTTGCGGCCCTCGTAGCGGCGCAGCAGCTCAAGCGGCAGGTCAATCAGGGGCATTGAGGGTACCTAGGAAGCGGCATTGCAGCCAGTTCAAAGCAATGGCAAGGAGCGTTATCGCTCCCTCTTCACACTCTCCCGTTGCCCTGTGTTTTGCCTTCTACGTGCCGGGTATGAACGGCCGTAAGCTGGAAACGCTGAACGGAGAGTTGAGGTGAGCGGAATCTGGTATGTGGTCGCAGCTCTGTTGGCGCTTTGGATCCTGGGTGTAGCCTTCAAGCTCTTCGGAGCGCTCATCCATTTCGTCCTTGTGGTTGCCATCGTCCTGTGCGTCATCAGCCTGATTGGCCGCCGCATCTCTCGCTGACAACGCGGCCAGGGTGAATGTTCAAGGTATGGCTTCGTAGCGACTTGAGTTTAGGACGACGCGGACTAGCGGTGGAGAACGAGCATGTTGAGTGTAATTGGATGGATTCTGGTGGGTGTGATCGCGGGTGCGCTTGCCAAGGCAGTGGTGCCGGGCCGCGAACCGGGCGGGTTCCTCGCAACGACGGCCATCGGGCTGATCGGTGCTGTCATTGGTGGGTTTCTCTGGAACATGTTTGACCGTAGCGGTGCTACAGGCTTCAACCTCGGTAGCATCATCGTCGCCTTCGTCGGCGCCGTGGTCCTCCTGTTCGCCTACCATGCCATTACGGGCAGCCGCCGCCGGGCTTAGCGCCGCCAGTGGTTCCGTCCATCCGGGCTGGGACCCTTGGGTCAATTGATGAAGGGACCGCGCGGGCTGCCTGCGCGGTCCCTTCGCGCTTCGCGGCAAGTTCTGTGGAAACTCCGGTCGACGCCCAGTGTCGACTTGCCTCGGCACAACGAACTCGCACCGATCAGCGGAGGTTCGGGAGATACCGCTCCTGGATTTCCATAATGATCGAACGTGGGCGATGCCGGAGGAACCGCATGGCCAGCCAGATCCCGCAACCCGCAGCAACCCAAGTCCCGGTCGACAGCGTCAACCCTTTGGGGGAGACGCACACCGAGACCCGGCGTCACTTCCATGGCCGGATGCTGAAGTCCCTCATCACCTACGGCCTGGTGGAAACCCTCTGGTCCCGCGGCATCCTGGCGGACGGCGACGCCACGGCGGTCGGCAAGTGGATCACCGGACTGGCCGACCTCTCCGAGTCCCTGAAGGGCCGGAAGCTGACCGATCTCCAGTTCCAGACGCAAATGGAGCAACTCTACCGTCGCGTGGACCTGGCGGAGTTGATCAAGGCAGTGCGTCTGGACGATCTGGAGCGCACCGCGCGGCTCCCGGATAACGGTGCCGCCAGCCTCGGTTTCGACCTGAGCAAGGTGGAAGGCGCGCCGGCCCAGATCGCCTTTGGGAAGCAGATCTTCGGATTGAAGAAAGGTCGGTCGATCGTTCCGCACGGGCACGCCAACATGTGCACCGG
>JANPLG010000553.1:0-5107 GCA_031426395.1 Actinomycetes bacterium
AAGCCCGTGGAAGGCGGCAAAGGGGCTGCTCTCCCGCTTGTAAAGCCAGACCACCAGGGGACCCGCCCATTGCAGCATTCCCACGCCCAAGAGCATGCCCGCAGCAGCGGTCACGTGGCCCAGCATACCCCAGAGGCGGTCGTCGTTCGTTACCATCGGCGTCTGATACATCGTAGGTCTCCCACGTCCACAGCTGGAGTGAGGCCGTTACTAGAGCGCACACGGCTCGCTGAAGCTTTGAACGGATGTTACAACGGCCCGTCAAGAAGTTGGTCACGGGCAGGCGCGACAGGTTGAGTTACCTACGGTGCGGCGCTGGCTGAGGTCCACCTTGAAATTCCCTCTTAGCCGCCCAGGTTGTTGCCTTCCACCACGTTGCGCAGCGGATGTGACTGTCGAATTGCGCGCTTCATCGTCTTCTGGGGCTGGGTGTCCAGGATGGTGTTGTGGGCCACCACGTTGTCTACGCACCGACCGTCCATGTCGATCCCAATAGCCGGGATCTCGGTTCGCAGGGTGGGTGGTATGCGGAATGTGCCGGGAGCACCGGTATCCAGCACCGTGTTGCCGATGATGGTGTTGCCCACGCACTCCGTCTTCATGGCAACGTGCTCTGCCAGTCCGATGCCTTGCTGACAGTCCCGCAGCGTGTTGCCGGTGAGGGAGGTGTGGCGCACGCCCAGCATCTTGATCCCCTGGAGCCAGATGTTGCGGATGCTGTTCCCGCTGACGGCGCAATCCTGGGAGAGCAGCAGGTCCAGCCCCTCACCACTGGTGTCCAGTACGTTTCCGGTGATGGTGATGGAGCGGGACTGCATGACCGTCATGCAATCCGACTGGTGCCCCTGACGCCCGTACTCCGGCCGAACCGGGGAGCGGGAGGCATACCCCTTCGCACCCACGTCTATACGCAGGATGCGATTGTTGCTGATGACCCCGTTGGTGGAGCGGGTGACGCGGAGGCCGGCGGGGGAGTCGAGGATCATGTCCGCCTCGGTGTCCACAAGGAAGTCGTGGATGTAGCAACCGCTGACCTCAAACTCGTCCGTCTCCACCAGGTGGATGCCGTACCGGGCGCTGTAGCCAGAGATCTCCACATTCCGCACCACGACGTTCTTGCTGCCTGAGTCAATCAGCACGCCCACCCCGTAAGAACCGTCCTGGAAGCGTTTCTTGATGGAGATGCCTTCCACCCGGATGTCCCGCCCTTGGCCCACCAGCGCGGCGTTGGACGCATCCATCTTCCCGTTATCGAAGTCGACCAGTATCTGGCCGGTTCCGCTCAGGGTGGAGCCGGAGGGGAGTTGGAGCGGCTTGGTGATTCGGTAGGTTCCGGGAGCCAGCTCCAGGCCCTTCCGTTTGTTCAACTCAAGCTGCAGCGCGGCGGTGTCGTCCGTCCTCCCGTCACCGCGCAGCGCGGAGCATGCCGTATCACCCGCAAGGGCAGCGCTCCCGCCAAGCAGCCCCAGAGCAAGCAGGATTACCCAAGCCCAACCGCACTTCCCCGCGTAGATCCTGGTCATATGTCCTGCTTCTTCCTCTACCACTTCAATGCGGCACGGGCTGCGCTTCCCGACCTGGAGCTGAGTGCAAAAACCGCCGCGAGAGAGACTCTCTCGCGGCGGCTGTCACCATGCAGACTTCAATTGAGACGCCCGCATCAGCGGGAACGACTACTTCTTGGCGGCGGTGCAGCAATCACCCTTGTCGCCGCAGGCGTCCGCCTTGAGCGGGTTGGCATCGCAGCTCTTGCAGGCGAAGAAGCCCTTGTTGCCGACTTCGCAACCCTTCACGTAGAGGCTGGCGGTCTTGCCGTGGGCCTTGTGGTCCATCGCCTTCGGTTCGGTGGCCTTCTTGGCGGTCTTCATCTCGCAGGAATGAGTGCCGCAGCTCTGCTTGAAGAAGCCCTTGTTGCCCATCTCGCAGCATGAGACGTGGCTGGCGACCTTGGCGTTGCTCATACAGCAGGACTTCTCTGCGGCGGAAACGCCACCGGCGGCGGCGAGAGCGAGAGCGGCGGTCAGGGCGAAGGTGGAAAAGCGAATCACGATTGAAAACTCCTTGTTCGGGTGCCCGGCATGGATGTGCGGGCGCACGGCTTACATGAACATGATACGGCCATTTGCGGGAGCAGTCAGCCGAAAGCAGGGACCGAGTGGCGACTTCCATAGGTTTCCGACCGGATGGAAGTTGTGCAGGTGGTTGGTCGGTCCGAAAAGCTTGAGAGGTCTATGCCCCTTCGATGAGCGTGCGCATCCGGCGGATGCCTTCCATCAGCAGTTCCCGTGAGGTGGCGAAGGAAAGCCGCACATACTCCTGGGTCTCGCCCTCGTTGCGGGAGCCGAAGTGCGTTCGGGCAAGGACTGCCACGCCCGCCTCGTGCAGCATCCGGTGCTGGAACTCTTCCGAGCTCTGGACGCCCAGCTTGCGGCAGGCCTCCGTCACGTTAGGGAAGGCGTAGAAAGCACCATGCGGCATGGCGCAGCGGACGCCGGGAATTCGGTTCAACTCGGCCACCGCCAGATCCCGCCGTGCCTGGAACTCCCGGATCATCCCGCTCACATCGTCCCACGCGGAGGCGAGGGCCTCCACGCCCGCGTCTTGGATGAAGGTGGCGGTGCAGGAGACGGAGTTGGTGTTGAGCCGGCTCACCTTCTCCGCCATCTCGACCGGCATCGCTCCATAACCGAGGCGCCACCCGGTCATAGCGAAGGTCTTGGAGAAGCCGTCGAGGAGGATGGTGCGCTCCTTTGCGCCGGGAATCTGCGTGATGCTTCGGTGCCGCCCTTCGAAGAGGAACTCGCTGTAGATTTCGTCGGCCAGGATCCAGGCGTCGCACTCTTCCGACGCCCGGGCGATCAAGGCGAGGTCCTCTTCGTTCAGCACCCCGCCGGTCGGGTTGCTGGGCGAGTTGAAAATGATCATTCGCGTCCGCGGGGAGATTGCGCGCCGAAGCTGGTCCGGGTCGAGGCGGAAGTCGTTCTCCTCCACCAAGGCGAGCGGAACAGGCGTCGCCCCGGCAAAGCGGATCACCGATTCGTAGATCGGGAAGCCGGGGTTCGGGTAGAGGACCTCATCGCCTTCCTCGGCGACTGCCAGGATCGAGTGGAAGAGAATCGGCTTGGCCCCGGGGGTGATGACCACTTCTTCCGGGGAGAACGGGACCCCACGGGTCCGCGTCAGGTAGGCCGCCACGCTCTCGCGAAGCTCCGGCGTCCCCGCCGAGGGACCATAGTGCGTGCGTCCCTGGTCGAGCGCTGCCTTGGCCGCGTCCCGCACCGGTGCCGGGGTGTCAAAGTCCGGGTCCCCGATCCCCAGGCTGACGATGTCCCGGCCCTGCGCGCGCAGCCGCGCCACCTCGGCCAGGACGGTGAACGCATTCTCGGTCCCCAGACGGGACATCCGGCTTGCAAACTTCATCGTCGTCCCTCAAGAAAATGGAACAAGGATGGGGAATAGAACGCGGATGACGCGGATTCAATCGATCTTCGCGGATCAGAAGAAGAATGGGCCAACTACCAGCCAACTCTGCAAACGATTCGCGCGCATTCCTCGGATCAGCGTCTTCCGCTGCCTATCTCTTCTAGGAACAGAACGCGGATGACGCGGATTCAATCGATCTTCGCGGATCAGAATTGAATATGGGATTCCCAGGTCGAAACGGAACTGCTCAGTCAACCCGCGTCGCCTGATCCGCGTCGATCCGTGAGATCCGCGTCATCCGCGTTCTATTCTCTGGCGCTCGGGTTACGGCTGGAGGACCGCTTTGATGGTGCTTCGACGCTGGTGGACCATGTCGAGGAAGACGTCTGCGCCTTCTTCGAGGGGGAAGACCTGGGTCCACTCCTCGAACGGCACCTTGCCCTCGGCGAAGAGCTGGATGCCGCGCCGCACGTCCTTATCCGACGCCGCGTAGCTGCCGATGACCCGCTTCTCCGGGAGGACCACGTCGAAGCTGTTGAGGGTCATCTCGTTGTGGTGGAGGCCGATCCAGACCACATCACCGCCGGGTCGGGCGGCGTAGAGGGCGTCCTTGCGCACCGCTTCGGAGCCGACCGCGTCGACAGCCAGTTCCACGCCGGTACCGTCGGTCCAGTCGAGGATCGATTTCTGGAGGTCGGTGGTGCGGACGTTCACGGTGAGATCGACCCCGATGTTGCGGGCCATCTCCAGGCGGTAGTCGCTGGTATCGGTCATGGCGATGCGCTTCGCACCGGCAGCCCGTGCGGCTATAGCGCACATGAGGCCAATGGTGCCGGCCCCGCAGACCAGCACGGTCTCCAGGCTGTTCCCAGTCGCCAGGTCAACGACATGGAGTCCATTCCCCAGTGGCTCAATGAGGGAGCCCTGAAGGGTAGAGACGTTGTCCGGCAGGGGGTAGACCACGTGGGAAGGGACATTCACCCGCTCCGCGAAGGCACCGGGACGATTCATCCCGAAGATCTCGCGGTTGCGGCAGAGGTGGGTGAGGCCCCGGTTGCAGAGGTCGCACTCCCCGCAATGGACCAGGGCGTTCACCATCACGCGCTGACCCACGCGGAGTCCCTCAACCCCCTCGCCGATGTCCGCCACGGTACCGGCGAACTCGTGCCCCATCACGATGGGAGGCTTGCGCCGAGGACTCTTGTTCACGAAGCCGCCCATCTCCGAACCGCAGATGCCGCACGCCTCCACGGCGATCATCACTTCACCGGCGGCCATCTCCGGCTCCGCAAGGTCGTTTCGGAACTCCAGTTCGCTGAAGTCAGGGTACAGCACTCCACGCATTCGCCAGCCTCCTCTAGAAACGCGCCGGCTCGTTCCGGCGACCGCGGCCCGGGAGGCGTCGCTGTCCTCTCCCTGCCCGCACAAACTGCTGTGCAAGTCTACAACATCTGAACGACCGGTCAGGTGCAGAGAACCCTCGGCCGCCGTGATCGAACGCAGCGCGAGGCCGCTGTCTGGCCGCTGTCTATACTCTCCGATCCACTCCCATAGCCAGCGGCCTCGCGCCGCGTTCGATCACGGTGGAGGCTCGGTGGCCCCGCAACCTCCCACAGATACGGTGACTTTCGGTTGCAAACGCCGCCTCGCGGAACGACCCTGTCCCAATGGGGAACGGGTTACC
>JANPLG010000554.1:0-15858 GCA_031426395.1 Actinomycetes bacterium
CACGGCGTTGCCGGTCTGCCAGACCAGCGGCATGTAGCGGAAGTCCCACATCTCGTCGTGTCCACGCTCACGGGTGGTCAGCTCGATCTGCTTCCATTCGGGGTGCGCTGCGAGGAGCGGGACCAACTGCGGTAGAGCGGCGATTAGCCCGGCGGCTACCATCGCCCCTCGGATCCCTCGTGAGGCGGTCCCCCAGGAGGGTAGCGCAGAGGCTGCCAGGAGCGCTAGGAGCGGGAAGACGGGAAGCAGCAGTCGCGGTCCCACCCCCCAGCCTCCCCACCAGCACCACCACGCGCCGGAGAGCACCAGCCAGACGGCGAAAGTGGCGGCGATGACCCGCGCCTCCGCCCGATGGTTGGCGGCGAACCGTCGGTACCCCGGAAGGGCTAGGAGCAGAAGCGGGGCGTAGAAGATCAGGCCACAGCGCGGGCTGAGGAGCAGGCCGGAGACCCCAAGCCAGATTGGCGTGGTGAAGCTCTCCCCGAAGTAGCCGCTCTGCAACGGGCTGCCGAACCGCGCGGCGTTGTAGAGGCCGAGGCACCCGACCACGAGGGCCAGCGGAGCGCCAAAGGCGATGAGGGTCGGCAGCCGGTCCTTGCGGCAGGTGAGGAGGTAGAGCGCGAAGAGCGGTGCCAGCACCAGGGCAACGGGCCGCGTCGTTCCAGCGAGGCCCAGGAAGAGCGCCGCCAGCCAGACCGGGGTGAGGCTGCGGTCGCCACGGGCGCGGACGAGGGCCGTGAAGCTGAGGACGAGGCAGAGGCCGGTCAACGGCTCGCTGTTGAAGGTCTTGGAGAGGTACCAGTAGCTGGTGCCGAAGGTCGAGATCAGCGCCGCCGCCGCCGCCCGCCCCGGTGAGAAGCCGAGGGTGAGGCCCAGCAGGAAGATGGCCGTGGTGAGCAGGGAGAGGGTTATCGGGTTGAAGAGCGCCACTGCGGCGCGTTTCACCTGATCACCGCTGACGGAACCAGCCACCCGGTCTGCAGCCAATCTGCCGACCGCATAGAGCGGCACCGCCAGCACCGACTGGAGCGGCCCGTACTTGGAGTAGTACTGGCCATCCGCCCCCTTGGAGGCGTACTCGTGCTGCGGGATCGCGGCGGTCTGGCGCTCGACCATCGACTCCGTCATCCGGAACATCAGCTCGCCGTCCACAATCCCCAGCCGTCCGTTGAAGAGCAGCAGGAAGGTGGCGAGACAGAACGCGAAGAGGGCCAGCGCCGCCCGCGCGATCTGCCCCTTCGGGGATCCCTGTTGCGATGTGGAGGGAGTCACTGCGGACGTCGGAACGCTCAAGTTGAGGGCGGAGGTCGTCACGCGCTCGCCACCAACTCCGGGGCAGACGTAGGGGCAGACGTGGGGTGAGACGTGCGCTCCCGCATCCATTGCACCAGGCGCGCCACGCCCTCCCAGCGGCTCACGCGTGGCTCCCAGCCGAACTCCCGCTTCGCCTGCCGGACATCGGTGATGTAGATGCGCTGATCGCCGGGACGCCAGTCGTTCAGGGTCACCGGGACTCGCACGCCGCATAGGCGCTCAAGCTCCTGGATCAGTTCCAGGAGGGAGACCGTGTTCACCGCGCTCCCGCCGATGTTGTACACCCGGCCACTGGTGCGCTCCGCCGCTTCCGCCGCCATCTCGAAGGCGCGGACCAGGTCCTCCACGAAGAGGATGTCCCGCACCTGGCGGCCATCGCCGTAGAGGTTGACCCCCTCGCCGGCCAGCGCCTTGCGGACGAAGTGAGCGACCCACCCCTGATCCTCGTTGCCGCACTGGTGCGGGCCGTAGATGCAGCTCATCCGGAAGACCACCGTACGCAGGCCGTAGATGCGGGCGTAGTCCCGGACGTACTGGTCCGCGCCGCCCTTGGAGCAGCCGTAGGGGGAGTGAAAGTCCAGCGGCATCGCCTCGGAGATGCCATTGGGAAGGTCGCTGTAATCGTAGCGCTCTCCGCGCCGGACGATCTCCAACTCTTCCATGCCCCCATACACCTTGTTGGTGGAGGTGTAGAAGAGAACGGCATCCGGAGCGACCTCCCGCTGCGCCTCCAGGACATTGAGGCTACCAAGAAGGTTGACCTCGAAGTCGGTGCGGGGATCGGTGACGGAGGTCGTCACGGCCACCTGGGAAGCAAGGTGGTAGATGCGGTCCCGGCCGCGGCAGGCGTCGCGCACCGCTTCCGGGTTGCGGATGTCCGCCTCGCGCACCTCAATGGCCGGATGCGTTCGCCGCAGCCAGGCGAGGTTGTCCGTGACCCCCTTGCGGGAGAGGTTGTCCAGCACGCAAACGTCGTGCCCGGCGTTGCTCAGCGCGTGGGCCAGATTCGTCCCGATAAAACCAGCACCGCCCGTTATCAGGACTCGCATCCTACAGCCTCCACGCCGGCGAGAGTTCTCGTCCGGCGTGCGTGATTGTCAAAACCAGCAATAGATCCCACTTCCGCTTGGGTCCTCTCGGGAGCGCAAGCGTCCCGCCCGCACCCACCAAGGTAGGCCGAGCCGCTCAACGCTTCAAGAACCCACACGCGCCGGACAATCCGCAATCCGCAATCCGCATTCCGCATTCCGCATTCCGCAATCGAATGTCCGTCAGGAAGCCGCAGATAGCGCAGCCCCACGGCGGCGGCGGGGAGGCCGGATGGCGTCCAGAACATCCGGATCGCCTTCTGCTTCCAGGTCCGCCTGGATCATGCTCAGGCGATAGAGCCGGAAACCGCAGGCGGTCAGCCCAAGGAGGAACCAGAACGGTTCCATGGTCCGGATAGCGGTGAAGGAAGCGGCCACCGTTCCTTGGATCAGTAACCCGGTGAACCCGGACGCCAGACCGATGGCCAGCATATGCGGCAGGCCCTTGGCCTTGAGGAGCTGCTTGACCTGCTTCCCAATCGCCACCAGCCACCACGCGAAGATGGCGATGCCGAAGAAGCCGACCTCGCACGCCCGCATCAGGTACTCGTTGTCCGTTGAGAGCGAGACGGAGCCGACCCCATTGCCGATCAGCGGCTCCCGCTGCACCCAGTACCATCGGTATCTCCAGGTGAGGTAGCGCGCGGAGAGGGAGTTGGAGCCGGGGTCATCCGTGGGCGCCGCCTGGATCTGCTGCACCGTGTCAGCGACGTTTTCCCGGACCGGCTGCAGCGTGGCGTAGGACAACGCCAGCCCCACCACCCCCACCAGCAGCACCCCCCGGTGGCGCGTTGCGCCGAAGAAGAGCACCGATCCCAGGAGCATGATGAGCCCTTCGCGCGAGAAGCTGTAGATGACGCCCGCGCCGGCAATCCCCACGCACGCGATCAGGAACCACTTCTGCAACTGCGACTTGAATGCCGGCAGGGCAGCCAGGCCGGCGGCGATGCAGATCACCAGGTAGCCAGAGAGCGTGTTGTAGTTCTCGCCCTCCGGTCCCTGGACCCGCGACTGGGCGGTGGAGATGTGGGATCCCTCGCTGGACTGGTTCGTCAGGCCGTACATGGCGGCCAGCGCGCCGCTCGCCACGAAGGTCAGGGTGAGGATGCGCAGCCAGCCTTCGCTGCGGACCAGGCTGACCACGATGTAGAAGATGAAGAAGTACTCCACCCGCTTCAACTGGAGGAAGACCCCGTAGACCGGGTCCTCCACGTATCCCATCATCACCCCATAAGCGAAGGCGAAGGCGCTGTACACCGTCAGCGCATAGAACGGGATCAGGATGGGACTGGTCACCTTCTCGAACTTCTCGCCTTGCATCTTCCGCGACCAGAAGCCGAGGAAGACCAGGACGAAGACGAAGTCCTCCACCCGCAGGTTGTCGTAAAGGCCGGGGAGCTTGGGGGAGAGTCCGGCTGCGACGATGAAGAGCACCAGTCCGTAGCGAAGATCGGAGAGGATGATCGCCACGTTGATCGCGAGGGTGATGATGCCCAGGGGCAGCACCCACGGATTGGTCATCCCGCCGCCCTTCGCCACGATGACGGCGAGGATCATCGCGGGGAGCCCCGCAATGGCGAGGGTCCCGATGATGCTCTGCGCGTTGGGCGGGCGCTCCTGGGCCCGCCGGAGTGCGGAAAGCACTCCGGGTGAGACGGCGTTAAGGGCTGCGGTGCTCAAGTTAAGCCACGAAAGACGAGAGGATCAGAAGTCGGAGGCGTTAGCACTGCAGGCGCATTTCAGCGGACGCAGATTGGTCCCAGCGCACAGTCGCGCGATTGCGGCAAAGGAGGGGGTTGAACCGCGGAGATCGCAAAGAACGCAGAGAAGAGGGTATGCAGGAAGGCGCCTGCGGTTCGGGGAGGATCGCTGCACGGCGGTGGACGCTCTTCCCGTGAGTTCCCTTTCCGGCTGTGTTCTCCGCGCTCTCTGCGTCCTCTGCGGTGAAAAAGAGGTTCCCGCACGGCGCTACGGAACCGGAGCGATGCTCCGTATCAGCCACAGCGGGGATGCGATGCGCTCCAGGTAGTAGAGCGGCCCGCGCTTGATCTTCTTGTGAGGCACGAAGATCACGTCGTCCTTGGCAAGCTGAACGTCCGGCTTGCGGTCCTTCATGATCTGCCGCACGTCAATCTCCTGGCGCTCCACCTTGTTGCCCGGCTTGCGGCGGATCAACTCGGTCTTGCTCAGGTCGCCGTTCACTCCGCCGGCCGAGAGAATCAATCCCATCAGGGTGTCTGAGGTGCGGATGTTGCGGTAACCGGCTTGACTCACCTCGCCCACCAGGAGGACGCGGTTCGCCTTGGTCCGGACGGTGATGATGTCACCTTCCTGGCAGACGTAATTGGCCGACACGTCCCCGAAGGAGTAGGCATCCAAGTTGACAATCAGCGGCTCCTTGACACCGGGACGGGTAACTTCCACCATCTCAAGCTCCGCGCCGGGCTTGGGACCGCCCACCTTCTCCAGGGCGCCCAGCAAGGAGAGCGGGCCTTCCGTGGTCACGTCACCGGGCCGCACAACGCCCTCGCCCAGGATGCGGAACCGGATGGGGTCCGCCTTTTGCAGCGCGGGCCGCTCCACCAGGATGATCTCCTCGCCGCCCTTGATCAGGATGTCATCCTTGGACTCACCGGTGATTCCGAACATGCTGAAGTCGCACATCCGGACGGTGCCGTCCGGGTACCGGACGCGGATGTGAGCCATGTCAGCCTGATCAGAAGGACCGATCTTGGCCAGAACGAGGCGCAAGGGAGTGGGCCCGGGAATCTCGTGGGCACCCTTGGCATTGACCGAGCCCAAGGCCACGATCTTCGGCAGCTTGACCTCCACCGTGATTACCGGCGGGACGTAGATCTCGCGAATCGAGATGGTGACCTTCGGCTTCCGCAGTTCCTTTCGGAAAAGCTCGGTGACCTTCTCGGCCAGCTCGCCGGTGGTGAGGCCCGCAGCCTGAACGCTCCCGATCACCGGGTAATCGAAGGTGCCGTCCAGGAAGAGGGTCACGGACTTGGTGAATTCGGAGAAGCCCTCGAGGGCGATGTCGACGCTGTCACCCGGCCCCAGGTGGTGGTTGCGGTCGATCACGCCGGGCATCCGCCGGGAGCCGGGCTTGACTGCCGGCTGGGTCTCGGCCTGGTTCTGCGCCGTGCCGGGCACCGGACTGAAGGCGAGTGATGACCAGGCCAGGCCCGCCACCAGCACGGGAAGTTTGGTTTTTCTACTCATCGGTTTCTCACCTCTCGCAGAGCAACTTGCGTTGCTCGGTCGATGTCATTTGCAGCCGGAGGGCGCCTGGGCTCAGGCTCATTCCCAGTCCCGAAGCCGGTCCGGGATTGGCTTTCGCTGGGTCTCCCGCTCCGCGTCCTCGCCATTGCCCGCCACCGCGCTGGCTCCCGCGCTCACGGACTCACGGTTATCGCGCTGATCCTCATCTTTGCCGCCACCTAGCTTGTGCCGGCCGCGCCCACCGTAGCCGTAGCCCGATTTCTCACCGTAACCGCCGTAGCCACCGTAGCTGCTATTGCCGCCGTATTGGCCATAGCCATACTGACCATAGCCGTACTGGCCGTAACCGGACTGGCCGTAACCGTAGCCACCGCCGTAGCCACCGCCGTAGCCACCGCCGTAGCCATAGCCACCGCGCTTGCGCTTGCCGTACTTTCGGTAGCCGCCGCGGTTGTAGTAGTGGTAGTAGTAACCCTTGCTGCTCTGGTCGATCTTGTTCAGCACCACGCCCAAGATGCGGCCACGGGTCTGCTCCAGAAGGTCGCGCGCGTGTTTGATGGAAGCCTTGCGCGCCTGGCCCGCCTCAACCACCAGCACCACGCCGTCCACATGGCTCGCCAGCACTTGGGCGTCAGTCACCGGGATAACCGGCGGCGTGTCAATGATCACCAGGTCCGCAATCTCCTTGAGGCTGTCGAGGAGGTCCATCATCGCCTGGCTGTTCAGCAGTTCCGGCGGGTTCGGCGGCAGCGGGCCGGAGGTCAGCACGCGGAACCCGTCGATGGCCGTGGTATGGAGCGCGTCCTCAAGGGAGACCTCGCCCGCCAGCACGCTGGTGAGTCCCGGCTCTGCTTCCACGCGGAAGAGGCGGTGCGCGCTGGGGCGCCGGAGGTCGGCGTCGATGAGGATGACCCGCTTGCCTTGCAACGCGATGGCGATGCCGAGGTTGGCGGAGGTCACCGACTTCCCTTCGCCGGGGTGGGCGCTGGTCACGATCATCGTGTGAATGGGACGATCCACCGAGGAGTAGATGACGCCGGTCCGGAGCGAGCGGTAGCTCTCCGTAACGGGCGAGAGCGCGTCGTGCCCGATCAGGAGGCGGTTGCTGTCATCCGGGATAGTGGGCACCACGCCAAGAGTGGCCAGCGACGTGACCCGCTCGATGTCCTCGGAAGTGTTGACGCGGTCATCCAGGAACTCCTGAAGGAAGGCGAAGCCGATGCCGAGCATCAGGCCCATCACCATTGAGAGGGCCACCTGCTGCGGGCGGTTCGGCCGGATGGGAGCGCCTGGAACTCCGGCTTCCTCTAGCACCTGAGCGGAGGAGAGGTCCACTTGCTCACGGATGCCCATTGTCCGGAGCTTATCGGAGAATTCCAGATAGGATTTCTCGGCTACGTCCCGCTCGCGCTGGATGATCTCCATCTGGACCTTCCAGGTACCAAAGTTGTTGACCTGCGCCTGAACGGGCTTCTGCGAGGCCGATAGTGCGATGACAAGCTGCTGCAGACCCTCGCGGTTGAGCTTCTTCTCCCGGAGTGCCTTCTGCAGGGCGAAGTGGTCCGGATTGGGACGCTGCACCTTGCGGGTGATGGTGGGCGGCAGCGACTCCTCGTATTCCTTGAGGTTCTTGATCTTGTCGTCCAACTCCACGATCTTCTGGCTGTCCGGCTGGAACACGGCCAGGAGCTTCACTCGCTCCGCTTCGAGCTGAGTGATCTGCGCGCTTGTCTCCTGGATGGCGGGATTCGCTTCCGGCTCCGCAGGGAGGAATGGCTCGGACTGGCCGATCTGGCTCTCAAGAACTTTGATCTCGGCAGCCAGGGAGGCGAGCTGATTCCTGGACTCCCGAACCTTTTCCTGCTGCTTCAGCGCGTCCTCCACGCGAGCGGTGACTTCACCCGGGGTGTCCGCTGGCTGGTACTTCTGCTTGAACTTGAGAAGCCGCTGATCTGCCTCGTTCATCCGCTTGTCCCAAGAAGCCGTCTGGTCGCGCAGGTAGGCCGTGGCCTTGTTGACGTACTCGGAGTTCGCTTCCTTGGTCAGATCGATGTAGGCGTGGGTAGCGGCATTGGCGTAGGCGGCACAAGCCTGCGGGTCGGACCCCTCGACGCCCACGTTGATGATCTGCGTGTCGCCCTGCTCCGAGTAGCTCAGCGAGACGCCTGCCGCAGCGAACTCAGGGGCCACCTTGGTGCGCACCCGCTGGCCGAACATGCCGCTACGAAGGATCTCCAACTGCGTGGAGAGGCTGGGGCTCTGCCGTAGCTGCATCAGGGGGGAGAGCGGGTCCGTGGCCGCCACGCCGGTGAGGATCACCTGGTTGAGGCCGGGAGTGTTCACCATCATCCGCGACCCGGTGGCGTAGACCGGCGGGGAGAGGGACGCGGTCACCAGCCCGATGATGCTGACGAAGACAAACGCCTGGATGATCACCCACTTGCGTCGCCGCAGGGTCTCCGTGATGTCTCGGATATTGAATTCCGGAGCTTCCTGCTCCAGATCACGGTCTCGAGGCATTCTTGACTCCCCTCTCCCGCCGGACCAGATTGGCCGACCGGACCAGCGGCGGCTGCGCGCCAAATAACTTTACCACGTAAACTTGCCCCACGAGAATGCCTGCCCCAGGCAGATGAGTGAACAATCCGGCAAGCGATAACTCTCAGCTACGTATCGCATGATTCAGCGGCCATCGCCAGTGCAGGAGCACGCCTTGCGACGAAGCTCCCCGTAGAGGCCGCCGCGGATCCAGCGCTCGCCCACGCCTCCGCAGAGGGCGCAGACATCGGCGGCGGTCCGCAGCACGCGGAGCCGCTCTTCCAGCGCCTGGAGCTCCGTGCAGAGGGCGGCATACCGCTCCTCCAGATGAAAGAGGAGCTCTTCAACGGCTCCCCCTCCCTCTGAAGCAGCGCTTCCCGTGGAACTCTCTTCAAGGATGTCTGTCATGCGTGTCTCGCGTCGGTTACGGCAACGCTGCGAGGAACCTAAAGCAGCACCACGTTGCGGGACTTGAAAGCCTTCATCGCGTTCCGCGTGTCGAGCAGTACCGGGGCATGCTGGGCAATCAGCTCCAGGTCGAGCCGCTGGTGGTCGGTGAGCAGCACCACGCACTGGCTCTCCTGGAGCGTGGCGGCGGTGAGCGGCACGGAGCGGAGACCGCTGTACTGCCAGGGGAGCGCGGGGACGTAGGGATCGTGGTAGCTCACCTGGGCGCCCTTGCGCAGAAGCCGTTCCAGCACCTTCAGCGACGGCGATTCGCGCAGGTCCGGCACGTCGCGCTTGTAGCTCATTCCCAGCAGGAGCACCTGGCTGCCACGGAAGCTCCGGCCGCGGTCGTTGAGGAGATCCCCCGTCCGCTCGACCACCCAGTCCGGCATGCTGTCGTTGATGTGCCCGGAGAGCTCCACGAGACGGGCCACCGCCTCGTGCTCCTGCGCCTTCCATACCAGGTAGTAGGGGTCGATGGGGATGCAGTGACCGCCCACGCCCGGACCCGGGTAGAACGGCATGTAGCCGAACGGCTTGCTGGAAGCGGCTTCCACCACCTCCCAGATATTCACGCCGATGCGGTGGCAGAGGTGCGCCATCTCGTTCGCCAGAGCGATGTTCACGTGGCGGAAGGTGTTCTCCAGCAGCTTGGTCATCTCCGCCGCCGCAGGCGTTGAGACCGGCACGACCTTTGAGACGATGGTGGCATAGAGGCTCACCGAAAGCTCCGCTGCGCGAGGGGTCATTCCCCCAACCACCTTGGGCGTGTTGTGCAGCCCGTAGACCGGGTTGCCCGGCTCGATCCGCTCCGGCGAGTATGCGACCTCAAAGTCGACGCCGGATTTCAGGCCGGTGGCCTCCAGCGCCGGGACCAGCAGGTCGGCGGTGGTCCCTGGGTAGGTGGTGCTCTCCAGGATGATGAGCTGCCCCTTACGGAGCTGGCTGGAGACCGCCTGAGCCGCCTGCTGGACGTAGGTCATGTCCGGCTGCTTGGTCTTGGTGTAAGGAGTTGGGACGGTGATCAGGATCGCGTCCACTTCGCCCAGCTTGGAGGCGTCGCCCGTGGCCTCGTAGCCGGCGGCATGCGCTTCCCGCAATTCGCTGTCCGGGATGTCCCCGATGTAGGAGCGGCAGGCGTTGAGCGCCGCCACCTTCTCCGGGTCCGCCTCCAGCCCGAGAACGCGGAAGCCGGCCCGGGAGAGGTGGACCGAGAGCGGCAACCCCACGTAGCCCTGTCCGATGACCCCGATCCGGGCGGTCCGGTCTGCGATTGCCTGCTTGAGGAGGTCCAACGGGTCCATAGCTATCCCTCGGGGTCCGGAGCGCGCCCTTGATGAGGGCGAAAGTGTAGCGGGCGAAAATGGAGCGGGCGAAAATGGAGCGGCGAGAATCAGGTCGTACAGTGCGTAGCACTCTCGGTTACATCCGAGAGTTTCTAGGTCTTGAATTGGTGTCCACAGTGGCTCCCGAAAGTGGAGCCGTCGGAGCCGCGTACAGTGCGCAGCACTCTCGGTTACATCCGAGAGTCGCGCTTTCTTCCCTTACATGCGGATCATCGTCTGCCCGCTGGCCGGACAGCAGACGAGCCGCTGGTTGATTCAAACGAGGACGGAGGGCGCCGATGGGTATCCGGCAGCCCACGCGCTGGAGTTACGGTCGCTCAGCGGTCAGTCCGCCAGCTCCACGTAATGCGCGTCGATATCCACACTCAGCGCCTGGTTCACGTACTCCACGGCGATCACCAGGCGGTGCTTGCTGTCAGCAACCCGCACCAGGTAACCCTCCGCGCCGACCATCGGGCCGCGCACCACGCGCACCCGGTCGCCGACCTTCAAGAACGGATGACCTTCAGCGTTGAAGGCGTAGGCGAGCATCGTCCGCAGCGACACCACCTGGGTGTCCGGGATGACCGCTGGCCGGCCGACGGATTCCACCAACCGAAGCACGCCTGTGCTCCGCTTGATGAGCGCCCGGGTTTCCGGGTAGAGAACCGTCCTCACAAACAGGTATCCGGGCAAGGCGGGGATCTCAATGGTGACCCGCCGGTCCTGCCGGGAACTCCAGGTGCGGCGCAGGGGCAGGAATGTCTCCAGCCGCTGCCTCTCCAGGTATTCCGCTACCTGCTTTTCATGACGGCTACGGGTGTAAACCGCATACCACGCCGCCTCATTCATAAGGCTCTCCCGTCCCTGTATCACTGGACAGCCTGAAGGCCGCCTCCACGGGGACCGGCGAGGAATCTGAAGGTCTTACCACCTCCGCCCCTCGCCAAACATATCTTCGGACACGGGGGAAGGATACCCTTCTTTCCACCAGTTTGGGCACCCCTCAATCGGACGACTGCCCGACCGAGTTTCTACCACTACCATCCCTCATATCGGTGGGATCTGGCGGAAACCCCAGGCCCAATGTCCGTTTGCTATGAACGCTTCCTGGCTGCATGTCTTTCTCTTGAGGAGGAGAGAAGCAACCGAACCTGCCGACGATGCTCAGGTAAGCTGTTGCGCGACTGCTCAACCCTCCTTTTGAAGTCGGCTCCCGGCTCGCCGCTCCAAGATGGCACCTCACCTCATGCAGGATTCACAATCCGCCCTCAACGAGGCGCTCGCCGCGCTCGCTGCAAACCGCCCGGCCGAAGCGGCGGAGCGGCTGCGCAGCCAGGCGGAGCAGGACGCGGAGAACGCGCTGGTCCATGCCGCCCTAGGGATGGTGCTGGCGCAGATGGGCGACGCGCCGGGAGCGATTGAGGCGCTGGACCGCGCCCACTACCTCCAGCCCCAGAACGCGCAGGTCCTCTACCACTATGGACTGGCGCTGGAGACCACAGGGCGCGGTCGCCAGGCGCGCCTCCGGTACGAAGCCGCGCTTCGCCTCGATCCCGGCTTCGAGCCGGCGCGGCTGCGGATGGAGCTGGTTGATCAGGCAGCCGCGAGCGCGCTGGCGATCCCGGCCGCACCCGCCATCCCCGCTACCTCTCAAATCGAGAGATCGCATGCTCCCCAGCCGGGAACTTCGCTCCGTCTGCCGGTCCAGGGCGAGATGGGCATGGGCGAGGCACCGACGGCAGCACCCCGGCCCCGCCGAGAACCCTCGCGATCCCAGCCGCTCCCAGAGCTTCCCTCGCGGCGGATGCAGGCGGATGTCAGCACCTGGGACGCGCCGGAGCTGCCCGGCTTCAGCTCGCTCTGCCGGGCGGCGCTGCAGCTCTGGGGCACGCAGCAGCTTCTCTGGCTCGGCCTTTTCGCCTTGCCCAACGCCGCCGCCGCCGTGGCGATCCCCGCCTTCTCGCTCACGGGATGGGCGGCGGCCCTCGCCTGGAGCCTCGCGCTGGGGCTGGGCCTCGCGCCGGTGCTCCTCGCGATGGCTGGTCAATGGATGGAAGGTCGTCCATTTGCTGGAGAGGGACGGTTCACCGGTTCGCGCTGGGCATACGGCACCTTGCTTGCGCTGGGCTATGTGCTGGTGGTGATCGCGCCGTTGGCGTCCGTTCTGGCGTTGCGTGTGCCGTTCAGCGCAGGCGGGCTGGCCCTCGGGGCCATCCTGCTCACAATCCCGTTCCACGCGCTGCTAGCACCGGCGCTGATGCTCACGGTGACCGGACAGCAAAAGCCTGCCCGCGCACTTGGATCCGCCCTGCAGATCGCAAGTCGGCGGACCTGGCTGCACCTCGCGCTGATGCTGACCATGACGCTCATCGCAGGCGGGATGCTGGCCGCCATCGCATGGGCCTACGTGGTGACCCTGAAGGGCGGAGGGATGATTGTCGAGCGAACGCTTGAGGCGGCAGGAGTCGCGCTGGGTGAAAGCCTGTTCGCGGGCCTGGTGACCGTGACCGGCCTCGACGCGCTCTCCGCACGGCCTCCCGGCGACCTTCAGCCCGAAGACGAGCCGAGCGAGGCGGACTATCCGGAGTCGCCCGTTTCCGCCGCTCACCGTGCTAGCGACCCTCTGCGCAGAGCCGAAGTCCCGCTTTCCGATCCTGCGTCCAGCGCGTCCTGATGGAGTCCAACGATCAGCCTTCGCGGCGGATAATCCCCGTCTCCGCCAGATAACCGGCCACGAGCGAACCGGGTGTCAGGTCGAAGGGCGCGTTGCTCACTTCCACACCCGGAACCCTTACGGGAAGCACTGCGGTTGGCGAGCGCTGCTCAACCGCGAAGTGGGCCAGAGGGTCACGTTCCTCCACCCAGACCGCCTGCGGGGCCGCGATGAAGAGCGGGACACGGTAGGCGGCGCAGAGTTGCGCCAGGAGCGCCGTCCCCACCCGCGCGACCACGTCGCCGTTGGGGAGGACCCGCTCTGCGGCGGCCAGGGCCATGCCGGTGGAGCGCAACTCCAGGGCAAGCTGCGCTTCCGTGATCAGGCGGGCGGGCAATGCCATCTCCGCCAGCGCCGATGCCAGACGGACGCCGTCGCTGGTAGGCCGGCCTTCGGAAACCACGACCGCCTCCAGCCGATCTGCGAACTTCAGCAGCAGTGTTCGGACTAGCGGGTGATCTCCCAACGTGAGGAGCCGGAGCCCCGGCCGGAACACCGGCTCCGCGTGATTGATGAGCGCCTGCCGCTCCGCTTGGATCTCGGAGCGGACGGATTGCGCGGCGGCGACGGCGTCTCCTGGCTGGGCCACAAGTCGCGCCAGCAGGCGGGATAGGGCGTGGCCGACCATCGGTGACGAGAGTCGCACGCGATGCAGGCGCTGGGTGTAGGCCGTTAGGAGCGCCGCATCGGGAGCGGGTTCAGACGCCGCCGCTACGGCCAGCGCATCAAGCGCCGACCCGGCCGCCGCATCCGCTCCCTCGTCCGGGGCGGTCTCCAATTGCAGGGCGCGGATCACCCACGCGCGAGGAAACGGAGCAGCATGGGGCACTTCAGACATAGCGATCTCCGGGAGTCGCTATGTCCTTCCCTCAAGCGCGTGTGGAGCAACCTCCGGGCGCGGAGTTCGCGCCGCGCGGTTACGGCGGCTACTCTTTGCCAGCTACTCTTCAGTGGTCACTGGTGCCGGCTGAGCTTCGGCCTCCAGGGCGGCGCGACGGGCGCGTTCCCGCTCCCATCGGACCTGCCCACCTTTGCGGCCCAGTTCACGGAAGTGATCCGCGTCATGCCGCTGGCGGTTGGAGGCTCCCCCGGTCTTGCCCATGCTGACAAAATGCTCCCGCCCGAACTTCTCCTTGAGCGTCTCCGCACCCCGCTTGCCAGCTGCAGACGCGCGCTGCTTATCGTCAAACCCTCTTCCCGCCATCCTGTGCTCCGCTTGGTTGGTTAGCGAGACGCTATAGGAACGGCGTCTTGATCTATCGTCATTCTATCGGTTGGCCTCTAACTGAACAATCAGCAATTGCCACCCCCTGGAGCCGGAGCAACGCCTGCTGGCTTATCTGGCAAGAACGGGGCCAAATGACATAAAAAGAGCCGCTCCGAAGAGCGGCTCTGTCAGATCCAAGCGGTTTGAAGCGGCTTCGCGCCGGCCGGGGACTAGCCGGCCCAGGCGAGGCGATTGGCGGACTCCGAAGTGATCCGGGTGATGTCCGCGCCCGCGCTCTGCAGTTTCTCCACCAGGGCATCGTAGCCGCGGTCCACGTGCTCCACGCCGCTGATGACGCTTTCGCCCTCGGCGCCGAGGGCGGCGACGATGAGCGAGGCCCCTGCCCGGAGGTCAGTGGCGGTCACGTGGGCGCCGGAGAGATGGTCCACGCCGTGGATGAAAGCGGTGCGGCTCTCCACGCGGATATCGGCGCCCATCCGCTGCAGCTCGCCTGCGTAGCGGAAGCGGCTCTCAAAGACGCGGTCGGTGACCATCGCAGAGCCTTCGCTGACGGCGAGGAGGGCGGCCATCGGCTGCTGCATGTCGGTGGGGAAGCCGGGATGCGGCATCGCCAGGATGTCGACGGCGCGGGTGCGGCTATCGGCGCTTATCCGCAGCAGGCCTGGTTCGTCGTTCTCCAGGTCAAGCATACCGATCTGCACGCCCATGTCGCGCAGCTTCACCAGCACCGGCTGCAGGTGGGAGGGGATCACGTTCTCCAGCACCAGGTCCCCGCGGGTGATGGCGGCGGCGCAGGCGTAGGTTCCGGCCTCCATGCGATCCGGGATGATGGTGAATTCCTGGTCCGCCCGCAGCTTGCGGATCCCCTCAACATGAACGGTGGAGGTCCCAGCGCCCTCAATGCGCGCACCGAGGACGGTAAGGAACCGGGCCAGATCGCTGACTTCCGGCTCCATCGCGGCGTTCTCGATGGTGGTGACGCCCTCGGCGAGGCTGGCGGCGGACATCAGGTGCGTGGTTGCCCCGGCGCTGGGGAAATCAAGGTAGATGCGCGCGCCGCGAAGCCCCTCGCAGTAGCCTTCGACCACGCCGCTTTCGACGCGGACATAGGCGCCCAGCGACTGCATACCGCGGATGTGGAAGTCGACGGGCCGGGCACCGATATCGCAGCCGCCGGGCTGGCCCACGCGGGCGCTGCCGAGCCGGGCGAGCATCGGGCCGAAAACGTAGAAGGAGGCCCGCATCTTGCGGACCAGCTCTTCCGGGGCGCTGGTACGGTTGAAGCCGGTGGCGTCGATCTCTACATCGCCTTCCGTGCTGAAGCGAACTTCCGCACCCACCGCCTGCAGCATCTCTGCCATGGTGTGGATATCGCGGATGTCCGGCACGTTGCGAAGGGTTGTCTTGCCGTCCACCAGCAAACAGGCGGCCATGATCGCCAGGCTGGAGTTCTTGCTGCCGCTCACCCGGATGCTACCTCGCAACGGGTTGCCGCCGCGGACGAAGATTCTCTCCACTTGTTGCTGCCTCCAGAAACCAGGCCGGCCCGGTGGACCGGTGATACCCAGGAAGTTGAGTTCTTCCTCAAGCTTCCATCACTACCGCGATTGTCGGCGTTTCCCTGCGCGGCTCACAGACAACTCTTGAGACGCCAAATCCGCCTTCCGACAAGGGAAGGCGGCGTCAAGACCATCGAATAGAGGATGTCGCGGCCCGTACGCGGTGGTCGACCCACCGAAAGCGCGTTGCCTGGCCGCGAAATCTTAACCGATTGCCGGGGCACCGCGTCATTCCCGCCACACGGCGTGTCAGTAAGCCACGCGGGACCTCGGCCTGCAATGATCCGGCGCACACCTCTAGCGAATGGGTCTCGCTGAGGGCACGCACCGGTTTGGCTGCGAGTGCCTCGAACAGTCAGGCTCAATAGTGGGTGCGTGGGTCCCTGCGGTTCAACCGGCGGCACCCCTTTCGCTG
>JANPLG010000555.1:0-22468 GCA_031426395.1 Actinomycetes bacterium
GACGATGCTGGTGCTGTTCGAGAGATCAGCCGCGTCCTGGCACCAGGCGGGATCCTGGTGGCCAGTGTCCCCGCCTACCAGTTTCTGTGGGGACCCCATGACGTGGCGCTGCACCACCATCGCCGGTACGCAGCGGCGCAGTTCTCACGGCTGCTGAAGGATGCGGGGCTCCTGGTCGAGAAGCAGACCTACCTGCTTTGCAGCCTCTTCCCCCTGGCGGCCACCGTTCGGCTTGCAACCCGCGGTAAGGAAGTGGAGAACGCGGCGGCGGCACTGCCGAAGGTGCCGCCCCTGGCGAACCGTGCGCTGATCGGTTTTCAGGCCGCTGAGCTTGCCATTGCGCGGAAGGTCTCGCTGCCGTTTGGGCTGACCGTGCTCACCGTGGCTCGCAAACCGCTCCCAATCCACGTCCGTAGCCGACTACCTGCGGTTGAAGAACGACTTGCGGTGCCGGCGACCGCAGTAGCCGCCGCGAGTCGCAGTAGCTGCGAATCAGGCTGACACAAAGCATACCGGCGTCCCCGAAGCCGTTACTTCCGATGGGACGCCGGTAAAGTCGACGCTCTTTGCAAGGAGCGGACTAGCGATTGGCAAGAGGTCAGTCGATGGCGCGGTGCAGGGCGTCCTTGACCTTACCCTTGGCCTGATCCATCTTGCCTTCCGCCTGGAGCCGCTTACCTTCGGCGTCGTCACGCGGGTTCTTGGTCAAATCCCCAACCGCGTCCTGCACTCGGCCTGCGGCTTCCTTGACCTTGCCCTTAACTTCATCCTTATGCATCGTTGTCTCCTCACTGTCTCCACGTTGTCGCCTACAGGGCGGGAAGCGCTCCCAGCCACCTGGCGGCTTTTACCCGAAGTGGATAGCGACGAAACGGTGAGAGATTGCTCGGTCGATGCAAGGTCAGAGGGACTGCTCCTCGGCGGTAATGTTGAACTGATTCATCGCCCGGTTGATGCCATCGGCCACGATGCTCTCCACGGCGTCGGCGGCACGGTCCAACGCGAACTGAATCGGTTCAAGCTCCTCGCGGGAGAACTTGCCCAGGACGTGATCCACGCTCCCGGCACCCTTGGGGCGTCCCACGCCTATCTTGACGCGTGGGAACTGGTCAGTCTTCAGGTGCTGGATGAGGCTCTTGATCCCGTTATGACCGCCCGCAGATCCTCCCGGCCGAAGCCGTAGCTTGCCGACCGGCAGATCCATGTCGTCGTACACCACAACGACTTCGGTGGGGGAGAGCGAGAGCGCCTGCATGAGCGGGGCGATACTCTCGCCGGAGAGATTCATGAAGGTGATCGGCTTGGCTAGAGTGACGGGTTCCCCGCGTACCGACCCGTAGCCCACCTGCGCCCTCTTCTCGCTCTTCTTGTGATCGATACGGTGCCGCTCAGCCAGGATGTCGATCACGCGGAAGCCGACGTTGTGTCGGGTTCCCACATACTCCGCGCCCGGATTGCCCAGGCCAACGATCAGGTAGCGAGGTGGAACCGCTGGCAGGCGGCGTTGGAACGGAAGACGCATCGATCAATTTCGGACTTGCTTTGGGTTCGCTGATAACCGGTGCGGGTTCCAGCGAACCTTGGGAGGGTGCGGGTGGGACGCCCGCGCTCCATGGGGGCTGGCATCCCGGCTACAGGTAGGGCAGGAAGAGCTCGCTGACGCTGGCGTCGCGGTGGATGCGGTCGATGGCCTCTGCGAGGAGCGGTGCGACACTGAGGCAGATGAAGCGGTCGGTGAGCTTGCCGTCGGGCGACTTGATGGTGTCAGTGACGATGACCTGCTCGATGTGCGGGCTTCCGTCCAGTCGCGCAACGGCAGGGCCTGACAGCACCGCGTGACTACAGGCCACGAAGATCCGCTCGGCACCTTCCTTCTTGAGTGCGTCAATGCCGCCGATGATCGAGCCACCCGTATCGATGATGTCATCAATGACCACGCACGTCTTGCCCTCGACCTCGCCGACGACGCTGATGACTTCACTTCGGTTGGGCTCGGGGCGTCGCTTGGCGATGATCGCGAGCTTCGCATCGAGCTGCTGGGCGAGAGCCTGGGCGCGGCCCACGCCGCCGACATCCGGCGATACCACCACGATGTCAGAACCGACGATCTTCTGGCTGATGAGGTAGTCCGCGATGAGAGGCCCTCCGTAGAGGTGGTCGACCGGGATGCTGAAGAAGCCCTGAATCTGCTCCGCGTGGAGGTCCACGGCGAGCACGCGATTGGCTCCGGCCAGTGTCAAAAGATCCGCAACCAGGCGCGCCGCCACGGGTTCCCGCGGCTTCACCTTCTTGTCCTGCCGAGCGTAGCCGTAATACGGCATCACCACGGTGATCCGGGCTGCGGAGGCACGCCTCACTGCGTCCAGGATGATCAGCAGCTCCATCACATGCTCATTCACCGGCTGCGAAGTTGACTGGATGACGAATACATCCATCCCACGCAGGCTCTCCTGAATCTTCACCCTCACTTCGCCGTCACTGAAGCGGGTGACCATCATGTCTGACACCTGGGTGCCCAGATGCCCCGCAATGGACTCCGCCAATGGGACGTTCGAATTCCCCGCAAGTACGCGGAGCGTGTCATTCCGCACGGTCGATCCTCCCGAACTGCTCATCCACCGATTGCTCATCCACTGGCTGCTCATCCACTGGCTGCTCATCCAACATCCGCGCTGTTCCCATCCGAAGTGGCCCCGTCCGCTTGCTTCTGATCCTGGTCTTGCAGATGGCGCCGCCTCGTCGCCCAATCGTGCTTGTTGCTCTGCCTCGAGCGCCCCACCGCCAGTGCGTTGTCAGGCACGTCCTGGGTGATGACGGAACCTGCGGCAATGAAGGCGCCGTCACCGATGGTCACCGGAGCCACCAGGGTGGCATGGGTGCCAACAAACACTTCCTTGCCGATGTAGGTGCGGTGCTTACGCTTGCCATCGTAGTTGCAAGTGATGGTGCCCGCTCCAATGTTGGTGTGTTCTCCCACCGATGCGTCACCGATGTAGGCGAAATGCCCCAAGGAAGCACGGTCGTCCACGACTGCATTCTTCAGCTCAACGAAGTTGCCGATCTTGACCTTGCGCTTCACCCGGCTCCCAGGACGGAGCTGGGTATAGGGTCCGATCTTGGTTTCGTCACCGACCTCGCTCTTGGTGAGCACCGCGTTGTGTATGACGACGCGATCTGCGATGACGCAGTCGGTGATCTGAACGTTGGGGCCGATGACACACTCACTTCCGATGACGGTTGAACCTTCGAGGTAGGAGTTCGGCCGGATGATGGTATCTGCGCCCATCGTTACGCCCAGTCCGATCCAGGCGGTGGCCGGATCCTCAACCGTCACCCCGGATGCCATAAGCTCCCGCACCTTACCGATTCGGATCCGCTCCAGAGTGGCGGCGAGGGCGGCGCGGTCTTCAACGACCAGGCCTCCCTGGGACCGTCGGAGGATGGCTGCGCCCGGTGGAAGGGTAGGGCGGTAACTGGCAAGGAGGTCCACTTCGTCTGAGTTGGTAGCCGAGAGGGCGGTGACGCCCAACTCGACTCCCTGAAACAGACCAGCGGCTACAATTGACTCGGTCTCGTTAGCGCCCTCCTGTCCAGAGTGGGCACGGTCGAAGCGGAGGAAATGCGCGGTTGCACCTGCGGTCCCATCCGATCGACCGGCCTCGGTCAAGAGGCGTCCGTCCATAGGAGCTGGAACCCAGCCGGCCGTGGTGACGATCACAGGTCCTGAAACCGGTCCCAATCGCGAGGCGGCGGCCTGGATCAACTCTGCTGCCGCTGCCTGAACGTACTCGACCTCGGCGCCCAGGGCGGCCTTGACTTCGGTGAGCTCTTCCGTGTCAGCGACGGAGACGATGATCCGCTCCGCTCCCAGGGCGCGGCAAAGGTCAATGGAGAAGGAACCGAGCGGCTTCCCCAGAATTCGGTGGGTCACCTTAGGATGCCGGGAGCGCATCCGAGCGTTGGGTCCCGTGACGAGAATCAACGCCGCGACCGGCAGAAGAGGGGGCGGCATGAAGGAGCTTCCGTACGTGAGAACGGGCCGCTGACGGTGGTCCGTCCGGCCCGGGAGCGCTTGAATCTTATCACCCGCTACTCACGAGCGAACCCTGGGATGAAGAACGGGCCAGGAATCTCCTGGCCCGTCAACGAGACTGTTCCCCACCGCCTACTTGGCTACTTGGGTGCCAAAAGGAGGGTCATGCGTTTGCCTTCGAGGGCCGGGGGCCGCTCCACCACCGCCACATCCGCGAGCGCCTGCGTCAGCTTCTCCAACTGCCCGCGCCCGATCTCAGGATGCGTCACCTCGCGACCCCGGAAGATGAGCGTTACTTGGACCTTGTTACCCTCTTCCAGGAACCGGCGCGCGTCCTTGACGCGGTAGTCCATGTCATGGGCCTCGGTGCCGTAGCGCATCCGGATCCCCTTCACGTCCGTGGTGTGCGACTTCTTCTTGGCTTCCTTGGTCTTCTTGGAGGTGTCGTACTTGAACTTTCCATGGTCCAAGATACGGCATACAGGCGGCTGGGCAGTGGGAGCGATCTCCACCAAATCCAACCCCTGGTCCATGGCAAGCTGAAGAGCGCGCCGGGTTTCCATGACTCCGAGCTGATTGCCCTCGGCGTCCACTACCCGAACTTCCGGCACACGGATGCGATGGTTCAGACGCGGCCCCATCTCTCGGGGGCTACGCCGGTCGTTGAAGCGATTGATGGTCAACCTGCCTTTCGTGCAGTCCAATACGATGATCAGTCATTAGTGTAGCACGGGCCTGCCGTCCTGCTAACCCTGGTGGGATTTCAGCATGACATTAGTCCGCCGCTGCTCCCACAACCCAATTGGGGGAGCAGCCTTCAGTGACCAGCGCGTTGAACGTGTGTCTTACTCGTCGAAATCGTCGCCGGTGTCGCGGCTGCGGCGCTCACGGCCCCCGCTTGGCTTACGGCCACCTCGGCCTCCGCCGTCGTCCCAGGCGGAGTCCTTCCCACTGGGTGCATCAAAACTAGCGTTCCTGCCAGAGGGCGCGTCCGCTTCGAAGCTGCGACCGCCTGAACCGCCACGGTCGGCACTGCGGTCAAAGCCTCGATCTGCGCCACGATCTGGACCGCCGCGTTCGACACTGCTGCGGTCAGGGGCGTTGGGATAGCCTCGCTCTGGGCCTCCGCTCGCATAGCCACCACCGCGACTCGGGCTGTCGAAGCCACCGCGACCGGCACCGCCATCGAAGCCTCGGCCCCCGCCGCCGGCATAACCGCCGCGGCTATCGCCGCCCCGGCCTTCGCCACCACGGCCATCGCCGCCCTGGCCTCCGCCAGCGTAACCGCCTCGGCTATCGCCGCCCTGACCTCCGCCCCAGCCACCGCGGTTTCCACCGTAGCCACCGCCTTCTCTGGCCCCGCCACCTTCCCTGGGCGCGTAGCCGTCGCCGCGTGGGCGGTTCTCGCGCGGGCGTGCCTCGTTGACGGTGAGGGGACGGCCACCCAACCGGACGCCGTTCATCCCTGCGATCGCTGCCTCGACCTGATCGTCCGCAATGTCCACAAAGCCGAAGCCCTTGGAGCGACCGGATTCGTCCACCGGCATCACCGCGCCAGTGGAACCCCACTGCGCGAACGCCGCTTGCAACTGCTGTTCATCCATGGAGTAGGGGAGGTTCCCTACGTAAAGGCGCTTGCCCATGCTCTAACCTGTTTTCGCTGACCCGATCCCGCACTTGAACCCCGCGCGGAGGGGGTGCCCGTCCCGCCTGCCCGTCCCGCCATCCGCCAGGACCTTACTGGCCCAACCCGTCACTTCCAGCCGCAGCACTATTCGTTCCACTTCGGGGTTCGCAGAATCCAGCCACATACCCTTCTTTAGACTTCCCGGTCTTTACCAGTGACTCGGCAGTTTAGCGCGACAATTCCTTCTCCGCCGAGAGTTCATCCATTCTTAATCAAGGTCAGCTGCCTGTTGAGCCTGTTGAACTTGCAGACCAGCGGTCCGGGCGAAAGCGTTCCAGGTTGTGTCCGGGGTCTTGACCCATTGCCAGGCGGGCTGCGATCTGGCCAAGCAGGACGGTGAACTTGAACCCGTGGCCGGAGAGGCCGCCGAGGAAAATCACCTGCTCCGCGCCTGGTAGGGGCCGGATGACGAAGTCCTCATCCGGCGACATGGTGTAGAGGCAAACCTTGGAGAAGATGGCTGGGCTGTCGGCGCTGTCAGGCACGGCCATTCCCCGCATCCGACGCGTGAGGTAGTGGTAGAGAAGCTGGCTGTCTCCGTCGCTGGGGGAGCGGTCGGGCGAGTTGGGATCGTGGGTGGGGCCGGGGACGTGGAGCGCGGCCTTGATGCCGGGGATGGCGTCGTGCTGGGGAAAGCCGTAGAAGAGCTCGGCCATGTCGATCCACACCGGAAAGCGATCCGGGGCGAATGAGGCCGGATCCTCGACGGCGAAGTGGGCGTACTGCTGGCGGGTGACGCGGAGCGGAAGCTCTAGCCACGGCGCGATCAACCCGGCGGTCCAGGGTCCACCGGTGATCACGGCACGATCGAACTCCTCGCTGCCTGCCGCAGAATGGACACGCACTCCACTCCCATGAGGTTCGATGGCGCGGATGGGGCACTGCTCGCGTAGGTCGGCACAGTATGCCCGCGCTCCGGTGGCGTTGGCGAGGACGCACCGGGAGGCGCGCAGCAGACCGCTCTGCGGCTCCCAGAGGGCGTACTCGTCAGACCGCAGGCGGAACTGGGGGTGCTGTTCTGCGGTGTCTGCGGGGGAGAGCCGCTGGTAGGGGACGCCGACCGCCGTAAGGGCGTCCTCGGTAGCGATCATCTCCGGATGGCCTTCCGGCCCGAAGAAGAGGCCGCCGCATGGTAGAAGCAGTTCCTCGCCGCACTCCCGCTCGAGATCGTGCCAGAGCGGATAGGCGGCGTCCATCAGCGAGGCGTAGAGAGGGTCCGGGTAGACGCGTCTGATGATCCGCGATCCGCCATAGGAACTGCCCCGGTCGTGATCGAGCTGGAATTGCTCGAAGCCGACAACCTGGCAACCGGCTGCAGCGAGGAACCGAGCCGCAGCGGTACCAACCCCGCCCTGACCGATAACGGCAACGCGAAGTGCGGCTGTGGAAGCTCCCCGGCCCGCAATTCTGGGGGAGTTCTCAGGAGAGGCCCCCCAGCCCCCAATTCTGGGGGAGTCATACGGTGTCGTGAGAGCTGAGGTCTGCTCTTCTGACGCGATCTCGGGATCTTGCATGCGCTGGTAGTAGAACTATTCCTCGAAGAGGTTGGACAGGCGGTCGGAGACGCTGCCCTGGAAGTCCTTGCGGTTGTCATCGTACCGCTGAAGAGTTTCGAGGCGGGCGTGGCGGGAGAGATCGCGGACGGCGCGGACATTGCCGTCAGTGAGGTCGAGGGCGATGGTGATGGCGGTGTGGCGCAGTTTGTGCGGCGTGAGCGTCGGGACACCGACCCTCGCGCCGAGGTCCCGGACGATGTGGTAGATGCCATCGCCGGTGAGCCGGAGGCCGTTGTATTCGGGGCGGGGGTCGACGTTGCGCAGGAGGGGGGCCTGCGGAGTGTTCGCGTGCCCGGCAGCGTTCAAGTATCGGGTGAAAGCTTCGACAGCGCGCTCGGACAGCGTCTCCGGCTCTTTCTGGGTTCCCTTGCCTTTACCCAGAATGTAGAGCCGCCGTTCCGCAGGCCGGAAGTCCTCCACGCTCAGGGAGCAGACCTCGGCGCGCCGGAGGGCATTCTCGCAGAGGAGGCGGAGAAGCGCCATGTCACGGAGGCCGGTGAGGTCGCCGGTATCCGCAGCCGCGAAGAGCTTCTTGACGATCTCCGAGGTTACCCCGCGGGTGTCCCGGTAGGCCGTGACGCGCTCGCCGTCTACCAGGGAGCGGCCGTCGGTCTGGGACCAGCCGAGGCGGTAGCAGAACTTGAGCAACGACCGGATGGCGGCGAGGCGCCGGTTGAGCGTGGCCTCCGACAGTCCGCGCTCCAGAAGAGAGGCCTTGTAGGTAGCCAGGAGCCGGGCGATCTCCGCCGGCGGCATCGTGACGAACCGCTCCACCTCGCGCGGACTCAGCTCCTCGCCGAAGAAGTCGCGGAGGTCGGCGGCGTAGGCGCGCTTGGTGGCGGGGCTGCGCTTGTCAGCGAGGAGCAGCTTCAGGAGGTCGCCCCCGGATACGGAGGCGCGTTCTCTACGGACGAGGTCGGACATCACAGGTATTGTCGGCGGATGCGGACAGTCGGCACTGATCGCATTCATCCTCTGCGATTGTAAGGCATAGTCCTTACGTTAAAAATAAGGGGGGGGGGGGGGGATCACCACCACCACCTCTCCGGAACCACCTTAGGGGCCAGGGTTAGAGCCCCTCATGAGGTAGGCGTATGGCGCAGCCTGCTTGTCCGCTGGCCGTAGGAAACCGCGTGGTTTCTGCCGCTCGCATACCAAAACGCTTACACGAGTACCAAAAGGCTTAGAATCCGGCCCGGAGGTACCAAAGCGCTTATCGCCGAGGGTATGAGGCGGGCGTGGCCGGGTCTTCCTCGAACGCCCTCAACGCCTGCTGAAGAGCCTTGATGACCCTTGTGCGCTGCAATCCCTCGAAATGACGCAGAGGAAGGCGCCCAAGACCAACGAAGCCTAGTAGGTTGTAGGTCGCCAGGAGCCGGGCGGCGGCATAGTGACGAACCGCTCCACCTCGCGGGGACTCAGCTCCTCACCGAAGAAGTCGCGGAGGTCGGCGGCGGAGGCCCGCTTGGTGGCGGGGCTGCGCTGGTCAGCGAGGAGCAGCTTCAGGAGGTCGCCGCCCGACACATTCGCTCGTCCCAGCTTCACCAGATCAGACATTCGTGCCTCCGGGGAGATTGTCGGTGCCGTAGGTGGTGACAACAACAAGTAGTTGTCGTCGTCTTGATACCGGCTGCGCATCTCCTGCACCCTTTGGGCTACTCCGTCAACAATGGGCAAGTATCGAACGGTCTACCGCAATCGTCACCACATTTATAATGCCGTGCTAAATCGAGGGCGAATACGGCAGCTCGCTTAGGTATCGCGTCGACGAGTGAGTGGCACGACGAATAGCGAGATACACTGACCTCGTGGACCGGAACGATACACGGAGGCTTGATCGATGTCCGACGCCGATGAAAACGCGCACTGGCGAAACGCTCCCAATGGCGAAGCAGTCAAGCCAAGTAAGTTAGAAGTTGGGAAACCGTACTTAATTCGCATTCATTCAGCAAGTCTGCGTGCCGAGTTCGTAGCCCGGTTCTTGGGTGCGGAGGCGCAAACTAAAGATGTGTTTGCAGATGAGGGCTCGGAGGCGACCGGATGTCAATGGCTCGCCTTCGATAACGGGTTGTTTTTCGAGAACCGTCCCGGCGTCGACGACTCGACGTGGACGGTGTACCCGTGGTTCGATACCCGTGAGAGACAACTGACGGTAGCGGGAGGAGTGGTGAACTTCCAGGGCGGATGGATCAGCCTTCTAGATCAGCGTTCAAGTGGCTCTTTGGATCATCTGAGCTTCTACCGTAGGCATTGGATTGGCGATTCACAGCTAGGTTCGATGATCCTCGACATGATTAGAGTAGCCGCAGACGAGGGTCTCGCAACAGCCGAGCGATATGGAGTCATGAGACTGATGGCAGGCGGCGCTCAGGTATCCTCGCGCGGAGAGCTTCACTGGAGAGAAGAAAACCTGGGAGAGATTCCGCGAAGGATACTCAAAGATCTACTGTCGGCGGGATTGGTGAGTGAGCGCCCCTATCGACTAACCCCGGCCGGGAAGCAGGCTCTCGCGGAGCATCAAGCTCTGCCCCAGGAAGACGACGCCGAAGAGTTCAGCTACGACATCTCCGACGCGACCGAAGTTGAAGGCAAGTGCGACTGGTGCGGGAATTGCGTCACTTACCAGGACGAAGCATATAGCCTGTGCAAGAATTGCGCCGAGCAATGGGGTGACGCGGGCGACCGGAGTTAGCAGCGAGACAACATGAGAGGAGCTTGAGCGAGCTAAGCTGTGATCGGTCGGTAATGATAATGGCGCTTTACGTTAGCTTAGGCCTGGGGAGGAGGGTCATGTCTGCTCGCCAGCGGATGGGAACTCCACCAGACGGTAGGCCTCCGCGAGCTGGAGCCGGACATTCACTGACGTGAGCGGGACTTCGGCATTCGGATCGCTGTACTCCCGTAGCGACCAGGTTCCGTCGTCGACAGCCATATAGACTTCGACTCGCATCTCTTCCTGCGCTATCAGCACGTACTCTCGCAACGATGGCAGTCGCCGGTAGTGCGCGAATTTCGCGCCGCGATCAAAGGCCTCTGTCGACGGCGAGAGAACCTCCACGATCAGCGATGGGTTCAGCAACACATCGCGGCTCCCATCACGGAACAGAGGTTCACCGCAGACCGCGACGACATCCGGGTACGTGTACAGTCCGGTCTCCGCCACCGCGACCTTCATGTCCGAGCCGTAGACGCGGCACTGGCGCCCTCGGAGCTGGATGTTCAACTCTGTGAGGATATTTCCGGCAATCAGCACGTGAGGCTCGGATGCTCCCGCCATGCCAATCATCTCGCCGTGGATCAACGCGTGGCGCGTTTGCGCCGCGCGCTCAAGCTCAAGGTAGTGGTCCGGCGAATATAAGAGCTTCTCGGCTGCGCTCACGGCTGAAACTCCACGAGGCGGTAGGCGTCGCAGAGGCGCAACCGGACGCTCACCGCGACCAATGGAACTTCGGCCTCTGGTTCGCGGTACTCTCGGAACGTCCAAGAACCGTCTTCGCCCGCCGTGAAGATTTCGATTCGCATTTCGTCCTGCGAGACGAGCACATACTCCCGCATTGACGGCATTTGCCGGTAATGCGCGAACTTCGCGCCTCGGTCGTACGCCTCTGTAGATGGCGAGAGCACTTCCACGATAAGCGAAGGATTGACCAGCACATCCTTCTTCTCGTCGAGGAACCGGGGCGTGCCGCAAAGCCCGGATAGGTCGGGATATGAGTAGAGGTCTGACTCAACGACCCCGACCTTCAAATCGCTCGTGTAGAGCCGGCACGTTGAGCCGACGAGCTGCCTTCCGATGGCGACTGCCAGGTTCATCGCAATCAGCGAGTGGTTGCTGCTGCCACCTGCCATCGCGAAGACCTGCCCGACGACGTATTCGTGGCGAAGGTCGGATGCGCGCTCCGTCGCCAGGTAATCGTTCGGTGTCAGGTGAAACTTCTCGGCTGCGCTCACGGCGAATCCCCCGTGACTATTGCTGCGCCGAGGTCCGGCTTCCCTCCGAGGGAGCCTTGTGCCCGAAGCTTGTTGTCACGGTGCCATGCCTGAGGTTGACGCGCCTAGTGACCACGCGCCTGGGCAGCATTGGGGTGGAGAACTCCACGCGATACCACATGGCCCCTGCCTTCACCCCCCAGTAGTCGACGTTGAGCCGGCGTAGGAGGTCCGGCCCAGTGCCGCTGACGTACTGCGGTGCCACCCATCGGACCCACTGGCGTGCGGTTCGCACCGTTAGGAGGCCTCCCGCAACCTTTAGGTGGATCGGTCGGACCATAGGGACGAGCAGCAGTCCGAAGGAGAATACGATCAGGCCCGCCAACCACCAGAGACGATCTCCACGGCGGGAGCGTCTTGTGGATCGTGGTGCTCCTTCTTCCAGGAGAGGCATGGCTCAATCGCCGGCTCAGACGAGTTCCGGGATAGCGGTGCCTTCCGAGAGGATCGGCATCGGGCGGCCTTCCAGGTCGGGGATCTCCGTCTTGGGATTGACGCCCAGGACTTTGTAGATGGTCGCCAGGACGTCCTGGGCGTGGTAGGGGCGATCCGCAGGGTACTCGCCGTTCGCATTGGAAGCGCCGACCGCCTGACCCATGCGAAGGCCACCGCCGGCCATCGCCACGGACATCACATCTCCCCAATGGTCCCGTCCGGGTAGGCCGGTCTGACCGGGGACGCCGGTGGTGTTGAGCTTCGGCGTGCGGCCGAACTCCCCCATCACCACCACCAGCGTGGAATCGAGCATCCCGCGCTCGTCAAGGTCACGGACGAGGGAGCCGACAGCGCGGTCCATGTTCAGTGCGGGCTGCTTCACCACACCGGCGATGTTGTCATGCATGTCCCAGCCGTCCATCATCACCGTGACGAAGGTGACGCCGTGCTCCACCAGCCTGCGTGCGAGGAGGCAGTTGCGCGACCAGCGGTGGTCGCCGTAGCGCTCCGCAATCTTCTCCGGCTCCGCATCGAGGTCGAACGCCTCGCGGACCTCCGGTGCCAGGAGGGTGTGCATCGCCCGCTGGGTGTAGTGATCGGTGTTGTTCACCTTCGGATCATGCTCGAAGGTGCGGCGGAGGGAGTCAACCTGCTCCAGGAGCGCCTTCCGCTTGGCGAGACGCGAGCGGTCGGTGGCCTGCTTGAAGAGCGTCGGGGTGCCGATCCGCTTGCCGCCGGAAGTGTCCGCCGCGATAAAGGGATCGTGCTGCGCGCCGAGCCAGTTCGCGCCGTGGTAACCGGGGACCACGCCGACGGAATGCACGTTATCGAGGCCGACATACCCCGGTAGGCCCGGTCGGTTGGCCCCGCGGGTGATCTCCACGAAACTGCCGGCGGAGGGTGCCTTGGGGGCAGTGTTGGCCCCGGTGGCACCCCATCGCCCGGTCAGCATCATATGGGCACCGGCAAAGTGGTCGCCGTGGCCGTGGTGCACGGACCGGAGGTAGGCCATCCGATGGGCCATCTTCGACTGCTCCGGCATCAGTTCGCAGAGCTGCAAGCCGGAAACGCTGGTCTCAATCGGCTTGTAGGCACCGCGGTACTCGGCGGGCGCGTCTGGCTTGGGGTCGTACGTCTCGTGCTGGGGCGGTCCCCCATCCAGCCAGACCACGATGCACGACGTCTGCCGCGTCTTGATCCGCGAGGGGTTCTCTCCAGCTTGAGCGGCCTGAATGCGCAGGAAGTCCGCATAGGTCAGACCGACTGCGCCGAGGAACCCGGCTTGCAGGAAGCTCCGGCGCTTCATGCCCGCGCAGTTGGTGCTAAGTTCCCCATCGAACAGCCGTAGCATCGGTTCGTCTCCCCAATCATTCTCGCACGGGAAGCGGCCAACCACCCCCGGAGTGTGTGAGGGCAGGGTCCCCTACTAGTTGCGGGTTTTCCCACAGAACGTCGGTCTCAACACGAACCCTGTACGTGAGGCTCTAGAAACGGAGCGCACTCACCAAGGCCCGCACACGGTCCGGGTCGATGCCTCGGCCTGGGGCGCCGTCCCGATGGAGGGAGCTGCCGACGATGGCGCCGTCCGCTACGCCGAGCATCTCGGAGACCGTTTCAACAGTGACACCGCTGCCGATGAGCACCGGAGCACCAGGCACGGCGCGTTTGACCAGATCGACGCGGGCCGGGTCTGTGGCTTTGCCCGTACCGCTGCCGGTGACGATGAGGGCATCGGCTAGGCCCCGGTGAAAGGCGTCCTCTGCGGCCTGCTCCAGCTCTGCGCCAGGCAGTGGCGTGGCGTGCTTGACCCAGACGTCGGCGAAGATAAGCACGTCGGAACCGAGTGCGCGGCGCAGGCGCAGAGTCTCGTGGGCTTGGCCCTGGAGGAGGCCCTGGTCGGCGGCCATGACGCCGGTGTGGACGTTGACCCGCACGAAGCGCGCACCCGCCGCCACCGCGATGCCAACAGCCCCCTCCCCATCGTTTCGGAGCAGGTTGACCCCCACAGGGACGTTGACGCTCCCGACCACCTCCCGCACGCAGACAGCCACGGCGGCCACCGTCTCCGCGGGAACGCGGCCCGGGTGGAAGGGAATGTCGAAGTAGTTCTCCACCATGAGGCCGTCGATACCGCCCGCCTCCAGGGCAGCGGCATCGGACAGGGCGCGTTGGAGAACGTCGTCCATCGAGCCGCCCCACCTGGGGGAGCCGGGAAGTGGCTGGAGGTGGACCATACCGATGAGCGGACGGCGGGGGAAGAGGTCGGCGAAGGTCATACGGCTTCCTGATTGGGCGCGTTCTGGAGACGTGAAAGCTCATCGTGAGCGGCGGCCCGAGCGGATTCGAGGTCGTCGGCGACCAACCACTCGTCAGGGTCAACGCGAAGCCAGGCCCATTCTTCGTCCCAGTCGTTCGTGCCGTCTGTGGTGAAACTCGCCAACTCCCAACGAAGCGCTCGGATTGCGAAGCGCCCATCGGATCGCCGCCAGATCACGCACTTGAGGTCCTGAGCTGAACCCTGGATCGCCTCCACGACCTCCGGCTCATTGTCGCGCCGCATCGGCTCAATGTGGAACTCAGCCGGATCGAGTTCGTCGCACCGTCCAACAAGGTCCCAGGCAGCCATCTTGGCGCTCTTCTCGTCCTCGAACACCATCGGACGCTTGGGCCACCAGTCGTTCCAATCGGAACTGCCGTCATCGGCTCGCCTGCGGATCCATAGCTGATACCGACCCGCCCCAATCGGATCCAGGAGCACCGCCCCTCGTCGGTCCTGACACGGGTAGTCGAGGGAAGCGGGTAACGGATCGCTTTCGCGCCAGTAGGCCATGGGTGCTCCTTTAGTCGAGGTCCGGCAGCAGCGTCTCCGGGGTCCACTCCGACGGGATGCGGAGGAGGGCGTCTTCCAGGGTCCAGGCGTCCCAGGTGCGCGCGGCGTCGCAGATGCGCGGCCAGTTGCTGGGGTCCGCGTTGGCCAGCTCCCAGCCGAGGGCCAGGACGAAACGCTCCATCGGCAGTGACGCCAACTCGGCATCCGTGGCGTCGGCCCACTCTTTGGGAGGCGATGCGGCCAGGCGAGGAAAGGTGAGCGCCTGAAGCAGCGCCTCGCCCTGGTGGGTCACCTCGACCTCGTAGAGGTCCTCCTCGTCCGGGTCCCCGCCGGAGCGCTCATCGAAGAGGCCCTCGGAGAGGAAGGTGGCGCGGATGTTCAACAGACCGGGGATCTCCAGGTCCACGTCTTCCGCATGAACGGTCAGGATGGGGCGAGGGATGGGTGAATCCAGATACGCGCTCACTGACGTTGCCGTCGAGCCCGGGGCTTCGCGGCTAGTTCCACTAACCCGGTGACATCGTTCAGGTCTTTCCGGCGACCGGTAGCCCGCTTGTTTGTAAGGAGGTCATCGAGACCAACGACGGGCACCTGCAGTCCCAATACATCAGCGACGACGCGGTTCGGCCAAGCCTCCTCGAACCTGACCCCATCAATCTGAGTGACAACGTCGATGCGGTTTGGAGTGACGCCGATCTGATAGCAGATGTCGGGTTCGTGGAAGTCCGCTGCGCTGACGTCGTGAAGCGGTGCCCCGAACCTGTTCAGGGCTTCCATGATGCGCTCCGCGTTTTCCGCATTGCAGCGCACCCACAGATCGATGTCCCCAGTGGCTCTCGGGAGACCGTGCGCAGCAACGGCGTAGGCACCGATCACCAGGAACTCAACGCCTGCCGCGGAGAACTCGGACAACATGTCGCGGAAGTCGGGACTCACCGATCGGTTCTCCCATCATTGCCCATGTGCTCTTGGTGATTTCCCACACCATCGACATCCGCTCTCCGGGGGTGCACTCCCAGACATCATCGGGTTCCAGTTCCCCCTTGCGAATTACCCTCGTGGGATAGGACGACCGGCTAGCTCGACGGGCTTCAAGTTCAGTAATCATTTGTGGACAGATCTGCAACGCTGCCATGGTCACTGGATGACGACTCCGGCCGGATGACGCGGGCCAGTCGCTTTGCATCTTCTGGAGTCTTGGGTCGTTCTATTCTAGCGTCCGGATCGTGGCAAAGGGCACACATGATGTCCAGTCGCTCCTCGGGCGTGAGGTTTGCGTAGTACTCGTCCTCGTATTCTTCCGCTTCCTTGAAGGAACGGAAGATTCGCCCTTCCTTCTCCATAGGACTCCCTTTCGCTAAGCGGGGTGCGCCGGGACTCCTGCGTATGCCGGGCTAGGACGCGGGCCTTCGAGCAGGGCGAGGGGAATCACCGCGTCCATATGGTCCACGAAGTGGAACTTGAGGTCTGCGCGGACGCCCTCCGGGATCTCCTCAATGTCACGCTCATTCTCGTCGCAGAGGATGACGGTGGTGAGGCCGGCGCGATGGGCTGCCAGGACCTTCTCCTTCACTCCCCCTACCGGAAGCACCTTGCCCCGTAGCGTGATCTCTCCGGTCATGCAGACATCCTTGCGCACGGGGCGCTTGGTGACCGCGCTCGCCAGGGCGGTGGCCATGGTGATGCCGGCGCTGGGTCCGTCCTTGGGAACGGCACCAGCGGGGACGTGAATGTGGATCTCGGAGCGGTCGAAGGCGTCGTCTTCGATGCCAAAGAGGCGGGCGCGGGAGCGGACATAGCTGAGGGCGGCCATCGCGCTCTCTTTCATCACGTCGCCCAACTGACCGGTAAGGGTCAGCTTCAGCTCGTGATACTTGAGCAGGGTCGCCTCAATGGAGACGATGTCGCCGCCGACCTCCGTCCAGACCAGCCCGGTGGCGGCCCCGATCTCGTCCTGCTCCTCCGCCCGGCCGTAGTGGAAGCGCCGCCCGCCGAGGAACTTCTTGATGTCGTCCGGGCCAACGGTGACCTGATCGGTGTTGCCGCTGGCGACTTCCTTGGCAACTTTCCGGCAGATGGTGGCGATCTCCCGTTCCAGGTTGCGGACTCCCGCTTCCCGGGTGTACTCGCGGATCACCTTGAGCAGCGCCTCATCCCCGAAGACCAGCAGCTCAACGCTGATTCCATTCTCCTTGAGCTGCTTCGCCACCAGGAAGTCGCGGGCGATGGCGAGCTTCTCATCCTCCGTGTAGCCGGGGAAGGTGATGACCTCCATGCGGTCCTTCAGGGCCGGCGGGATCGGGTCGAGGAGGTTGGCCGTGGTGATGAACATCACGTTGGTCAGGTCGAGCGGAACCTCCAGGTAGTGGTCGCTGAAGGCATTGTTCTGCTCGGGGTCGAGGGCCTCCAGCAGCGCGGACGAAGGGTCGCCGCGGAAGTCCATTCCCAGCTTGTCGATCTCGTCCAGCATGAAGACCGGGTTCTGGCTACCGGCGGTCTTGATCCCCTGGACGATGCGGCCCGGCATGGCGCCGATGTAGGTGCGCCGATGGCCGCGGATTTCCGCCTCGTCCCGCACGCCGCCGAGGGAGACGCGGATGAACTTCCGGTTGAGGGCGCGCGCAATGCTCCGTCCGAGGGAGGTCTTCCCCACCCCGGGCGGTCCCACGAAGCAAAGGATCGGACCGCGGATTTCCTTCGCCAGCTTCCGGACGGCGAGGAACTCGAGGATGCGCTCCTTGACCTTCGCAAGGCCATAGTGGTCCTCGTCCAGCACGTCCTGCGCGGCGGGAATATCGAGCC
Organism: Actinomycetes bacterium; assembly: GCA_031426395.1. Taxonomy (GTDB): domain Bacteria; phylum Armatimonadota; class SYMT01; order SYMT01; family SYMT01; genus JANPLG01. The sequence continues at coordinate 17,334 of JANPLG010000555.1, forward strand.
GGTCCTCGGTCTGGTTATTCCACGGGAGCGTGGTCAACCAGTCCAGATAGGTGCGGACGACCACCCCCTCCGGTGCCTGGAATGGCATCTTCTCCAGGCGGTCCAGCTCCTTGTAGGCGCGCTCCTCCACCTCGTCAGGCATCTTCGCCTTCTGGATCTTCTCCCGGTACTCGTCGACCTCGGAGCCGCGCTCATCCCGCTCGCCGAGCTCCTGCTGGATCGCCTTGAGCTGCTCTCGGAGGATGAACTCGCGCTGGGTGTCACCCATCTCCTTCTCGACCTTGTTCCGGATGTTCCGCTGGATCTCCAAGATCTCCAGCTCTTTCTTCAAGATCAGGTTGAGCTTCTCCAGCCGCTCCCGCACATCCAGGGTCTCCAGCAGTTCTTGCAACCGCTCCACCTTGGGCCGCAGGTTGAGATACGGGATGATGGTGTCCGCCAGGCGTCCTGGCTCATCAATGTTGACAACTTGGACCAGGGCCTCCGGTGGGATCTCCTTGCCGTGCTCCACCACCCCCTGGAACTGGGCGATGACGCTGCGCATCAGCGCCTCAATCTCGGCGGTGCGGTCGTCCTGTTCCTGGACCACTTCCACGCGGACGCGGAAGAACGGCTCCGTCTGGAGGAACTCGGTGATGCGGGCACGGGTCTGGCCCTCCAGCATCACCCGGACCGTACCGTCCGGCAGGTTGAGAACCTGCATCACCTCGGCGATGGTGCCGATGGTGTAGATATCCTCTGCGCCGGGGTCATCCACCGCCATCTGCTTCTGGGCCACCAGGAAGATGTATCGCTCCTGGCTGCGCGCCTCTTCCAGCGCCTTGATGGACTTATCCCGGCCCACAAAGAGCGGGAAGATGTTATGGGGGAAGTAAACCGGCTCCCGAATGGGAAGGAGAGGCAGGATCTCCGGAATCGCCGTATCTTCCTGCAGTAGGCTGTCGTCGTCCAACAAAGACACCGTCGCACCTCGGCTTCAAATGGGTTGGGAAATGGGAGTTGGGACGGCGTTTCCAACCCCCAACCCCCATCTCCTATGAAGCGTTCTTGAATTGGCTGATGGTGATGACCGCGGGCTGCTCTTCGCGCAGGATCGCTTCACGGGTGACCACCACGCGGCGCACGTCGCGCCGCGAGGGGATCTCGAACATCAGCTCTTGCATCGTTTCTTCAATCACGGACCGCAAACCTCGCGCGCCGGTGCGCCGCTTGAGCGCTTCCTGCGCGATGGTGGCGATGGCATCGTCCGTGAACACTAGGTCCACGTTGCCGTCCAGAGACAGCAACCGCTGGTATTGCTTGACCAGCGCGTTCTTCGGTTCGGTGAGCACCCGGACCAGGGCTGCCTCATCCAGCGAGTCTAGGGTGGCGAGGACGGGCAGGCGACCGATGAACTCCGGAATGAGGCCGAAGCGGGTCAGGTCGTCCGGCAGCACCTGCGCCATAATCTCTTCTTCCTTGGTCCCCTGCTCCCGGTTTCCGAACCCGATCTGACGCTTGTTCAGGCGTCCTTCCACCAGCTCCCGCAGACCCTCGAAGGTCCCGCCACAGATGAACAGGATATTCGTGGTGTCGATCTGCACGTACTCCTGCTGCGGATGTTTCCGGCCCCCCTGCGGCGGCACATTCGCCACGGTGCCTTCAAGGATCTTCAGCAGCGCCTGCTGCACACCCTCTCCGGAGACGTCCCGCGTGATGCTGGGGTTGTCCGCCTTGCGCGCGATCTTGTCGATCTCGTCAATGTAGATGATACCGCGCTGGGCGTTCTGAATGGCGGCCTGCGGATTGCTCCCCTCGGCGGCCTGGATCAGGCGAAGGAGGATGTTCTCCACATCCTCCCCCACGTAACCCGCTTCGGTGAGCGCCGTGGCGTCGACGATGGTGAACGGGACGTTGAGGATCCGGGCCAGCGTCTGGGCGAGCAGGGTCTTCCCGCAGCCGGTGGGTCCCACCAGCAGGATGTTGCTCTTCGCCACTTCCACATCGCCCTGGGCGAGGTGCATCCGCTTGAAGTGGTTGTAGACCGCCACCGCGAGGGCGCGCTTGGCGCGGTCCTGTCCGATGACGTACTGCCCCAGGAGCCGGTGGATGTCCTTCGGCTTGGGGAGCGCGTCGGAATAGAGGTCGTAGCTGACGGTGTAGTCTTCCTCGTGCTCCTGGATCACGTCGTTGCAGAGGTCCACGCATTCCACGCAGATGCCGCCGTGCAGCCCCAGAATCAGCTTCGATACCTGCTCTCGGGTCTTGCCGCACAGGACGCACCGGCGCATCTCATCGCGATCCAGATTCGTTCTCGCCACGCTCACCACTCCTGAAGAGGCCGCCGTACTTCTGGCGGTCTCGTATGGCCGGGCCGGCCGCCGACCGAGGGTCCGGATGGGACGCATTGGAGCGCCCCCTGGGATTATCGGTCGGCGGGTAAGCACCGCCGCTCTAGCGGAATCGTCTGCTAGACCGTAGGAGTTTCGGGCTGGGTCACTTCCCGGATCTGCTCATGCGCCACCCTGCTCATCACGCGATCAACCAGGCCGTAGTCCAGCGCTTCCTGAGCGGACATGAAGTAATCTCGCTCCGTGTCCCGCTGGATCTCCTCGACGGTCTTTCCGGTGTGCCGCGCCATGATCTCGTTCAACGTGGCTTTGGTGCGCAGGATCTCGCGGGCGTGGATCTCGATGTCGGTCCCCTGCGATTGCGGGATTCCGGCGCTGACCTGGTGAATCATCACGCGAGCATTGGGCAGGCAGTAGCGCTTGCCCTGGGCGCCGGCACAGAGGAGCAGCGCGCCCATGGAGGCGGCAAGACCCATGCAGATGGTGGACACATCCGGCTTGATGAATTGCATGGTGTCGTAGATGGCCAGTCCCGCGGTGACGTAGCCGCCCGGGGAGTGGATGTAGAGCATGATGTCCCCGTCCGGGTCCTCATACTCCAGGAAGAGCATCTGCGCGATGAGGAGGTCCGCCTTGGCATCGTCCACGCCGCCGGGCAGAAAGATGATTCGGCTCTTCATCAAGCGGGACCAGATGTCCATTCCCCGCTCACCGTGCGGAGTCTTCTCCAGCACCGTCGGGACGAGGTAGTTGGTGACGCCGGCAACCGCATCCATCCCGCCCATCTGCATTGCGGCGGGCACGGGGAGCGGCCCTTGCGGCATCCAGAGCTCCGGGTGCCGGTTGGCCCGCTCCAGCACACCCCAGTAGTAGTCATTCATTGAGGACGATCTCCTTGAAAACGGTCTCTTGCCGGACGCAGCACGGGAGAAAGCAGAGCATCCCGTCCCCGTCCCGGCACGCGTTTCGCTATTCTACCGCTACGCCACCCGTCCGGATAACCAAGGCAGGCTCCGTGGTCCCAAAGTAGCAGCGATACACTGGCGGAAGTCGAGCCGATAGCCGGAGGGCCGGGTCACGAATGACCCGGCCCTCACTGCGATTCATCTCTGTTAGCTTGGAACGAACAGGCTGCGAACGATCAGGCTTCGACTTCGCGGATTTCCGCCTTCTCGCGGAGGACATCTGCCACGCGGCGGAGGAGCAGCCGATGGCGGATGTTGTCGATCTCGCCGGTATCGTGCAGCAGGCGGCGCATCTGGCTGAGCTTCACGCTCTCGCTTTCGGCGCGGCGCTTCACCTCGGCCTCGACATCCTTGTCCGGCACCACGATCTTGTTGGTGCGGGCGAAGTCGTATAGCACCAACGTGTTGCTGAGCGCTTCGACCGCCTCCTCGCCAAGCTGCGCCTGGAGAGCCACCAGATCGGTCTTCTCGCTGCGGATATAGTCTTCCAGCGTCTGCCCGCGGCCCTCAAGCCCCTTGATCAGTTCATTGAGGCGGATGGAGACCTGGTGCTGGACCATCTCTTCCGGGAAGTGGACGTGGGATCGCGCAACTAACTGCGTCACCAATTCGTCGTTCATCTCGGAATCGGCGAGGGCGTCGGCCTGGGCCTGGAGCGTGGCGAGGAAGCGATCACGGAGCGACTGGAGCGTCTCGAAGCCGGCGAGCTGCGCGAACTCGTCGTTCACTTCTGGCAGCTTGCGACGGAGCACTTCGCTGACGTTCAAGGAAGCAGTGGCGCTCTTGCCGCGCAGTTCCGCTTCCGGGAAGTCATCCGGGTAGGTGAACTCGAAGCTCTTCGTCTCGCCGGCCGTCACGCCGCGCAGTCCCTGGTCCAGGGTCGGCAGGTTGGCACCAACTTGGATCAGGGTCGGTTCGGTGAAGCTGGCGTCATCCACATCCTGGCCGTCCTGGGAAACTAGCACGGTGGTTCGCACGCGGTCGCCATCCTCGGCGGCTTCCTCGGTCGGTGGCCACGTCGCCGCGGCCTCGCGGAGGCGCTCCAGCTCGCGGTCGATCTCCTCATCCTTGATCTTCGTCACCACGCGGCGGACGGTGAGGCCTTCGAGATCGCCGGCGTGAACGTGCGGCTGGGTGGCGATGGTTGCTTTGAAGGTGAACCCGGTGGCGGGATCGATCTCTTCTTCCGGCAGGTCTACCTTCGGCTCTGAGTTCTGGTAGAGGCTGAGGCCGGTCTGGCGCAGGGCGTCCCGGAAGGCGCTGTTGAGCACCTGATCCATGGCCAGTTCCTTGACGCGGCCCTCGTCCACAAAGCGCTTGATGAGGTGCGCGGGCGCCTTGCCGGGGCGGAAGCCAGGCACGTTGGTGCGCTTGGCGAACTGGCCGTAGACGGAATCGACCGCCTTGCTGATATCTTCCGGCGGAACCTGGATGGTCAATGCGACCTTGCAAGGAGCGAGCTGTTCCTGCTCAACCTGGACGGGCATGGGAGTATCCTTCTTTGACACGCAAGAAGACCCCGCCGGGGGTCCCAGAGGATCCGACGAGGTCTCATCGGTGACGTGACCGCCCGGCGATGTGGGTCGCCGGCTCATACAGCAGAAAGCCCGCCGGAGCGGGCTGTTCAGACTTCAACGCAAGCGGGGAACGAGATTCGAACTCGCGACCCCCTCCTTGGCAAGGAGGTGCTCTACCACTGAGCTATCCCCGCGTAGCAATCACCGTCCGCTGGGTGGCAAACCCATGGGTGGCAATCAAGAACCGCAAATGGGCGAGGGGGGACTTGAACCCCCATGGATTTCTCCACTAGATCCTAAGTCTAGCGCGTCTGCCAATTCCG
>JANPLG010000556.1:0-5847 GCA_031426395.1 Actinomycetes bacterium
CAAGGACGTTCGGAAGAAGAAGTAACTCCGCGACTGTGGAGTAGCGATAAGGAGCCGGGGTGGAGATCGCCACCCCGGCTCTTTCAATTGTGGTAGCACCATGCAGCACCCACTCCCGACTTGGCCTAACCGCCGGAGCGCGGAGTGCCAGGATCATCCGAAGGAACAGGCGGCAGATTGAAGCGGCGGAAGAACCAAGCAGGGGAGGAATTGGAGCAGGAAGCGACCGGCCCGGCGCGCCACGAACCGGTGATGCTCACTGAGTGCCTGGACTACCTGCAGGCCCGCGCCGGAGGGGTTTACGTGGATGGCACCCTCGGGCTTGCGGGGCATGCTGTCGCGCTGATGGAGCGTGCGGGGATTGACGGCCTAGTCATTGGGCTGGACCGGGACCCGGAGGCGCTGCGGCGGGCCGGTGAGCGGCTGGAAGCCCGATGCATTGAACTCGGCTGGGAGGCACGGCCTTACCACCTAATCCACACGGACTTCCGCGACCTGGGCGCGGCCCTCGCTAAGCCGGACGACTCCACCGCATCCAGTCCGCATTCCGCAATCGGCGGGTTCCTCTTCGACCTAGGCGTCTCCTCAATGCAGCTTGACCTGGCGGAGCGTGGATTCAGCTTCCGTTCCGGGGGGCCGCTGGATATGCGTATGAACCCCTCCGAGGGCGAACCGGCGTCCGACCTTGTGAACGAACTCTCGGAAGTGGAGCTGGCGCGGGTCCTCTGGGAGTACGGCGACGAACGCTATTCGAGGCGTATTGCGCGGCGCGTGGCGGAGCGGCGGGAAGAGACGCCGTTCGAAACCACGGATCAGCTTGCGGACCTGATCTGGCACGCCTATCCGGCGGACGAGCGCCGAGGGCGAATCCACCCGGCGACCCGGTCATTCCAGGCGCTGCGCATCAAGGTCAACGATGAGCTGGCCGCGCTGGAACCGGCCCTCTTCGCGGCGGCGGACCAGGTCGCTCCCGGCGGCCGGATCGTGGTGATGGCCTATCACAGCCTGGAAGACCGCATCGTGAAGAAGGCCTTCGAGTTCCTCTCCGGCCGGTGCCGCTGCCCCGTGGAGATCCCCTTCTGCCACTGCGGTGCCAAAGAGCGTGGCAAGACGCTCACGCGCAAGCCGGTGCAGCCGGGTGATGACGAGATTGCGCGGAACCCCCGTGCCCGAAGCGCCCGCCTGCGTGTGTGGGAGCGCCTGCCCGAGGCGTGAATGCGGCGAACTTCAGCAGCGCCCAGGTGTTGTCCTGCTACACGATCTCGCAGCGATGCTGTGCTCGGTACCAATGCTACGTGGGGTGCAGGAACTCCTCAGCGGTTTCCACTCGCAGAATGAGATCGATCAGAGAGTCCAGTTCGCTCTCCGTAGTTGCTGCTTCGAGGCGTTCGTGCACTTTGGCGGAGTGCCCGAACCGGTGGTCAGCCACTTTACGAGCGATATCGAACTTCCCTTCGAGCTTCCCTTCAAGCTTCCCTTCAAGCTTCCCTTCGAGCTTCCCTTGCTCATGAGCTCGCTGCTCCCAGACAGTGATCATCGCCCGCACCTCCGCAAACTCGGCACTTGTCACCAACTTCTGATACACCTGGAACTCAGTATCGCTGAGCGTCAGATAGGATTCAACGATGTTCCCAAGCAGCCATTTGCGAGCTTCATCCAACGGCTGCCTGGAGATCTGTGCGAGGCATTCGGCGCGGTGGCGCGGGCGTGTCCCTTTCGGCACCCGCATGAGGGCGGCGAGGGCCGGGCCTAACGGATTCGGGCGGTTGCGGAAGGGTTCCCCCGGCAGGTCAGCCAGGCTGACCGCGCGGTACCGAAAGCTCACGATCACTTCGTCGAAGAGTCGCTCCTCGTAGGTGGCAACTTCTACGCCATCTCCGCCGGGAGCCAGGAAGAGAGCGATGGGTAGCACCGGCAGCCGATGCCGCCAGCGAAGTTGGGTGTAGTACTGAAACATCCGAAGTCCGAATCCGCCGCGCCGTCCCGATTCGATTTCCAGGTGGAGCAGCAGCAATTCCGGCGACCCCTCCCACGAGTTCACCCGCGCCACGAGGTCCGCGGAACGACGCTCACCCTCCGGGATATCGGTGAACATCTCATTGGTGAGGAAGGTGAGCGTCGACCAGTTGAGACGAGCCGCCACCTCGGGGTAGAAGAGGTCGATGAACTCCGGCAGGAAGGTGACCAGGAGATCCTTGAAGAGTTGATCGTGTTCCATGGGTGCCTTTCCGGCCCGACGCTCACTCGGTGGAGAGCCAGGCTCATTTGCCGGTACCAACTGCCCCTGGAGCATCTGCTGGCACAGGTCAGACGTGAAGTCTCAGGACTCCGTCTCCACCTTGAGCAAGTAGCGAAATCGGAACCCGACCATCCGTGCCAGCACTCCGGTTCCTTGGCGCGCACGAAAGAAGGGGCCGCGCCTTTCGGTTGCGGCCCCTGCTCTGTTTCGTGCCGGATCTGTCCAGCTTACTTCGCGGCGAGCGCCTTCTCGACTTCGGAGACCACGGTCGCGTCGTTCGGCTTGACCTGGGGCTTGAAGCGCGCGATCACTTCGCCGTTGCGGCCCACGAGGAACTTGGCGAAGTTCCACTCGATGTCGCCCGGGAACTTGGTCTGCGTGGTCAGGTGCTTGTAGAGGGGTGCCTGGCCCTCGCCCTTCACGACGATCTTGGAGAACATCGGGAAGTTGACCTTATACTTCGCGTTGCAGAACTCCTTGATCTCGGCATCGCTGCCCGGCTCCTGCTTGCCGAACTCGTTGGCGGGGAAGCCGAGGATCACGAACCCCTGGTCCTTGTACTTGGCGTAGAGGGCCTGGAGGTCGGCGTACTGCGGGGTGAGGCCGCACGCGGAAGCCACGTTGACCATCATCACCACCTTGCCCTGGTACTTCGAGAGATCGACCGGCTTGCCGTCGATATCTTTCAGGGTGTGGTTGAGCGCCGGCGGAACATCCTTGGCTTCCACATCGTGCTGGGTCACGGCAACCGCCACGGCGGCAGCGCCGAGTAGCATCCAGGGAGAAACACGCATCTTCATCGGGAACGTCCTTTCAAGCGACCCGCAGCGCACGCGGCGCGACGGGAGCAAACAGTCGGTGCTGGAGGCACCCGCTCATCAGAGCGGGCGGCCGGGTGTGACGACTAGCGCTTCAGGGCGGCGTCCACCAGTTTGGCGAACTCCGCGTAGCTGCGGCTGCCGACGATCGGCTTGCCCACGAGCTTTCCGCTCTTGTCGTAAATGTAAGTGGTGGGGACCGCACCCGACCAGGCACCGTCGAGCGGCTTGATAAAGCTCTCGACTTCTTGCTTGCTGCGGGTGTAGACCGGGAAAGTCGCCTTCTGGTCCGCGATGAACTTTACGACCTTCGACTTGTCCTCTGGCTCATCCACGGAGACGGAGATGAAGCTCGCGCCCTTCGCCTTGTAGTTGTTGTGGAGCTTCACCAGGTCGGGGAACTCATCCACGCACGGGCCGCACCATGTGGCCCAGAGATTCACCACAACAACCTTTCCCTTCTGCGCGGCGATGGCCTTCTTGACGGAAGTCCCGTCAGCGGCGGTGATCTGCGGCGCCGCAAGCGCGGTGCCGGCGATACCGGCGAGCAGAAGGCCCGCCATCAGGCTGGTTGCGGCAAACGGCAGGCGGGTGGGGCCTGCGGAAGGGCGGGTTCGGGTGAGCTTCATGCGTTGTTCAATCCTGTGAAGTGATGAAGGCAGTCTGGATGCCCCGCCGTAACGACCCGTCGTCCGGGCAAACCGCTCCCGAAAGATCAGCGGAAATTCAGCCATGGTCTAAAGAATACTACGCCAGGATCAGTGGTCTGTCAGCCAGTGGAGAGCGACGGATCGAGCGACAGGGTGAGCGACGCTGGGGTCAGGCGGGCGGACCGTAGGAGACCAGGAGCCATTCGCCTTCGTAGTGGGCGCGGAGCATGGGTCGGCGGGCGACGGCGTCGGGCAGTGGGATCACGCGTCGCTGGTTGCCCACGTGCAGGACCAGCCCATCCGCAGAGGCGAGCAGCCGGAACTGATCCTTCTTGAGGAAGGGGAGCCGGACCCGAAGCTCCGCGTCGGTGCCCCGTTCCAGCCACTGGACCGGCGGCTCTTCCGCCCAGAGCGCGGCAGCGTCCCGCTCACGGTAAAGCTCCGCCCCGAAGTGCGAGAGCGCCTCAAGCCCCAGGACTTCGTCCGGTTGAAGCTCTGCGCGCAGGACGGGGACAGCACCAAAGATCCGCTCCGCTTCCTGGAGCACCTCGCCCTGTCGACTGGCCCACGGCGAGAGGGCCGGCGGGTAGTTGCCGGGAGGGAGCAGCTTGTTGACCAGCACCGCGTCCACGGTCATCCCCAGCAGGCAGGTCCAGTTCATCGCCCGCCGCGTCTCCGCCAGGCCCACGGTGTCCGGCGTCATCACCAAGCGCACCGAGACTCGGCTCGTGTCGGTCAGCGTTGCGCTAGCCGCGCGGACGCTGGCATACCATTGCTCCATCTCTTCCAGGGAGGCATCGGTGGGGACGGGCAGGTTCATAGCTTCGGCCACCGGGCGGGCGCGCCGGAGGAGGCCGCGCTCGAACGGGTGATACCGCTCCATGAACCACTGAAGCACGTCCGGCAAGCGGAGGAACTTGAGCAGGTCCCCGGTGGGCGGCGCGTCCAGGACGATCACGTCGAAGTCACCCGACGCCGCCACGGTCTGAAGGCGCATCAACCCGAAGACCTCTTCCATTCCGGGCAGGACGGCGCACTCCTCCGCCACTAGGTGGGTGACCACCGGGTTGTTGGCGGTCATGCTCCGGAAGAAGTCGATCACCGCGCTCCAGTTGCTGGTCAGTTCCCGGTTGATGTCGACTTCCAACGCGTGGAGGCGCTCGGCGACCGGCGTGGGTGTGGCGCCGACCGGCATCCGCAGCAAATCGCCGATGTTGTGCGCGCTGTCCACGCTCATCAGCAGCGTCCGCAGCCCCGCTCCGGCGCACTGAACGGCGGTCGCCGCAGCGAAGGTGCTCTTTCCGACGCCTCCCTTGCCAGCCGTGAGGATGATGCGTGGGCGGGCGATCGCATTCTGCGACGGGGCGGGCTCTGGATGACGGCGGGAGAGCATCATTCGAGGCCCGCCACATCGACCTCCAGTAGTCGGGGCAGGTCGTTGCGGTTGGCCGGGAGCACCCGCTCACAAGCCCGGTCGAGCAGTTGGAGCAGGTTCAGGAGCGCGGTGAGGCGGTCGGAGTAAAGGGCGATCCCTGGCGTCTCGCCCTCTACCCGTTGGGCCGAATGCGCTTCGTCGATGAATTGCCGGAGCGAGCGGAGCGTGGGGTCGAACTCGCGCCGCTTCCGCTCCTGGACCACGGTGCGGCACATCTCCCAGACATCGGTGAGCGATTTGAAGTACTCGCGCCGGTCGCCGGTGTAGTGGATGCGCTGGATGAGGCCCCAGTCTTCCAGGCTGCGCAGGTTCATGCTGGCGTTGCCACGGGAGATCTTGAGTCGCTCCATGATCTCTTCTGCGGAAAGGGGAGCCGGGTGGATGTAGAGGAGCGCGTGGATCTGGCCCATGGTCCGGTTGATCCCCCACGCGTCCGCCATTTCGCCCCAGTGGAGCACGAAGCGCTCCTGCAGTTCCTGCAGCCGTTGGTCGCTCAGGCGCGAGGCTTCAGCCTCGCCGGGACCGCTTGGGGGAGCCTCAGGCTCCAGCTTGAGGTCTACCATTCCTGTGGACCCGAGCCTTCGCTGTCAGACGGACGCTTCTCCTCAGGCTGACGCTCCTCGGTCAAGGCTTTCGCGTTGGGCCGGTCCGGGATGAGCACTGCGGCCAGCGGCTCGCCGGGGAGCAGGGCATCCATCAGAGTGG
>JANPLG010000557.1:0-11799 GCA_031426395.1 Actinomycetes bacterium
TGGCTGTCGATGTGGTAGCCGTGCGTGTCCGCGTAACGAGCCAGGTCCAGCCACTTGAGCGCCAGCCGCTCCCCGTAGTGAGGGCTTGCGAGAAGCCGGTCGACCATTCGCTCGTAAGCGTCCGTCCGGGTGTCCCCCACAAAAGCGGCCACGTCCCCCGGCGTGGGCGGCAGGCCGGTCAGGTCAAAGCTGACGCGGCGGGCGAGCGTGCTCCGGTCGGCTTCCGGGTTCGGCTTGAGGCCCGCCGACTCCAGCCGCGCGAGGACGAAGCGGTCGATCGGGTTCCGGACCCAGGCCTGGTTCGAGACCGCAGGCAAGGCGGGGCGCTTGGGGGCCACGAACGCCCAGTGCGTGGAGTACTTGGCACCCTGCGCAATCCAAGAGCGCAGCGTCTCAATCTGCACCTTGGTGAGCGTCTTATGGCTGCTGACGGGCGGCATCTGTCGCGCGTTCGTCGCCAGGACGCGCTTCATCAACTCGCTGGCATCCGGCTTACCAGGAACCACGGGCGGCTTACCGCTTGCCCCAGGCTTCAGCATCGCCTCCGCGAGGTCGAGGCGCAGGCCGCCGGTCCGCTTGGCATCATCGAAGCCGTGGCAGGCGAAGCAATTCTCGGAGAGGATTGGCCGCACGTCCCGGTTGAAGTCGATCTTCTGCGCCTTCCGTGCTGCACCGGCAACCGGTGCGGGGGCCGCAGCCATCTTCCCGGAGCCGGGGCGGACTTTGGCGGGTGCGGGCGCGGATAAGGCTGGTTGCAGTACAACCGCACCAAGACCCGTTCCAGCCACGGCTAGGGCAGTATGAACCGACTTTCGAAACCGGGAAGTCACAACCATTGGGACACTCACCAAACCGCCCTTTACGGGCTACCGCCGATGCGGCTATGGAAGAAAGCTCATTCTGTAGAATTCAGTATGCCGGTAGTTGGACCCCCAGGGGAAGTTGAGGTTTCTGGCATGAAAGCGCAGCCCGCAGCCACCATGCCCCAACCTCACGGGAACCCGGCGAAGGCGTGCTGCCGTCAACATTCGATTCGCCGCTCTCGAACTACCGGCCTACTCACCACTCCCCAACTCACCACTCCCCAACTCACCGCTCACCACTCCCCAACTCACCGCTCACCGCTCACCCACTTACGAACTGCACGAGAGCGTGGCGCACCCAGGCCGATCCCGTGCCCAGTCGGGCCGCTTGCGTGCCAGTTCGTCGTGCTCCGGCTGCTCGTCGAAGGGGCGCTTCAGCACCAGCATCAGTCGCTCCAGCGGCGCGAGGTCGCCCGCGTCCGCAGCCTCAATGGCCTGCTGTGCGAGGTAGTTCCGCAAGACGTACTTCGGGTTTGACGCCAGCATCGACCGCTTGACCTCCGCCGCCGGCTGCCCTTCGTGCGCCAGGCGATCCGCGTAGGTCCGGAGCCAGGTATGCAGGGGTTCAGTGCCGCCACCCTCACCCGGATAGGCGCAGGCATTGATCACCGCATCGAAGACAGTGTCGGCGGGACTCTCGCCCGTCAGAAGCGATGCGGACGCGTGAGAGAGGCTGCGGAAGAAGAGGGTCATGTCGACCTGTGCCGTCGCCAGCGCCAGCTGAAGCTCCTCAAGTAGCTGCAGGTCAGCATCATCCTCGCCAGCTTGCAGGCCCAGCTTCCGCAGCATGAACTCCCGGTAGGTAGCCGCGTAGGTGGCGCGATAAATGTCGAATCCCGCGACCAGCCCCTGGCCAGCGGGGGCATCCCCGCTCTCGGGAACCAATGGCAGTATCGCCCTCGCGAGCATGGAGAGGTTCCAGAGCGCCACCGCCGGCTGCTGCCCAAAGGCGTAGCGCCGCTGCCCGAAGTCCGTGGTGTTGGGTGTCCATTCCGGATCGTATGGCTCCAGCCAGCCATAGGGGCCGTAGTCGATGGTCAGCCCCAGGATCGACATGTTGTCCGTGTTCATCACCCCATGGACGAAGCCGACCGTCATCCATTGCGCGATCATCACCGCCGTCCGCCGACAGACCTCCTGGAACCACTGGACGTATGCCGCTGGCCCCGGCTCTCCCAACTCCGGGTAATACTGCTGGATCACGAAGTCCGCCAGCGTCTTTAGATTCTCCAACTCTCCGGCGGCGGTGAGGATCTCGAAGTTGCCGAACCGGACGAACGAAGGGGCGACCCTCGCCGCGATGGCGCCCTTCTCCGGCTGCGGGTTGCCGTTGTAGAACATGTCCCGGATGACGGTGTCGCCGGTCTCCACCAGGCTCAGGGCCCGGGTGGTCGGCACGCCGAGCCAGTGCATCGCCTCGCTGCAGGCGAACTCACGCAGCGAGGAGCGCAGGACCGCGCGGCCATCGCCGCGACGCGAGTAGGGCGTGAGGCCAGCGCCCTTGAGCTGGATCTCCCATCTCGCGCCGTCGCTGGCCGTCACCTCACCCAGGGAGATGGCGCGCCCGTCCCCGAGTTGCCCGGCCCAACCCCCAAACTGGTGCCCCCCGTACCGAGCGGCAAATGGCTTCATCGACTCCGCGACCCGGTTTCCGGCCAGGAGGTCGACCGCCGCCCCGCGCTCCGCAGGCCGCTGCAGACCCAGGAACTCCCCCAGCTCATCCGACCACGCCAGCAGCCTCGGGTTTGCAACCGGTGTCGGCGCTACGGCCGAATAGAAGACGTCGCGCACCTGGCGCTGGCGATTGCTGCCGGAGGTGTCACCGGGAAGCGCATCAACAAACCGGTTCGTAAAGGTAGCTGCTTCAAGTGCCGTCACGGGTCACTCCTCGAGAATTCGGTCGCGGGTCCGGCCCCTGCGCCATGCCCACCGCTGAGACCCACTCTACCCATCCGCAGAGGGTGCGACTGCAGAATCGAGGGTGTAGTGGGTGATCGCCTCATCCAATTCACGCGTCGGCGTAGGCAACGCTCGAGCGCGAGGTAAACTTGACGAGCCAACAGGCGAGTTGCCTCGCTCCGAGGCTGGATACCTTTGTTCGGACTGCTCGCGAGGACCGATCCCCCCATGACGCTTGTGCCTTCCCCACCGTACTACCAGCAAGAGTTCCCCCTGGAAGAATTCGCGGCTCGCCGCCGACGGGTGGCGGCGGCAATCGGCTCCGGCGCGGCGGCGGTGCTCCGTGGCGCACGCGAATCCGGTGCCTTCGAGCTGTTCCGGCAAACCAACGAGTTCCACTACCTCACCGGGGTCGAGGTTCCGCACGCTTACCTGCTGCTCCATGGTACCGGAACCTCTACCCTCTACCTGCCCGACCGCAACCCCCGGCACGAGGGTAGCGAGGGGCGGATCTTGAACGCCGACATCGCAGACGAAGTCCGCGCACTCACCGGGATCGAAGAGGTGCGACCGTTGAGGGCTCTCGCCGCCGATCTCGCGGAACCCTCCCTGCTCTATGTGTGCCATTCCCCTGCGGAAGGGCGCCAGGCGTGCCGTGACATCCTGCTGCACCAGCGCCGCGCAGCAAGTGCGGACCCGTGGGCCACCGGCCCGGATGACGAGACTCAATTCCTGGATCAGGTGCGCCAGCTCGCGCCGCACGCGGAGCTTCGCGATTTGAACGAGGTGCTTGATCCCCTGCGTCTGCACAAGAGCCCGGCGGAATTGGCCCTGATGCGCCGCGCCGGCGCACTGACCGGGGTGGCGGTGAGAGAGGCGATGCGGGCCACCCGCCCTGGTCTGCGTGAGTATCACCTGGGTGCGGTGGCCGACTATCTGTTCGCCGTGAACGGGGCCAGGGGCAGCGGCTATTGTCCCATCATCGCCGGGGGCGCCAACATCTGGAACGCGCATTACAACCGCATCGACTCCGTGCTGCACGACGGAGACATGGTGCTGATGGACTACGCTCCCGACGTGGGATACTACACCAGCGATATCGGCCGCATGTGGCCGGTCAACGGGCGCTATTCCCCGGTCCAGCGCGAGCTGTATGGTTTCATGGTCGCGTACCACCAGGAGCTGATTCGCCGCCTGCGCCCCGGCGTAACTCCTGAAACGGTCCTCGCGGAGGCGGCGGCGGCGATGGCACCCGTGGTGGAGGCGACCGCCTGGTCGAAGCCGGCGTACCGGGAAGCGGCGCGGCGCGCGCTCACCTACTCGGGGCACCTCTCGCACCCCGTGGGCATGGCGGTGCACGACGTGGGACGGTACTTCGGGCGTCCCATGGAGCCGGGCTTGGTGTTCGCGCTGGACCCCCAGTTGTGGGTGCCGGATGAGCAGCTCTATGTGCGTGTGGAAGACACCGTGGCGATCACCGAAACGGGTGTGGAAGTACTCACCTCCGCCGCGCCACTTGACTTGGATGACGTCGAAGCCCTCGTCGGCGGCCGCGGATTGCTGCAGGACTACCCACCACTGCCCCCGGCGGCCGAAACCCTTCGGCAGCTCTCCGCCCAGTAAGCATCAGCATCGTGATCAACGGCCCATGTGGGCTCAAGGATCCGCCTCATGAAGATCACCCGCATCTGCGCCTACCAGGTCGACCTCCCCCTGCGCGAAGGCCGCTACAACTGGTCGGGCGGCAAGTCGGTGACGGTGTTTGACAGCACCGTTGTCGCCATCCACACGGACTCCGGCCTCACCGGCTACGGGGAAGTCTGCCCGCTGGGGCCGTTCTACCTGCCCGCGTACGCCGCTGGAGCGCGTGCCGGAATCGCCGAGTTGGGACCGCACCTTCTGGGCGAGGACCCCACGCAACTGACGCGCCTGAACCGCCGAATGGACGCCGCGCTCCTCGGTCATCCGTACGTCAAGTCGGCTCTGGACATGGCCTGCTGGGACCTTCTGGGCAAGGCGACCGGCCAACCCGTCTGCGTGCTCCTCGGAGGGCGCTACGGGGAGAGCGTCGGCCTCTACCGAGCGATCTCCCAGGAGGCTCCGGAAGTCATGGCCAGCAAGGTATCCGACTACCGCGCCCAGGGCTACCGGCGATTCCAGCTCAAGGTCGGCGGCGAGGCCCACGAGGACATCGACCGCATCCGCGCCGTGGCCGCAGAGCTGCAACCCGGCGACCGCCTCATCGCCGATGCGAACACCGGCTGGCGGATGCATGACGCCATGCGGGTGGTCCGCGCGGTGGCGGATATCGACGTATACATCGAGCAGCCCTGCCGCTCCTACGAGGAGTGCCTCTCCGTTCGCCGTCACTGCAACCACCCGTTCGTGATGGATGAAAGCGTCGACTCGCTCGAGATGCTCCTGCGCGGCCACGCCGATGGCGCGATGGACGTAGTGAACCTCAAGATCAGCAAGCTGGGCGGTCTGACAAAAGCCCGCCAGGCGCGGGATCTCTGCGCCACCCTCGGTATCGCGATGACGATTGAGGATTCGTGGGGCGGGGACATCGTCACGGCGGCCATCGCCCATCTCGCCCACAGCACCCCGCCCGAGGTGCTCTTCACCACCACCGATTTCAACAGCTATGTCACCGTCAGCAACGCCGAAGGCGCTCCGCAGCGCGACAATGGGCGCATCGCGGCAGGAACCTCTCCGGGCTTAGGCGTGACGCCGCGATGGGATGTGCTCGGTTCCCCGGTGATTGACCTCACCACCTGACCCACAGCCTGCACCCGGCCCCTAGCTAACGATGCACCGAGTGCGAGCACGCTCCATCGAGTGCTCCCCACTTCGAGGCACGACAGACACGCACCCGAACGGGGTGCCCATACGTTAAGTGAAGTAGTCGCAGAAGATCCCGCCCCAGACAATTGACCCACTCGAATGAGTCGCACCTACCGCCGGAATCGCCTCATTCCTGGTCACGCTTGGTTCGGCGTTTGGGTATCCGTGGTGGTTCAGATCTTTTTCCAGCTTCTTCCCATCGCTGTCTTGGGCTGGCGAGCGATGTTGCTTGCGTCGTTGGGATTCTGCAGCGTGATTGGGGCTGGTACCTGGGTTGCCATTTCGCGGGGAGGTAAGCGGACTCGAAGGAGGCGGAGCCTGGCGGGACTTCAGGGCGACCCTAATCCCCAGTGCTTCTGCACCGGCTGCGGCACCCTGGTACCCACGGAATGTTCCTGCTCACGGTGTGGCCAGAAGGTTCCCGCGATCTTCCGATGGCCGAATCCATGCGCTGCCTGTCAGGGGAGAATCCAAAGCCTGGAAGGGTTGCGAGGTGAAGGGATGAGCTTGCACTGTATGGCAAGTGTCAAAGCCGGCCGGGCGACCCGGGTCCATCCCACCTGGGTGGTCGGCGCCTTGCGGCCCCACGACTTCACGCGGTTGCTGGCACTGCCACACGCGACGCTCCTGACGGTGGAAGCGGTCACCCTGGCCTACTTGCCTCCGGTGGAGGGTGATGAGATCGCTCTCTGCGTCGTCGATCTCGAGACCCTGCCGGAAAAGGCACCCGACGGCGCGACCCTGAAATGGAATCACACGATCACCGGAATGCAATCCGTCTGGCTGGGTGCCGGCGGCAACCGACTGGACACTCATCGCGCACTGGACAGGCTGGAATGCCTCACCGGCCTCTCACCGCAGGAACTGCGCAGCCTGGAGGTTCTCGTGGAGGATGAGCCCGAATTGGCGGTTCAACGAGCCCTGACCGGGAGACTGGGACCCCTGACGACGGGCGTGTCCCTTCAAGCGCTCCGTGCCTGCCGGCCAGGGAATGCCCCTCTGTCGGCCAGAGGTGAGGAGGGAGACCCTGAAATCCAGCCCACCGCTATAGGGACCTCTGAGTTGGAGAAACTCACGGTGGGGCGAACGTGCCCATAGCCCGCAGAGCGGGGTTCGCGTGAATAGGCATCGGGTTCAGCCGATGCCGGGCTATGCCGATCGCAACCCCGACGCCGCGCCGCGACCCGTCCATCGACTCAGACCTAACCTGACCAACCACCCGCCAGGAACCATCGGGCACTCTGCTGCGCTGCGTTGGCTGACCGCTAATGAAGGATCGTCTCGTCGTTAGGCCCAATTGGTTCACGTCATCCTAATTCCCCGGATCACCCGTCACCCAGCTTCAAGGAGTAAATCCATGTCCGTCCGCGCCACCTCCCTCACCCTTCGCGCCGCCGCCGCCGCTGCGTTGCTCTCCTGCGCCGGTGCCGCCCTCGCCGCCGACGTCAAGGTCTCCGGTCTCCACAACTGCTGCCCCGGCTGCAGCGGTGGCATCACCAACGCCCTGAACGCTGCCGGTGCCAAGAACGTCACGCTCACCAAGACCGAGGTGACCTTCTCCGCTGACGAGGCCGACAAGGCGGTGAAGGCGCTCCACGACGCTGGCTACGGCGGCAAGGTGGAGGGGGCCAAGGCCCCCGAAGCTGTGGAAGCCAAGGGCTACAAGGCCACCACCCTCAAGTTCACCGGCGCTCACAACTGCTGCGGTGCCTGCTCAGGCTCCATCGTCAAGGCGCTCAAGGACCTGGGCACGGTGACCATCAAGCCGCGCGAGACCACCTTCACCCTCACCTCCGACAAAGAGATCGACGCCGAAGCCGCCATCAAGGCGCTGCGGGCGGGCGGCTACAACGCGAAGCTGGTGAAGTAGCCACGGCTTCTCTCGTGTGAAGAGGGCGATGGGCCCGTAATGAGATTGGGGCCACACCACGGCCCCCAATCTCCCCTGCACCCACTCGCCCCGCCGCATTTGAACCGGGAACAGGCAACAGGGAACCGGGAACACCCTACGCAATGACCGCTTCGCACCCCACCCTTCTCGAAGTCAGCAACCTCACCAAGCACTTCCCCCGCCAGGCTGGCTCCTGGGGGAAGAAGCCGGGCGTGGTCCGCGCCGTGGATGGCGTCAGCTTTCAGATCCGTGAGGGCGAGACTCTGGGTCTGGTGGGCGAGTCCGGTAGCGGCAAGAGCACGACGGGTCGCCTGATCCTGCGGCTGATTGAGGCGACCGCCGGCACTTGCACCTTCGGGGGCCGCAACGTCTTCGAGTTGCGCAAAGACGAGCTCCGTGCCATCCGGCGGGAGATGCAGATCGTCTTTCAGGACCCCTATGGTGCTTTCAACCCACGGTTGACCGTCGGCAACATCATCGGTGAGGGGTTGGAGCTTCGCGGCCTCACCAATCGTGCGGAGCGCGACAGCGAGGTGAGCCGGCTTCTGGAGTTGGTACAGCTCCCTCGCGAGTACCGCCACCGCTTCCCGCACGAGTTCTCCGGCGGCCAGCGCCAGCGCATCGGCATTGCACGCGCTCTGGCCGTGGAGCCGCGCTTCATTATCGCGGACGAGCCGGTCTCCGCCCTCGATGTCTCCACGCAGGCGGAGGTCGTCAACCTGCTGCTTGACCTGCAGGAGAAGCTCAACCTCACGATGCTGTTCATTTCGCACGACCTCAGCGTCGTTCGGGTGGTGTCGGATCGGGTGGGCGTGCTCTTCGCGGGCAAGCTCCTGGAGTTGGGAGATACCGACGCCCTCTTCCGCAACCCGCTTCAGCCCTACACCCGTGAACTGCTCGCCGCCGTGCCGCTGCCCGATCCCACCCGCGCGCAAAGGGAGCCGCGCCGCCGCAAGACCGATGTCGAGGACGTCCCAGCAACGGCAGCGTCCGCCCCTCGGACCGCGAACGACGGTGGCGCACCTGCACCCACCGGCTGTCCATACGCCACGCGTTGCCCGTATGTCATGGATGTCTGCCGCCAGGAGATGCCCGCCTTCATCGACTACGGACCACGCCTCGCCGAAGCCAGCCCCCACTGGGCCGCCTGCCACTGGACCGAGCAACAGCACCCGCCGGTCAAGAGCGCTCCCCCTGCTTGAGGCCATCGCACGCTCCGCCAGTTTTTGCACTCCATTACCGCACCCTGCGAAGCCTTGCATTCTGAATTTTGAGTTTTGAGTTCCACCCCTGAACCCCGAACCCTGTACCCTACTTTGACCTCTCTGATCAAAACGAGGACCCGAACGATGAAGCGACTGCTTCCCCTGCTCTTCTCCGTGGCCGTGACCGGCGGCGTCGTCGCCGGCTGCGGCGGCCCACCGCCGGCAATCGATGGCAGCAACACCTCGGTAGAAGGGAAGACCCCTTCCAGCGGCGCGGTTCTATCGGTCGAGGAGCCGCCCTCTGAGCCTGGGAAGTACGGCGGCAAGATCACCGTCAGCCAGGTAACCGACCCCAAGACCTTCAACCCGATCACCACGGGCGAGACCACCAGCAGCGACATTCTCGCGCCGGTCTTTGAGGGGCTGAACAACCGGAACAATTACACGCTGGAGATGGAGCCCGCTCTGGCGGAGCTACCCAAGATCAGCGCGGACGGCCTCACCTACACTTATGTCATCAAGGAAGGGCTCAAGTGGAGCGATGGCCATCCCCTGACAGCGGATGACGTCATCTTCTCCCTGGAAGCCATCCTCGACCCCAAGGTGGAGAACATCATCCGCGAGGGGATGCTGATCGACGTGGTGGACGCCACCGGCAAGATCACCCGCAAGCCGTTCACTTACCGCAAGGTGGATGACCGGACGGTGGAGTTCGTCCTGCCACAGAAGTTCGCGCCGGCCGTCTCCACCTTTTCCTTTCCTATTGCCCCGAAGCACAAGCTGGAGACGGCCTACCGCAGCGGCAAGTTCAACGAGGCGTGGGGTGTCAACGTCAAAGTGACCGAGGTCGTTGGCAGCGGCCCGTGGACCATCGGGGAGTATGCTCCGGGACAGCGCCTGGTCTACAAGCGCAACCCCAACTACTGGCGCAAGACGGCCGATGGAAAGCCGCTCCCCTACCTGGACCAGGAAGTCGTCCTCTTCGTCGGCGATGTCAACGCTGCGGTGCTGAAGTTCCAGAACAAGGAGACGGATTTCCTCGGCGTGCCAAGTGAGCACTATCCCACCTTGAAGAAGGATGAGTCCTCCGGCGATTACAAGGTCGTCGACCGCGGTCCGGGCTGGGGCTTCGAGTTCCTGGGGTTCAACATGAACCCCAACTCCAAGCTCAAGAAGCCGCTCCTGAACCTTTTCAGCGATGTCCGCTGGCGCCGCGCCGCCTCTCACCTGGTGAACCGTGAGCGGATGTGCGAGGACGTGTTGCGCGGCCTGGCCGAGCCGGCCTACGGACCGGTTTCCCCCGCCAGCCGCGTCTATTTCAAGGCCGACGTCCCGAAGTTCGAGTACAACCCGGAGAAGGCGAAGGCGCTGCTCGATGAGCTGGGCGCAAAGGACACCAACGGCAACGGCTTCCGGGAGTTCCAAGGCCAGGAGATCAAGTTCAACATCCTGGTCTACAGCGGCGCGGACACCATCAAGCAGATGGCCACCATCATCAGCGAAGACATGAAGAAGGTGGGCGTCAACGCCAGCTTCTCCCCCATCGACTTCAACGACCTCGTCCGCCGCCTCGACGTGGCCCCGTATGACTGGGAGGCGAGCATGATCGGCTTCACCGGCGGACCGGAGCCGCATGACGGCAGCAACATCTGGCGTAGTTCCGGCCCATCCCACCAGTGGTGGCCGAAGCAGAAGACTCCGGGCACGCCCTGGGAGAAGGAGATCGACGAACTCTGGACCCGCGGTGCTCAGGAACTGGACCCCGCCAAGCGCAAGGAGATCTACGGCCGGTGGCAGGAGCTCGTGGCGGATCAGCAGCCGTTCGTCTTCACGGTGGTCCGCAATCAGAACACCGCCGTCCGTGACCGGATCGGCAACTTCAAGCCACCGAGTATGCGCATCTCCACCTGGAACGTCTACGAACTGTTCGACCGCGAGGCAACGCGCGATAACCCGTAAGGGAGATGGAGAGAGTGAGGGATGGAGAGATAGAGGGGCGGCGACGGTCGCACTATCTCTCCCTATCCCGTACTTCAACCGCCAGCGTGTCCAGCCAACCACGTCTTCCATTCCGCATTCCGCATTCCGCATTTCGCATTTCGCACTCCAAATGCTCCGCTTCATCCTTCGTCGCCTGATTCAGGTGATCCCCCTGCTGCTCGGCATCACGCTCATCGCCTTCGGCGTGATGCAGCTTGCGCCGGGTGATTACCTGACCCAGATGCGGGCGAACCCACAAGTCAGCCCGGAAGCGGTGGAGCTGCTCCGGCAGCAGTTCGGGCTGGACCAGCCGTGGTACATCCAGTACGCGCTCTGGGTGAAGAACGCGGTGGTGGGGAACTTCGGCTACTCGTTCACCTACAAGATCCCGGTCTTCGAGCTGATCGGGCAGTACGTGATCAACACGCTCATCCTCGCCGCCACCACCCTTGTCCTCTCCTGGGCCATCGCCATTCCGATGGGGGTGTATGCCGCCACCCACAAGAACGGCCTGATTGATCGCATCGCGTCCTTCATGGCCTATGCCGGCATCTCGCTGCCTGGCTTCTTCGTGGCGCTGCTGGCGCTGCTGGTGGCGCAGCGGACCGGCTGGTTTCCGGTTGGCGGGATGCAGAGTCCCAACTTCTCGTCCCTGAGCAAGACCGACCAGTTCCTAGACGTCGCCAAGCACCTCGTCCTGCCTACCCTCGTTCTCGGGACGCGCGGCGTGGCGGGCATCATGCGCCAAATGCGGGGCAACCTACTGGACGTGCTCGGCGAGAACTATGTCCAGGCGGCCCGCGCGCGCGGCTTGAAAGAGCGGGTCGTCATCTGGAAGCACGGGGTCCGCAACGCCGTCAATCCTCTGATCACCCTCTTCGGCTACGAGATCTCCGGCCTGCTGGCGGGCGCGGCGTTGGTGGAGAACGTGATGGCGTGGCCCGGCCTTGGGAGGCTACTGCTCCAGGCCGTCGTCACCCAGGACCTGTTCGTTGCCATGGGCTCCTTCCTGGTCGGCGCCGCGATGCTCATCTTCGGCAACCTCATCGCGGATGTGCTGCTCGCCGTCACCGACCCCCGCATCAAGTTCTCCTAATCGTATGTCAAAGCAGAAGCG
>JANPLG010000558.1:0-1662 GCA_031426395.1 Actinomycetes bacterium
GCGGCCCCGGCGGGCGCGGCCAGGGCGCCGAGAAAGCGGCGGCGGTTGTAGCTCATGACAGGACTCCTCGTGCGGCGATTACTGCCGAAGATTTGGACAGAGTGAAGGGAGCCCCCTCCCCAGAGTGAGTGCGACGCGAAAACCAGCGCTACCCACGTCAGCGTCATTCCGAGCTTTGCGAGGAATTCTCGGCTGTACCACTTCGGACCGGTAGGTGTGCTCGATGTACTAGCCCGGTAACGAGATCTGACGGCCGAGCGCGTCCGGAACCGGTTAGGGGTGCCGAGATCCCTCTCCATACAGACGCATGCGTTGTCGTATGGATCACACTCACGAGAGCCGTGTGCGCCACTTGTACTGCAACCCGCGCCCCAAGCCGATCCCCACTGCACCATGGTGCTCCCGCAACCACCTTGCAACTAGCCAGGGTGAAACTTCCAGCGCCTCCCTGGCTCCTACTCTAGGGACTTCATGCGTGCTTCAGGGACGAGGATTAATGCTGCGAGTGCTGGGTGGTCTGACGCGCACGTGCGCGGGTTGGTCGCGGCGAGACGTTCTGCGAGCGGGCGGGCTGGGCCTGATGGGCGCACTCGCAGCACCGGGGGCCGCCCAGGCCGCGGGTCGGCCGGGCACGTTTGGACGCGCCAAGGCGTTCATCCTCATCGACCTGTACGGCGGCCCGGCGCATCAAGACGTCTTCGACATGAAGCCGGACTCCCCCGCCGAGGTGCGCGGTGAGTTCAATCCGATCGAGACCAACGTCTCCGGCATCCGCGTCTCCGAGCACATCCCCCGCCTGGCGAAGATCGCGGACCGGTATACACTGATCCGCTCCATGACGCACACGGACCACGAGCACGCCACCGGCGGCTATACGGTCCTCTCCGGCGTCAAGCATCCGCGCCCGGGTACCATTTTGCCGCCGTCGCCGGATGACTTCCCCCCGATGGGCTCCATCATCGCGAAGCTCCGACCTCCGCAGCGCCCGGTCCCCGGATACGTGACGATTGGCGGGACCATGTTTTCGGCTGGCGGGGACGTGCCGGGCCAGACCGGCGGCATGGCCGGACAGCGGTATGACCCGTTCGACATCAAGGGCGACCCCAACCAGAAGAACTTCAAGGTCGAGGACATTGCCCTCCCCGGCGACTTCCCCGCGCTGCGGCTGGACCGCCGACGCTCGCTGCTGGATCAGGTGGACCACGCGGCAGGCCTCGCGGAACGAAATCTGGCCGCACGCGGCTTTGAGGAGCTGCAGGGCCGGGCGTTCAACCTGGTCAGCTCACCGGACATTCGACAGGCGTTCGAGCTGCGCTCCGAGCCGGACAAGGTCCGCGATACCTACGGCCGCCACAAGTTCGGGCAAAGCTGCCTGCTGGCGCGGCGGCTGGTGCAAACCGGCGTGCCGGTAGTGGCCGTCTACTGGGAGCGCGGCCAGGTGTGGGACACCCACGGCAACAACTTCAAGGACCTGAAGAACAACCTCCTCCCGCCGATGGACCAGGGCGTCACCGCACTGCTTCTGGACCTGGAAGCACGCGGCCTGTTGGCGGAGACGGCGGTGCTCGTCACCGGCGAGTTCGGCCGCACTCCGAAGATCAACAAGGACGCGGGTCGCGACCACTGGCCCGGCGTCTACACCTCCCTGGTGGCCGGCGGCGG
>JANPLG010000559.1:0-2744 GCA_031426395.1 Actinomycetes bacterium
CTGTTTGCGCCCCCCGCTGAAACCACCGCTCTGCCCGGTTGGCGGGCGACCGTGGTACAATGAGCGAGCAACCCTGCGGGCCGCGGAGTACGGCGACCCGACCTGAGCTTTTCTAGGAGACAGAGATCCATGCCACGCATCATTCGCCTAGTAGCCGGCATCGTACTTGCCGGAGCAGCGCTTTCCGGTGCGGTCTCCGCCCACGCCCAGGCAGTCGGCAAGCCGTTGATCATCGGTGGGACGCGGCTGCTCCAGATTCGTGCTGCAGATCGCGTGAATGGGAACCTGATGTCGATTGACCAGCGGATCAACCACGTGCAGGATGTCTACGCCAAGCACCTGGGTGGGCAGGCAGGCCGGATCACCTGGAAGCAGGTTGGCGATCGCGTCCACCTCTACCTCAATGGTGACTTCGTCCTGGGTGTCAGCCCGTTCGACGCCAAGCTGAACGGTTACAAGGGCGCGGACAAGCTCGGTCCCGTGTGGGCCAAAGCGCTTACCCGCGGCTTTGCCGAGGGCCACGTGCGATCCACCCCCGGTCGGCCCTGACATTCTCCATAGGAGGGCCTCCACGCCCCCAGCCCCAACGATAGAGAGGATGGCGTGCAGGCGCCGTCCTCTCTTTTTCTGACGGGAGAGTTCCGATGAACGTGAAGATTCCACTCTGGGTGGCCCTTGCCGCGTGCGTCGGCTGCCTCGCCCTGGGCTCCGTGCGGGCGCAGCAGGGACCGGCGGGACAAGCGGACCCGGCCCAGCCCGGAAAGCCTGGCGCGGAGCAGCCGATCCCTTCGGAATACCCCTACCTCCCCGCGCGCTACGGCGAGGCGTTCATCCCTTCCATGGCGGAGTGGCAGGCGCACCGCCTCACAACCTTCGCCGGGATACCGACGCGACTGACGGACAGCTTCCGACGCCGCAACCAGTCCTGCTTCGTGATGCCGAAGGGGCTCCTCCTCTCGCTCGACCTGGAACCGCTTCCGGCGTGGAAAGGATGGTCGGATGGCAAGTTCACCCGCCCGGTGGCCGAGGTGAGGCCAGACCTTGAGCAGGCGGTGACGGCCAGCATGGCGACCACCCGCCGCTTC
Organism: Actinomycetes bacterium; assembly: GCA_031426395.1. Classification (GTDB taxonomy): domain Bacteria; phylum Armatimonadota; class SYMT01; order SYMT01; family SYMT01; genus JANPLG01. Next base: position 1,086 of record JANPLG010000559.1, read on the forward strand.
TTCAGCGAAGTGCGCAACGAGAACGTCTTCATCCAGATCACCATTCAGGGCGATCCGGTGGGCACGTGGGACGGCGGCAAGCTTTCGCTCAACGCGGAGAAGACGGTCGTGAAGCCGTAGTAAAGAGGAGTTCCAGCCACTTCCGCACAACCGCACGTTAAGCATACTATAGTTAGCATGTTGGAGCGGCGACGGAAGGCTGGTACCGGCATGGAGATGGACAACGCAGACCTGCCAATCCTGACCGTCGGCTACGGCGGTCGGACCCTGCCGGAATTGCTGGGACTGCTGGAGCGATTCCAGGTCAAGGTGCTGGTTGATGTCCGCAGCGTGCCCCATTCCCGCTCCCGGCCCGACTTCTCCCGGCCGAACCTAGAGCCGGCCGTCCGCGCGGCGGGGGTGCGCTATGTCTACCAGGGGGTATACCTGGGCGGCCGCCCGGAGTGCCCAGAATGCTACGTGGACGGGCGACTGGACTACGCCCGGGTTCGGGAGCAGCCGTTCTACCGGGAGGGGATTCAGCGACTTGAGAAGGCGCACGCACAGGGAATGCGCATGGCGTTGCTCTGCAGCGAAGCGAAGCCTGAGGAGTGCCACCGCGCCCGGCTGATCGGCGAATCGCTCCACGGAATGGGTTATGCCGTCCAGCACTTAGATAAGGACGGCAGCCTGCAGCCCCACGCCGTGCTTCGTCAGCGACTGAAGGACGCCGGACGCAGTCTTTTCACGGTTTCCCCAGAGGACGACGTTGATCGCGAAGCGCCACCGCCGTCTCCTGATGCGCGGCGGACTCCCGATGCGAGCGCGCCAGACGATGGCCGCGCCCTGGCCATGCTCCGTTCCATCTGGGGCTATGACGCGTTCCGGTCGCTTCAGGAGACGGTGGTCCTTGGCGCGGTGCAGGGGAAGGACGCCCTGCTGGTGATGCCCACCGGCGGCGGGAAATCGCTCTGCTACCAGCTTCCCGCGTTGCTTCGGGAAGGGCTGACGGTGGTGGTGTCGCCCCTGATCTCGCTGATGCAGGACCAGGTCGACTCCCTTCGGCAGATGGGCGTGGCGGCGGAGTTCCTCAACAGCTCCCTGGACCATGAAACGGCCCGCTCCGTACGGGATCGCGTCCGGTCCGGCGAGGTCAAGCTGCTCTACCTCGCCCCGGAGACGCTGCTTCGGCCGGAGACGCTGGCGCTCCTGGATCAGAGCCGGGTCGGCACCTTCGCGGTGGACGAGGCCCACTGCATCTCCTCCTGGGGGCACGACTTCCGCCCGGAGTACCGCCGGCTCGCGCCGCTCCGTCAGCGGTGGCCGCAAGCCGCTTGCCTCGCGCTCACCGCCACCGCCACCCCTCGGGTTCGGGAGGACATCCAGCGCCAGCTCGCCATCCCCCCGGACCGGGTCTTCGTCGCCAGCTTCGACCGCGAGAACCTCTTCCTCGCCGTCCGTCCGCGCGAGGACGGCCTCTCGCAGCTTCGCGCATTCCTGAAGACCCGGAAGGGCAGCTCCGGCATTGTCTACTGCGGCACGCGCCGCCAGGTGGAGGAGGTGGCCGCAGGGCTGCGTGCCGCCGGCTGGAATGCCCGCCCCTACCACGCCGGTATGGAGGACACCAACCGCCGCGAAACGCAGCGCGCCTTTGTGCGGGACGAGGTCGAGATCATCGTG
>JANPLG010000560.1:0-5700 GCA_031426395.1 Actinomycetes bacterium
CGGCGTTCGCAGTGGGCTTTGGGCTGGTGATGGGGATCACCGCCGGGCACGTTACCACCACCGTGGTGGGATCCCACGAGATGATGGTGCACCGGAAGCTCCCCGGCTACTACGCGGAGTCCCTGCTGAGCGAAGAGCTCCGGTCGTTCAAGAGCTACCACTACGTGATGGAGACCCTCGGGACCGCCCGTTCGGGACGGTAAGCCAGCCACGGACTCGTTCTTGCAGGCCGCAGTTGATAGAGTGGCGTTATGAAATACGTCCTCGTCATCCTCGACGGCGCGCTCGACCGCCCGCTCAAAGCTCTGGACAACCGCACGCCGCTCATGGCCGCCACCGGTGAGCACCTCACCGCGATGGCTCGCAAGGCCCGGATCGGTGCCGTCCAGACGCTGCCGTCGGAGTGGAGCGGCGATCCGGAAGCCGCCCTCATGAGCCTGTGCGGCTACGATCCGCGCGGGCGCTTCACGGGGCGTGGTCCGCTGGACGCCGCCGCGCTGGGTGTCGACCTGGATCGCACGGATGTCGCCTTCCGCCTACACCTCGTCACCACGGACGGGACGAAGCTGCTCGATCCCACGGCCGGCCAGTTCCCAGCGGAAGCCGGCCGCACGCTGGCCAATCACCTGCAGGAGAAACTGCGGATCCGCCAACTCCAGTTCTATCCGGACGGCGGCTTCCGGCACGTCGCCGTCTGGCGAGAGGGACCGGACGGCATTGAGTGCACCTCGCCTTACGTGGGCAAGGGGAAGGCGCTCCGGGAATCATTCCCCACGGGGGACCGCGCCGAGCGGCTGGTGAGCCTGATGTGGGACACCGCCGAGGTCCTAGAAGGACATCCTCTCAACAAGCAGCGCCGCGACCAGGGCAAGCCGACTGCGGACATGGCGTGGCCCTGGGCACCGGGCCGCGCTCCGCAGCTTGAGAGCTGGGGTTTCCGCCGCGGTCTCGGCGGAGCGTGCGTGGCGGGAAGCCCGCTCGTCCGCGGGATGGCGCGTCTTGCCGGGATGCGCGTGCTGGACGTCCCGGGCGCCACCGGCAGCCTCGATACCGACTACGCGATGAAGGCGAAGGCGGTTCTCTCCGCGCTTCGCGAAGTCGACTTCTGCCTTGTCCACATCGAGGCGCCGAACGAGGCGGGCCTCGCCGGCGATTGGGAGGCGAAGACCGATGCGCTGAAGCGGATCGATGAGCGCTTCTTCGGCACCTTGCTGGACCGCATCGGCCGACTGGATGACTTCCGCCTGATGGTCACGGTGGACCACGCCACGTTCGTTGAGGAGCGCGCGTCCCAGGCGGGATGGATGCCTTTCATGATCACAGGAAGCCAGGAGCGCACCCAGACCCGCGGCGTCCTCCCATTTGACGAGCGCGCCGTCGAAGACGCTGTGTGGCGCATCGACGAGGGTTGGCGCCTCCTCGACCAGCTCTTTGAAGGGGAACCCGGCTAGTGGGCCGTCAGGCTGCTTCTCTTGGTGGCGAATGGGCGAGAGGGACGGCTCCTGAAAACGTCCGTTATCCCATGGGCCAACGGACAGCCGACGCCCGTTGAGCCCGCAGAGCGGGGTTTGCGCGAATCGGCATCGGGTTCAGCCGATGCCGGGCCATGCCGCTCGCAACCTCAACGTTCCCGGACACGTCTACGCGCCCACCATTCAGAACAGACGCACTTGACCCGCTGTCATGCGGTTGACCCGGCACACGTCGCGAAAGCGTGCGGACGTGTGCTGGGCGAGATCGCCTCCTTCGTTGCGGCGGTGTGTGTGGCCTGGGGGACGGCCGCAGGTCGGCGGGCCAGGACATAGGAATCGAGCGCCGCCAGTTCCTCGGGTTCGATGCCGCGGAAGCGCTCCGAGAGCGGCAAATGTGGTAGTGTGGCGAGTGCCTGAGGGCAGACTTCTACCTCGTGCCACTCGATCTCGTAACCGGTCTCCTCCAACATGCGGAGGTAATCCCGGTGCCGCAGGCGGTTCATGTAGTCCAGTGGGTTGAACCGGCAGAGCCAGTCGAAAGTGCGGTCGCTGAAGCGCAGGAAGTTCACGCGGGAGAGGCTGGAATCCCGGTGCGCCCAATGGTCCGAGTTATCGATGGTGTGGCAGGCATAGCCACCCGGCTTGAGAAGGCCGTGTGAGGCGGATAGGAGTGATCGGAGGACGTGGGGCGGCACGTGCTCCAGCACCGTCCGGGAGCAGACGACATCCATCGACTTCTCCCCCAGGGCTTGATCGCACAGGTTGAACGGCGCGCGGTAGTCGAACCCGAACTGGCGGCACATGGCGTCCAGCGTGGTGTGTCTTGGGTCGAGCACCAGCCGGGCCTCGATCTCCTCAACCGGGATCTGGAGCCGTTCCGAGAGCAGCCCGGACTGCGCCCGCAGCGAGTGGACCGTCCCCGCGAAGGTCTGGGCGTCCATCAGCCGCTGCATATCCACCAGCACCACTTCGCCTGCACCGGCCAGCGCGAAGAGGAGCGGAATCGTCGGTTGCCAGCCGGTGCCGACCTCCAGCACGCGGGCACCGCGCAGTTCGCATCCCGCCCGTCGTAGCATCTCCACCTGCCGAATGCCCTGCTCCAGCGTCCAACCAGAGATGGTGGTGGGATAGGGACGGATGCGGCGCCGCAGCGAACGGAACGTCTCCGGGAACGGAACGAGCCCAAACATCGCGTTGCGGGCGAAGTACAGCATCCATCGCATACGTAGTGTCACCTCTCGAAACTTGCGGGGACCACGTGCCGACCTACAGTGCAATCTACTCAGGTCGGGAAGGAGCCTTGATCCGGTCATTGCCGTGAGTCTCACCGGCGGTTAGAGTGGAACCGGGCCGTAACGGGTTTACCCCGCCGGGGTAGCTGGTCTAACGTGATTGCAGGTCAGCCGCTTCCCATCTTTTCAACCCTCTGGCCAACTATCCGAATGCCGAACGAACGCAACGCCCAGCCGCGGACAGCTCCACAAACCCAGAGTTTCTTCTCCCCTTGTCCGCGCGGCCTGGAGGAGGTCTTGGCTACGGAGTTGGAAGGCCTGGGTGCCGAAGGAACGAAAAGGGCCCACGGCGGTGTCCATTTCCGTGGCAGTTGGGAGACGGCCTACCGCGCCAATCTGCACAGCCGGGTGGCGACTCGTGTGTTGCTGCGCGTGGCCCAGGGCCGCTACCGGAGCGAGGCAGACCTCCACCGGCTGGCGTACGAGCAGCCGTGGCCCGACTGGTTTGAACCCCACCGCTCCATTCGACTGCATACCACTGCGATACGGTCGCCACTCCGTAGCATCGACTACGTGACCGTCCACATGAAGGACGCAATCGTCTCCCGGTTCCTGGATGTCTGCCGAAAACGGCCAGACGTGAATACGGACAACCCGGATATCCGGATCCACGTCTTCCTGGATGAGGACACCGCCACCCTCTATCTCGACCTCTCCGGCGATCCGCTCTTCAAGCGGGGTTACCGTCAGGCACGCAATGAAGCGCCGATCAAGGAGAACCTCGCCGCGGGCATCATCCTCCTCACCGGCTGGAAGCCCGAGGAGCCGTTCCTCGACCCGATGTGCGGAAGCGGGACTTTCTTGCTTGAAGCGGCGCAGATGGCCTTGGGCATTCCCGCAGGAAACGCCCGGCAGTTCGCCTTTGAGAAGCTGAAGAGCTTTCAGCCTGCACTCTGGCGTGGTATCCGCGAGGAGGCCGACCGGGTCCGCAAAGAGCGGGAGCACCGGGACCCGCCCCGTATTTACGGGTGCGACATCAGCAATGCTGAGCTGCGCGCCGCGCGGCAGAATGTCCAGGAAGCGGGCCTTGCAGACCTGATCAAGCTTAAGCAGGCGGACATCCTGAAAGTGGGCGCGCCCGAGGACCACGGCGTGCTGGTCACTAACCCGCCGTACGGAGTCCGCATCGGCGACGAGGAGGGTCTGCTGGAGTTGTACCCGCAGTTGGGCGACGCGCTCAAATGGGAATTCCCCGGCTGGCGCTGCTTCTTCCTCAGCGCCGACCCCCAGCTCGCCAAGCGCATCCGCCTCAGCCCGTCACGGAAGACGCCGCTCTTCAACGGCGCGCTGGAATGCCGCCTCCTGGAGTACCGGATCCAGGCCGCAGCAACTCCTGCGTTGCGGGATGATGGCTAGCAATCCGTCAAACAGAAGTGGGCGTTTTCAGTGGAGAGGGTGAGTGGGAGAGGCTTCGGCCATGATGCGGTTTTAGTCAGAGCCGCTTCGGCGGAATGGTGCACCCCGGGTCATCACCGCTCGCAACCCATCCACTCTTGGACACCGCAAGGCCGTGCGCCCTTCGAAACATATCTAACTTGACCGACATCCTGCTGATCGCCCGTTTGCCTCTAACTGAAACGAGTGGACGGATGGGGAGCAGCTCAGCAGGCGACTCCCGCCGATCTCCCATTCTCCCGTTCGACCGGATCGAAAGTGTGGACCCCAGACGGCACGACAGGACGCGACCCGCTCCTTCACGGTCGCGGTTCGGGTCTCCGGCGTGGCGGCGGGAGGTCGACTGCCGGACACAATGGTAGTCCGGCATCGCTGCTGCGTCGAACCGGGGGCGCGGCGGCTGTTTCATTCTGTCGCCCTCGCCGACATTTCATGCCCGTCTTGAAGCTAAAGGCCCGGCGCGCAGGATGGCTTGCGCCTCTTGGCGAACATGAGTAAAGCCGTCTAGTTAACGAGTGCCTGACTTGCCCGCTCTACCCTGCGCCAACCACCCCAACGAAGCGACTTTCGTGCGGTGTGGCCGGTGTGAAAAGCCGATCTGTGTCCGCTGCATGGTGGACACGCCGGTGGGGAAGAAGTGCCGGGACTGCGCTGCCAACCGCACGCATCTCCAGGAATCGAAGCCACAGCAGGTAGCGCTCGGTTTCCTGGCGGCAGTGGCTACGGCGTTTGCGGGCGGGGTGATCCTTCATTCCGGCCTGGGCTACATCCTGATCCTGGCCTTTCCTTATGGCGCGCTCATCGGAGAGGCGGCTCTGCGGGCAGGCCAGCATCGACGTAGCTGGGCGATGCAGGTAATGACGGGTGTTGGCGCGGCCCTCGGTAGCTCCGTTGGCGCGATGGTGAACTTGATTCCCGGTGCGGTGCCGGGGGAGAGCGGGATATGGGTCTTCAGCCCGTTGTCGGCCTTGCACCCGATGACGCTGGTGGTCACCGGTATTGCGGTTGTGATTGCGGTATCGCGCGTGCGCTACCTCTAGAGGTAGCGGTGAGACCGTTGCCCATTCAAACGTTAAGACAAGATTTGGGTTCGCCTGGCGGACCCGGGTGACACTCCCCCGATGCCAGGAAGCGGGCCGGGGTGGAACCGAGAGAAAGCTGGATCATGGCACTACAGGTAAAGGAAATTCTGGAGCTGCAAGCCCTGGATACCGAGATCGGGAAGCTCCAGAGCGAGCAGGCGGCACTGGACAAGGGAGATCGGGTGGAGCGGGCGCTCGCGGTGCGCAATGCAAAGACCGAGGCTGCTGAGCGCCGGCTGCTGGGCCTGGAGATTGAGCAGCGGAACAGCGAGCTGGAGCTGAAGGCGCTGGAAGAGAAAAAGCATCAGACTTCCCGCAAGCTTTACGAAGGCAAGATCACTGCGCCCCGGGAATTGCAGTCGCTGGAGATGGAAGTCGGGATGCTGGAGCGCCAGCGCCAGCGGCTGGATGAGCAGGTGCTGAAGCGCATTGATGAGATGGAGCAGGCAAAGGCTGCCG
>JANPLG010000561.1:0-4869 GCA_031426395.1 Actinomycetes bacterium
GAGCACGTCACCGCGAAGGGTTTCGTAGCTGACGAGCCGGACGTGGGCCGGGACCCGCCAAAGGGTCCCGCGGTCGGATCGGCTGCCGGCCACGGTGACGACGCTGAGCTCCGGCGCCCAGAGGGCCAGCTCGCGCGACCATTGCCGCAGCAGACCCGTCGGCATGACCACCAGCGCGGATCGTGCCTGCCCGCGATGGAACAGGACGCGCATCGCCGCCGCAGCCTGGACCGTCTTGCCCAGGCCCATGTCGTCTGCCAGCAGTAGCTCTTTGCGGTCCAGGAGCGCGGCCACGCCTTGCTGCTGGAAGGACCGAAGCGGTGCGGGCCAGTCAAAGGGTCCGCCCGGTTTCAGCAGGAGAGGCAGGGGAACCTGAAGCACCGCTGCGAGGCGTTTCGCGAGATCGGTCGGACTCGCAAGCTTAAGCCCGCCCATTCCTGGGCTATTCTCGCGAGGGGTAGTCTTCTGGAACCGGGTGTTGCGCGAGGGTTCCGTGAGGTCGATCCGCCGCACATACGTGGAGCAGGCGGGCGAGACCCGCACCCTTCCGGCAGAGCGCGACACCGGCGCATGCACGGTGAATCCGGTGACGGGCGTCGACCGCGCAGCGGCAACCGTGGGCGGGATGGCAGCAAGCGAGCGAGGAGAGACGGCGTGAGGGACCCAGGGCCGGGGATGGCCGAGGACGCGCCATCGCGGGGCCACTGGAGCGGGTGGGTCAGCGGTTCGCGGAATCACGATGGCCCTCGGGCTCCGGGATTTCCGGGTACGCCTCTCGAAGCCCGGCGAGAAGCCGGACGAAGGGCTCCTCCATGAGGCTGCGCTCCAGCAGGGACTGGAAGAGGGCTGCCGCGCGCATGCCGGGGGTGGGCGCGTCATTCAGCCAGATAGGCGCACCTGACATGCTCGCGGGCACTTGAAGGAAGGGGATCCCCGGTGCAAGCTCCGACCGACAGAACTCCGGCGCTCCCAGTGTGCTCCGGCAAATGAGAACATCCGGCTCCTTGCGGCATCCATCGAACAGGGAGTGCGCGATGGCCACGGTGGCCGATTCGATGACGCGCGCCTCCGGCCAGAGGAAGCCGGAGGGTGCGTCCGCTGAGGTGTGGACAAACTCCAGCGGCTCCCCGCGCCCGTCGAGAACCAGCAGCCCACCATACAGCCGGGTCAGCGGCCTTCGGTAGACCACGTCCAGAAAGGCGGCGCAGCCCTCTGTGACCACGCGCGGAGCACGATGATAGGGAACCGGCACCCTAGAACGCGTCCGTCTCGCCGTCGTCCAGATCGATCTGGTCGTCGGGAACCTCGCGCTCGTCTCCGACCACCGGCGCTACGGTGACGTTTGAGTGGTATCCCGGATGGTAGCGCGCCAGGTCCCAGCAGGTGATCCAGTAGCGGATGCTCTGCCGGATGGTCTGCTCCCCCCGGCGCGGACCGAGGTCCTGCACGGAGATTCCGTAGGCGCGCTGGTAGAGGTCGCGCACCGTGTACCGGATGGCTTCCGTTTGCTCTAGCCGGACCGGATGGAGTCGCTCACCCTCGGTGCGCAGGAAAAGATTGCCACGCAGCGCCGGGTCTTCCTGGGAGGCGAGGGTTTGCCCTGCGGAAAGGTGCTGCGCATCCTTCTCCATGACCGTCTGCATCAGGCCGGTGCTGAAGGCGAACACCGGTACGATCCTTGATCCTTCCGTGCTGGCGATCTCCTTCCACCACGCCAGCTCCCGATAGGCGGCGTGCCGCTGCTTAAGGGTGAAGGTGCCGGTTCGCTCCACCTCATCCACCAGCACCACCAGGCCGTTCTGCCCCATGGCCTGCAGCATCCACGCAAAGAGCTGGATGCGCTGATGCGCCAGGGCGGCATCCTTCAGGCCACCCTTGAGGTTGAAAGCGCTGGCCTGCCCGCACTCCTTGAGCCTCTTGCTGATCTCCGTCTTCTTCATCGGCGCGCCCTCGACATCGTCCAGGATGCGCGCCCTCAGCTCCGGATCGTGATCCATCTGCTCGTAGAGCGACACCAGCGCCTTGAGCCGTTCGTCTAGGCTGGACCCAAGCACGCGGCGGTGGAACTCGGCCCACGGGTCGGAGCTGGAGGTTTTGAGGTTGGCAGCCAGTTCCCGCAGCGCCTTGCCGGTGAAGCCGCGAACGGTGGTGCTCGCCGCGATCTGCTTGAGCATCACCACCGGGTTTCCCAACGGGACGCCGGGGCTGATGACAATGCTGGCAGCGCCCCAGCCCGCTTCATGGGCCAGATGACTCAGGTAGCCCAGCAAGTGGGATTTGCCCTCTCCAAAGCTTGCCTCAAAGACGACCGGATCGCATCCCTCTCCGGACGCAGAGCGCTCCAGTGCCTGGTGGAAGCGGGACTTGATGGTCTCCTGCGTGCTTCCCAGGCTGGCGGCTGCCGCCCGGCTGGGCACACCGGAACGGAGCGCCTCAATCACCGCTCGCGCGTCGAGGTCCGTGCTCATGCTGTGTCTCCCAGGTGGACCAGCGCCGCGCAGGGGTTGGAGAAGCGCGGATCGTACACTTCCTGCCCAATGCGCGTGGAGAGCGCATCGTAGTCCGTGACCCGTCGGCACCGGGGGCCGTCGCGGTCCCCGTAGTACTCGGGGTCGGTGAGGACGACTAGGAAGGTGCGCTCAATCTCGCCTGCGGAGTCGATGAAGCCGCGAAGGAGGCTCAGCATCCGCACGTAGGCCACGGACCCGTACATGATCGCAGGCTGGGCCAGCGACTCCTTCATCGCCTTGATCTCGTCCAGGGACCCACCGCGTTCAATCGCTGCATCAATGGTGCGGCTAAGCTGTTGATCGATGGCGGTCTGCGGCACCCGGACCCGCTGGTAGGGCCGGAAGTCGAGGACCGCCAGGACCCCCGCATAGCCCGTCTTCTCAATCCAATGGGTGAAGGAGCGCAGCATGGTCCATCCGTTGGCGGGTGTGATGCGCTCATAGATCTGCACCCGCTTGAGCGCGCTGGCACCGCCCTTGACGGCCACCCCTCGCAGCCAGCTCACCAGCACCTCCTCCGTGGAGGGCAGCAGCGAGTCAGGGACAAGCTGGGCGTGGACCATCGCCGCAAGAGCATTACGGAACTCGGCCCCCATGCTGCGGTCCCGGAGCTGCTGGCTGGTGAGCACAGTCCCGAACTGGCCCAGCAGCCACTCGCGTGGCCGTCCATTGTGCTCCGCCAGATCGTCGAGGTTGAGAGCCGCCGCCTCCGAAGGCAGTGACATGCCGAGGGACCGCACCATTTCGTGGGCCTGCCTTCGTGCGTAGGCGGGCCAGTCCACATTCTGGGTCAGAGTGAAGAAGAAGCGGTCGATGGAATGCAGGTCCGGTTTCTTGCCGCCCTCCCTGGGGCTGTTCGGATCCAGAAACGAGTAAAGGAGACGATGCTTCACCGCCAATTCCTGGAGCGATGCCTGAACGTTGTCCAGGGTGCCCGGCCCGCCGCTCACAAACTTCACCGACGAGTTTCCGGAGGGAATGAACTCGCGCAGATACTCGTCCTCGACGACCTGGAGCCAAAGATCGGGACTTGTGGGCGTAAGCGTACTGCCGGTGGCACTCACGGCGTCACCCCCTGAACCAGATGGCAAAGTAGCGCATTTCCCGGCCATCCTCCGCTCGGACGGAGAAGATGTCGGCGGGCTTCGGGTTGCCGGTGGGCCAGTCCCACTGGAGAAGCTTACCGGAGCGGGTGGTCTTCACGTCCGACATGAACAGCGCGTGGAGGGATTGGGCGAACACCGTCGGCGAATTCTCCCGCTTCCAGTCCGGCGCGAGGCAGAAGAGGTCATAGGCGGTGCGGAAGCTGATGGACATGCGCCCGTCACGCGCCTCTCTCCGGCAGGCCTCAAACAGCCGCTCCGCCAGCTCTTGCGAGCCTGCGGCACTGAGCCGGTCCCGCAGCCGCTTCAGCTCCGCCGCAACCACGGTCGGGCGGATGGCAGGCCAGGACTGCTTGCCGATGCGCAGGATCTCCCGTGCCGGAACGGCCTGAACCGTGATGGGAGAGGAGATGAGCCTACCGGTGGCGGGGTCATCCAGGACGCGGAGCCCATACCGGGCCTGCGCCGCCTCCACCACCTCTTGCCGCCAGTGACCGCCTTGCAGGTAGGCGGACGGCACGAATCTCCAGGATTCCTGGGCGGCTTCAATCGAGGTCCTGACCTCCGCCAGAGAGCGAGCGGCGGCATCGTCCGCCTTGCGCCGGTTGGCTAGGTGGCCCTCGGCGGCGGCCTTCTCCCACGCCTTCAGCGCTTTTCGCAGTCCGTCCACGGCCTTTGCGGCGGAACGCACCTGCTCCTCATGAGCTGAGAGAGCCGCTTCCAGGCTCGGGACCGCATCCGTTTCAGGCGGGAGCGATGGCTCGACCTCTGATTCCGAATAGCTGCTCAATAGGGTCTCTGCCTCTCATGTGCGGTGGCTAAATCAAGCGAGCCGTTCTCCGCTTATCGGGCGGGTTCCTGCGCCGGCATCCCGGTTCCCGGTTTCCCGTTTCCGGTTCCCTGTTTCCAGCTTCTTGTTTCCGATCTAGAGGATTCACCAATGGGTCGAGGTGCCCCGGGAGGGCGAGGCTCCCGCCGAGCCGCAACCGAAGGTGTCAACCTCAAACTCCCACTACGATCGGCAGAGTTAGCCTCAACTGCCCACATCGAATTTTCTTGGTTCTATGACATTTGGATTAGCTATCGGTCCGGGAAATGCCTTGAGGTCCTTTGGAGGGGTGTAGGGTAGGCTGCGGGCGCGGTCATTTCTTCCCCGTTTCCCGCAGCCCCCCTCCGAACCGTGCGTAAGGTTCTCCCTTACACGGCTCTCCATCGGACCTTCACCTGCCCGCGGGGGGCCGGCGCGTGCGCGCGGG
>JANPLG010000562.1:0-5517 GCA_031426395.1 Actinomycetes bacterium
GACCTGGGCTGCGGCGAAGGGACGCTCCTCCGGCAGTTGCTGGAAGAGCGGCAGTTTCAGGAGATCGTCGGCGTGGATGTCTCCTACCGCGCGCTGGAGATGGCGAAGGATCGGCTGAAGCTCGACCGCCGTCCGGCGCACCAGCAGGAGCGAATCACCCTGCTCCACGGCTCCCTCACCTACCGGGATCAACGCCTTTCCGGGTACGACGCAGCCGCCGTAGTGGAGGTCATCGAGCACCTCGACCCGCCGCGCCTGGCATCGCTGGAGCGGGTCCTCTTCGAGTTCGCGCGCCCGGGCATCGTCGTGCTGACCACTCCGAACGCGGAGTACAACGTCCGCTGGCCCAGCCTTCCCGCCGGCCGCTTCCGCCACCGCGACCATCGCTTCGAATGGACGCGTACGGAATTGCGGGAGTGGGCGGAGGCGGTTGCCCAGCGCAATGGGTACCAGGTGGAGCTACGGACCGTCGGCCCGGAAGATCCGGAGGTGGGAGCACCCACTCAAATGGCGTTGTTCAAGCGGATTTGACCGTAGGGGCCGGGATGGTACGCGGATGACGCGGATTGAACCGATTCGCCTGGTGATGGTGGCAGTCGAGGGGTGGGAGTGCCAGGGCTTTGGAACTCCTGGCCTGCGCGCGGCGTAACTCAAATGGATGTGCCCGCTGCAACTCCGGAGTGCGGGCAAGCGGACCGCAGGAGCAGTGCCAGCAACTCGGGACGGCTGCTTCGCGCTCATCACGGCTGAAGCGTGATACATCCACAGGGCCTGCCGCAACTTCGGCGATCGGTCTGCTCAACCGGCGCTGTGTGTGGCGGGGCATCCTTTCGCGATCTGGAGAACGGCTTGTGGTCGAAGTAGTCAACCTCACCAAGCGGTATGGCGGCACCCTGGCGATTGACGGGGTCTCGTTCGAGGCACGGGAGGGGGAGATCCTCGGGTTCCTGGGCAAGAACGGCGCGGGCAAGACCACCACGATGCGGATCATGACCGGCTTCATGCAGTCGACCTCCGGAACCGTGCGCATCAACGGGTTCGACATCCGTGAGAAGTCGCTGGATGCCCGCCGACAAATCGGGTACCTGCCGGAGACCGCGCCGCTCTACGACGATATGTCCGTCACGGGCTACCTCACCTTCTGCGCTCGTCTTCGCGAGGTCCCAAAGAGCCAGGTGGCCGAGCGAGTGGAAGCGGTGATGCGCTCCGTGAACATCAGCGAGCGGCGAAGCTGGTACATCGGGAAGCTCTCCAAGGGGCTTCGGCGGCGGGTTGGCATGGCGCAGGCGCTGGTCCACAACCCGCGCGTGCTGATCATGGACGAACCGACGGAGGGCCTCGACCCGGAGCAGATCATCGAGATCCGCCACCTGATCCAGAGCCTGCGCGGCGAGCACACGATCATCCTCAGCACCCACATCCTGCCCGAGGCGCAGATGCTGGCGGACCGCATCGTCATCATCCACCAGGGGCGTATTGTGGCCGTGGATACCACTGAGAATCTAACCGCGACGGTCCAGAGCGTTCAACGGCTCCGCGTAGAAGTGGATGGTCCCACCGATGCCGTCCGCGCCGCCCTCAAGGGGGTTCCCGGGGTGCAGTCGCTGCAAGGCGATGAGAGCGCCGGACACCGACCCCGCTTCATCCTGGAGAGCAACCGGGAGGTGGAGTTGCGGGATAAGGTCGCGGCGCTGGTGGTCCAGAACGGGTGGGGTCTCCTGGAACTGGAGCGCCTGGAGCCAACGCTGGAAGACGTCTTCCTCCACATGACCCGCACCCGCAGCGGCGTGGCCCCGTCCCCCGTTGTCGAAACCCGCGAACCCGTAACGGTCGCCTGAATACCAGCAGCCCCGCGCAACGTAAACGGCAGCCGACGTGTGAGATGATCCCGTCTCGGGACACGAGCCCCATACACCCACACATCCGGACACCCACCCATCCGGACACCCACACATCCCCATGCGCGCCATCTATACCATTGCCGAACGCGAGTTCCGGTCCCTGATCACCGCCCCGCTGGGATACGTGGTGATGACGTTCTTCCTCTTCGTGGCCGGATCGTTCTTCGTCGTACCGATCATCGTGGGGCGGGTGGCGTCGCTGGAAAACGTGGTGCCGAACACGACCATCTGGCTGGTCTTCCTGCTTCCGGCAATCACCATGAGGCTGCTGGCGGAAGAGAAGAAACAGGGGACGATGGAGCTCCTGATGACCAGCCCGATCACTGAAACGCAAGTGGTGATGGGGAAGTTCTTCGGGGCGGTCGGCTACTACCTGCTGATCCTCTTCAGCACGCTGCCGTTCATCCTGGTGATGGGTCTGGTCCGGAAGCAGGGGGCCAACCTCTTCTTCCCGACAGGCATTGGCCTGCTCCTCACGGGGGCGACGCTGGTGCTGCTGCCCCTGGCCGCGATCAAGGAGAGCCGGACGCTCGGTATCGTGACGGCGATCACGGCTGTTGCGACGCTGGTCCTCTCGGGGATAGCAGCCGGACAGATGGGAGAGTGGGGTCCCGCGCTGACAGCCTACCTCGGCCTGCTAATGCTGGGCGCGGTGTTTATCGCCATCGGGGTGCTGGCGTCGTCGCTCACCTCCAACCAGATCATTGCGTGGGTGTCGACCGCCGCGGTGCTGCTTCTGCTGGTGGTGCTACTGGGATGGCTCGCCAGCCAGTTGCCCACCACCGCACCCGAGCTTCCGGCCGGAGCCAACTTCGGGGATTACCTCGGCAACGGCTTCGCGTGGGCGTGGTACGGCCTCGGTCAGGTGCTGCAGGCACTGAACCTTCAGACCTACCTAGAGAACTTCGCCAAAGGCGTCCTCGACCTCCGGGACTTCGTGCTCTACTTCTCGCTGATCGCCGTGTCGCTCTTCTTCGCCGTACGAGCGGTTGTGACCACGAGGGCGGCATAGCGGCAACGCGATAGAGGGATGGAGAGATGGCGGGATGGAGAGACGGGGTGGTTCAGAACCGAAGAGTGTGTCCATCATTCGGCGACACCACGATCTGGACGTTTACCAGAAGGCCTTCGCGCTCGCCATGAGGGTGTTCAATCTGACCAAGCAGTTTCCTAGAGACGAGATGTTCGGCCTCACCAGCCAGATTCGTCGATCATCACGTTCGGTTTGCTCCAACGTCGCGGAAGCCTGGAGGAAACGGCGCTATCCGGCCGCCTTCGTGGCAAAGCTAGGTGACGCCGAGGCCGAGGCGGCTGAAACGCAGACCTGGATCGAGTTTGCAGTAGCGTGCGGTTACTGGGATGAAGCCACTGGAAGAGAGCTCTCTGAATCGTATGACAAGGTGCTCGGCAAGTTGGTCAGGATGATTCAACGCCCTCAGGACTGGACCTTGCGAGATCTGACGTCGTCGCGACCGATTCCACTACGGTGAACCTGGGAACCTGCCGCACCACTACTCTCTCCATCCCGCCATCCCTCAATCTCTCCATTGAGCTCTTTCGAACGCTACCATGACGGATACCAACCCAACTCCCACCCTGGACGCCCGCCTCGCCGAAAGCCGCGCGGATCGTGCGGACAAGGCCCTTACAACGATCAGTGGCTGGGGCGCGCTGATCATTGGCGTGCTGGCGCTGCACCGGTGGATCTTCGGCCTGCAGATCGACTGGTGGGTGCGGGCCGGGCTCATTATGTGCTTCGGGTTGACCCTGACCTGGGCGTGGGGTTATTGGCCGGAGATTACCGCCCGCTTGCGCCAGTGGGTGCGCAGCGGGGGGCTCAGCACCACGGTCATCGCCATCGTACTGATCGCCAGCCTGATCATCGTCAACACGCTGGTGCGGCGGCGGCTGCCGGTGAAGTGGGACTTCACGAAGAACCAGCGGTTCACCCTCGCCCCACAGAGCCGGGACGTGCTCAAGAACCTGAAGGACCCGGTGAAGGCGACCTTCTTTCTCCCAGGGGGCCGCTCCAATGCACGCACACGCGACCTGCTCAAGCAGTACGCCGAGGCCAGCGACAAGTTCAGTTACGAGATTGTCGATCCGCTGACCCGGCCGCAGGAGATCCAGGCGAAGGGGGTGACCCTGAACCAGGATCTCTCCGCTGGCGTGCTGGAGAGCGGCCGTAAGCGCCAGAACGTGACGGAGTTCACTGAGAAGGCGATGACCGGGGCGTTCCTGAAGCTGACTCGCGGCACGCCGAAGAAGCTGCTCTTCACCACGGGCCACGGCGAGCCACCCATTGAGGCTGCGCCGGGGGGCGATCCGACCCGCAGCATCGCTGGGCTGAAGGGCATTCTGGAAGAGCAGCAGTGGCCGATTGAGAGCCTCAACCTCTACGGCAAGGACGCTGCGGCACCCAATCCGGAGGAAGTCGCCGCAGTGGTGGTGCTGGGTCCGAGCCGGGAGTTCGCGCCGGAAGAGGCGAAGCGCCTCGAAGAATACCTGAGCAAGGGCGGCCGCGTCCTGCTGGCGCTCAACGTGAGCGGCCCGACCTTCGAGAGCTTCCTGCAGCCGTGGGGCATCAAGACCAAGCGGGATCTGGTGGTCGACCAGCGCACCGGCGGGCTGGTGCCGGCCACGGCGGAAGGGGAACCGCACGCCTCGGTGCGTATTCTGCGTGAAGCGCGGGCGCTGCTCTCCAATGTCCGCACCGTCTCCGCCATAAGCCCCGCGCCTGCCGGCATCACGGTGACCGAGCTGGTGAGGAGCAGTCGCAGTTCCGAGGTGCTGAACAACTTCGTGCCAGGTAAGACGAACGCCGAAGAGGCGCTACGTACCGCCACCCAGGGACAGGTGAGTCTGGCGGCACTGAGCGAGAAGAAGCTCGGGGCGGGAGACGCCGCCAAGGCCGCGCGCATGATCGTCGTAGGTAGCAGCGACTTCGCCTACGACGCCATCGCGCGGCAGCTTGTCGGGTTTGACAATGTGCCGCTGATGTCCGGGATGATCAACTACCTGGCGGAGGAAGAGGCCCTCGTCTCCATCCCGCCCAAGGATGAGCAGACGGATCAGGTCTTCCTGACGGATGACCAGGGCCGCCTGCTGCTCCTGATCCACTACCTCGACTTCCCGCTGCTGGCGCTGATCCTTGCGGTTTTTGTTTACCTCAAGCGAAGGTAACGTCTCCGAAACCCATAGCCAGCAGCCTCGCGCTGCATTCGATTCCGGTACCGCGAAGCTAACCCGTTCACCCCGCCCGCTTCCTTCCAAGCATAGCCAGCAGCCTCGTACTGCGTTCGATCATTGCAACCGTCAAGTAAGCGGCAGCGCGCACTGCCCTCGGTAGGCTGGGATAGCAATTCTTCGGACAGGACGTTTCCCGCCCGCGCTTGCTATACGCGGGGAAATCACATCCGCCTCGTCGCAGAAGAACCATGGCCCGCACCTTTCAAGGAACTCACAGCGCGAAGAACAGCCAGCGAGCACCTTCAGTCGCAGGCGAGTTTGTAGTTCCCCACCGAGGTGGTGGTGGTGGTCCGGCCCCGCCGGGGGTTTTGGGGGCCGGGGGGGTGGGGGGGGGGGTGGGGGGGGGGTGGCCCCGGGGGGGGGGGGG
>JANPLG010000563.1:0-27962 GCA_031426395.1 Actinomycetes bacterium
ACGCTCAGGCAGGAGGTGGACGCCTGGGTGAAGGAGCGGAACAAGAAAGGATCGAGAATGGAATGGCGGTTCACCACCGACCAAGCCCGCATCAAACTTAAGCACCTTTACCCGACTCTAACAGCCTGACACACTACTAGTGAACCCTTCTGGTGTCGTTTACGGAGGCAGGCCCAACGGTCTTGCGACCTATTTCCGAAGTGAAACAAAAAGCAGCCTCAAACAGGAATTCTCCCGCTTGAGGCTCAGTTCAGCAATGGGTTGGCCCGAAGGCCGCCGTATCATTACACCGTGAAGGTCCAGCTAAACCTGACCCGCCATGAGCTGTCGCCCAGGGCACAGAATGGCTCTCCTGTTAGGTTGCATCACTACTCTTTCGATTGACGGATGTCGGCGATGCCGACCGACACCACACAGAGGAACGAAACACATGTTGAACCGAAGACGCTTCCACGGCGCGGCACTCGCCGCCGTGACAATGATCAGCGGCGTGGGCGCCACCGCAGTGCTGGCCGCCGGCGGGGACGCCATCACCAACCCGGCTGAGGCCGGACCCTCCTTCAAGGTGCAGGGCGAGTACGCAGGTAAGTCCACCGACGGCCAGAGCTGGGGCGCCCAGGTCGTGTCAATGGGCAAGGGCGCCTATCAGGTGGTCTTCTTCAGCGGCGGCCTTCCCGGCGCGGGCTGGAACAAGCAGGGCCGCTTGGTGGTGCAGGGCAAGGGCGAAGGCGAGACGGCCAAGTTCGAGCACGCAGAGCACAAGCTCACCGGAACCATTGAGGGCGGCAAGATCAAGGGCGCGGTCGGCCCCACCGTCACGTTCGAGATGGCGAAGGTGGAGCGCAAGAGTCCTACCCTCGGAATGAAAGCGCCCGACGGGGGCGTAATCCTCTTCAATGGCACCAGCGCTGAGGGTTGGCAGAACGGCAAGCTGACCGAGGGCAACCTTCTCAACAGCGGTGTCCGCAGCAAGCAGGCCTTCGGCGATTTCACCGCCCACCTCGAGTTCCGCACTCCCTACATGGAGGAAGCGCGCGGACAGGGGCGGGGCAACAGCGGCGTCTATGTCCAGGACCGCTACGAAGTCCAGGTCCTCGATTCCTTCGGCCTCACCGGCGAGGACAACGAGTGCGGCGGCATCTACAAGCAGGGCAAGCCGCAGCAGAATATGTGCCTGCCGCCCCTCGCCTGGCAGACTTACGACATCGACTTCACCGCCGCGCGCGTGGACGCCGACGGCAAGAAGACGGCCCCCGCCGAGATCACCATCCGCCACAACGGCGTGGTGATCCACGACAAGATGAAGCTCTCCGGCGTCACCCCGGGCGGCGGCAAAGCGACCGAAGACGGCACCCCCGGACCGTTCCACTTCCAGAACCACGGTAACCCGGTCGTCTTCCGAAACATCTGGGTGGTCGAGAAGAAGTAAGCCGTTCCCAGACCCACACACTTCACCTCATCACAGAACGCC
Source organism: Actinomycetes bacterium (assembly GCA_031426395.1). Classification (GTDB taxonomy): domain Bacteria; phylum Armatimonadota; class SYMT01; order SYMT01; family SYMT01; genus JANPLG01. The sequence goes on from JANPLG010000563.1 coordinate 1,472, forward strand.
CGGTGCCCCACGGCACCGGGCGTTCTCGCGATTCAGGCATGCAAGAGCGCGATTCATCCCTTTCAGAAGGGCGAGACGGACGGACGAGACTCTCGGAAGTGAGAAGTCCCGGGAGGGCGAGGCCATCTGTACCAACAAAATGGGGGATCACTAAGCTATGAGTCAGGGTAGTTACCCACAGTTTTCGGCGGAACGAGGCACCAACCTCAACGCCCAACGGCACCTACTCGCACCATCAGGTCGCTTCAGCGGCCTTTCCCAACCATTCAGCCCGGTCCGTTCACGGCCGGGCGCCGATCACCGAATCACCCTGGCCTCGTGCGATTCCGTGCCTAGCAGAACCTAGCAATATTTAGTAGCCTCCCATTTTGTTGGTACAGATGGGGCGAGGCTCCGCCGAGCCGCAACCGAAGGTGCAATACCTCCCAGGAAGGTCCAAGCGTTCCAGAAGAGGCGCAGCCTGCACGGGAGAGTCAAGCACCCACCAATCCGCAGTCGAAAGTGCTACGACCTCCGCGCAATCAACCTTCGCCAAGTGGCAGCTTCGTCACACGTGGGTAACAATACGCTTGCCCATCCTCTCTTCGCCTTGGAGGAGTGCCTGTATGCCAGACCCTCTTCTCGCATCCATTCCCGGTCGTCGCATCCGTTCGGCCTTCGCGCTGCTCGTCCTCGCTCTCTCACCCCTGGCCGCGCTTGGGGAGGAGAACGGCTCACGGACCCAGGCCGCTCCGATTCTGGCCCGGCTGGAGCAGTTTGAGCAGCGTGCTCGGGCCATCCAGGCTTACGAGTGCCTCCTGGACAACGAGATCCACGGTGAGAAGGACTCCAAGGTGGGCACCTACCGGATCTGGTTCCGACAGCCGGAGTTGATGCGAATCAAAGTGGTCGCCGGCGACAATAAGGGTAGCGAGATCGTCCTCACCGCCGGCGGCGGTGTCCGCGCCCGGGCGGGCGGCGCCCTCAGGCTCATCCCGATCTCCATGACCCGCACCGACCGCCGCCTCTACGACCCTCGCGGCCACTCCGCGTGGGACGCCTCCTTCCTCAAGCTGCACACCCGCCTCAAGGAATGCTTGGAGAAGGCGGATCAGGTCCAGGTGACCCCACTGGAAGCTGGCAACGGGCACAGGGTCACGCTGCACTTCCGCCAGGGAGTCCACAAGTTCCGTGAAACCTGGACCCTCCGTCCCACCGGTGCCCCTGTGGAGCGCCTGGAAGTGGAGGTCGATGGCCGCGTGGTCGAACGCACCGTCTTCCGTGATTTCCGCGAGAACCCCAACCTCTCCCCAGACTTCTTCAAGTTCTAGTGAACTCGGCATCATTTGTACGAAGGTGAGCCACGGAACATTCAGTGCCGACCCAAGCCCCAACTTCCGCTGTGAACTACGAAGCCGAGATAGAAGCCATGCTCACGGAGATCCGTGGGATGAACGAATCGATGATCGCCAATCGTAAGGTGTTTGAACAACTCAAGGCCGAGTCGCATTTGCTGAAGGTTGCGACGAGAAGGGTGCTGAGCGGTCTTGGAGTGCGACCTTAACCATCCGAAGCCTGCCGGACTCGGCTGAGTAGCCTTATACCGCCCCGGAAAGTGCGAGCCCGACGATCCCTCCGCCGAGCAGCAGCCGCGAGGGACCCCGAACCCGGGAGGGCGAGGCTCCTGCCGAGCCGCAACCGAAGGCACCAACCATCGGCACCTCGCTGCGGACGGAAGAGTTCGGCCTGACCGGCCCCGCCTGAAATGAAGTGTCTCTATCCAGGTAGAGCCCAGCAATTGCCTCCGACATCCGTAAGCCTCCACCCCATATGTCACCACCAAAGATCCTGCTGGTTGACGATGAGCCACACATCCTCTCCGGCTATCGCATGGCCTTTGAGGCGGCTGGCTACGATGTCACCGCAGTGAGCAGCGGCGAAGAAGCTCAGAGGGCCGCGCTCGCAGCACCCTTCGACTTTGCCTTGATCGACGCGATGATGCCGCAAATGGACGGTTTTGAGTTGACCGCTTGGTTCAGATCGCGCCCAGAAGCGACCGGTCTTGGGATCGGCCTCCTGACTGCCCTGCCGGCGGATCCCGTCGAAAAGGCAGTGTACAGTTCCGATGAGTGGCCGCTCGCCGAGCCGCTGCGGCTGATTGTGATCAAGCCGATGCTGAAGGACATTTCCGACGTCGTTGCCGCTGTCGACCGCCAGCTCCATCACGCACGCAGCGAATTGTGTGGCGGATGAACCTCGGCAGCCTATGAGTCGGTGCACGCGAGCGGAAGGGTCCCGCGAAAATCCCGGACATCGCACGGATTCCACAAGTTGCATTTAATGCAAGCTTCGAAGCGAGCGCCCCACCGCCTTCGGCGGCCCATCCTGTAATGAACGGAAGCCACCCACAAAAACACGTGTCATCCCCCGGACAGGTACCGCCCACTTAACCACCGGCGTCCGAGGGGATCCCAGGTAGATCCCAGCTAGCGCTGCACCGAAGGGAGCGGACCATCCGTGCCTGCGCCCCCTCCGTTCGTAGGAGTAGCGTTCCAACCCGCACCCAACGTGCCGTAATCTAGATGACACTCCAAGACCAAGTCCCCCCCACCCCCCATACAAAACATGAACACTTGTTGCCTGACATTCTGCCAGCCAGGTGTTCGAAAGCACGCAGTCCGGCAGTCCAGTTGGCTGACAGAGCCACCAAGACGGCCCTGCGGTGAGCGAGCCACGCCACGTTTGGGTTCGCGCCGCCCGCCCCGCTATGGGCACCCTCTTTGAGGCGATCCTGGTGGGAGAGGACGCCGCGTGGCTGAAGGATGCCGCCTCGCAGGCCCTTGATGAGGTGGAGCGGCTGGACGCCCTGCTAAGCCCCTACCAGCCTGGCAGCGAGATCCACACCCTCAACCAGGAGGGCGGCGAAGGCTGGGTGCGGCTCGACCGCGAAGCCTTCCGCTTCGTTCAGCGCTCGCTAGAACTGGCCCGCCTCACCGAGGGAGCCTTCGATCCCGCCATCGGGGCGCTGATCCGGTGCTGGGGCTTCCACCGCGGCCAGGGCGCGCTCCCGGACGGGGACACGGTGACCCAGGCGCTCGCGAAATCCGGCTGGCACGGCGTGGAGGTGGACGAGGCCGAAGCGTCCGTCCGGTTCACGGTCCCGGGTGTTCAGATCCACCCGGGCGCTATTGGCAAGGGCTACGCGGTCGACCGCGCCGTGGTCATCCTGCGGGAACTCGGCGTGGAAGCCGCATTGATCCACGGCGGCACCAGCACCGTTTACGCACTCGGGGCGCCACCGGACGAGACGGCGTGGAGCATTGGTCTTTGCGATCCTGAGAACCGAGAAACTCGGATGGGTGTGACGCGTCTCAAAGACCAGGCGCTTTCGACCTCCGGCGACTACGAGCAATTCTTCGAAGTCAACGGCCGAAGGTACAGCCACCTTCTGGACCCGCGCACTGGCTATCCCGCAGAGGGGATGCGGAGCGCAACGGTGGTGGCGGAAAGCGCCGCGGATACGGATGCGCTCTCAACCGCAGCCTTCGTGCTCGGTGAAGAGGGCGCGCGGAAGCTCCTGGAACACTTTCCCTATATGACGGCAGTATTGGCGGCGGCACAGGCGCCAACGACCGCACTGTTTGGCAGAACGGCAACAGACACCCTGGCGCCGCAAGCGTCCCCGTGCAATGATGAGGGGCGCAACACGATAGACGCACGGCGGCTCGTGCTCCTGGGCGGGTTTCCCCTGACCTTGGCGGATGAGCTCCCCGTGGGATGACCTCGCGAGGACCCCGATGAACGACGAACGAAACATGTCCCGGCGTGACCTGCTCAAGCAGGGCACCGTCACCGCCGCTGCGAGCGTGGCCATGCCCATGGTTGTGGCGCGCGCCCTGGAAGCTGCTCAGGATCCCGCCGGCGCCGCTGAGAAGGCCGCGAAGGCCGCCCGCGAAGCTGCCGGCAGCCCCATCAAGATCGCCTGGATCGGCACCGGCGTCCAGGGCCAGAACGACCTGAAGCAGCTCGTCAAGCTGCCCGGCGTGCAGATCGTGGCCATCGCCGATGTCTACGAGCCGAGCCAGAAGAAGGCCCTCGAGATCGTTGGTCCCGGCTGCCAGGTCTTCTCCGACTACCGCAAGATGCTGGAGCGGAAGGACATCCAGGGCGTCGGCATCGCTTCGCCGCTCTTCCTGCACGCTCCCATGACCATCGACTCCCTGAACGCCGGCAAGGCGGTCTACGTGGAGAAGATGATGGCCTACACGGTGGATGACGCCAAGAAGATGGTCCGCACGGCGGATCGCACCGGCAACATCCTGCAGGTCGGCCACCAGCGCCGCTACAGCCCGGATTACCACCATGCCCTCGACCTCGTGAAGAAGGGCTACTTCGGCCCCATCACCCATGTCCGCGCGCAGTGGAACCGGAACGGAAGCTGGCGACGCGCCGTCCCCACGGGCGTGGAGAACATCAACGGCATTGCTGCGGAGCGATTCCTCAACTGGCGGCTCTACAAGGAATACAGCCGGGGCCTCATGGCGGAACTCGGCAGCCACCAGATCGACGTCACCAACTGGTTCCTCGGCGCGCATCCCACCGCTGTGGTCGGCATGGGCGATGTCAGCTACTACAAGGACGGCCGGGACATCGCGGACAACGTCCAGGTCATCTTCGAATACCCCAACGGTGCCAAGCTGACCTACCAGTCCATCTGCTCCAACGCCTACGACGACTTCTCCGAGCAGTTCATGGGACCCAAGGGCACCATGATCGTCAGCGAGGCCGCCGGCAAGAGCATGATGTTCAAGGAGCAAAGCGCGGAAGAGTTCGACTTCGCAAAGTACTCCCAGGGCAAGGTGAACGTGGGCGGCAAGCAGGCCATCCTCCTGGACGCCGGCGCCACCACCAAGCAGGACAAGCGCGAGAAGACCGCTGGCAGCGCCCTGGCGTCCAGCGGCGTCAGCAAGAACAACTGGGCTCTTAGCCTGGAAGACTGGGTGGACTGCATCCGCACCAAGAAGAAGCCGTTCTGCGACGGCCGCGTCGGCCTCTCCGACGTGGTCTGCGTAGTCGCCTCCCAGGAAGCGATGGAGAAGGGCAAGAAGGTCATGATCACGGACGAGATGCTGAAGGTTTAACCCTCGCCCTCGCCCAATCTGAGAACCTCCAGGGTTTCCCCGCCGCCCGCCTAGCGCCTTGGCATCTGCTTCGGCACTCGGTGGGACCCGGCCCGGGGAGACCCTTGTTTGTGTCTGCCTATCCGCTACCCTGAGGTGCCGCACGCCGATGTCCGCCGCTGTCACTGAGAACTCCCCCAACCTTCGCTGGTTTCAGGGGCTGGACCGTTACTGCTGGGTCGTGCTCACCATCGCCGCCCTCGGCTGGCTCTTCGACACCATGGACCAGAACATCTGGAACCTGGTGCGGACGCCCTCCCTCGAAGCGCTGCTCTCATCGGAGCACACGGTGGGTGGGGTGATCGATAAGATCGGATTGACGGCCGATGCCAAGGCCAAGGGCGGCATCATCACCGCCATCTTCCTCATCGGCTGGTCCGTGGGCGGGTTCATTTTCGGCATCCTGGGTGACCGTCTCGGCCGTACCGGCACGATGATGCTGACCATCCTCATCTACGCCCTCTTCACGGGCCTCTCCGGCGCGCCCTTTGTCCAGGAATGGAAGCTGTACGCTTTCATGCGGTTCATGACCGCCGTCGGCGTGGGCGGTGAATGGGCGGCAGGCGCGGCGCTCGTGGCGGAGGTCTTCCCCAACCGCTCCCGGCCAATGGCCCTCGGACTGCTCCAGGCGCTCTCGGCGGTCGGGAACATGATGGCTTCCGGTATCACCCTCGGGATCGGAACGGACAACTGGCGCATCGCCTACTTCATCGGCGCAGTGCCGGCGCTGCTGGTTCTCTGGATCCGCCGCTCAGTTAAGGAGCCGGAGCAGTGGCATGAGGCGAAGTCGCTCGGTGCGGAGATGGGCAACATCAGCGAGCTCTTCACGCATCCCGTCCTGCGCCGCAACACGATCGCCGCGATGCTGATGGCCACCGCCGGGGTCGGCGCGCTCTGGGGCGTCGGCTTCTTCAGCACCGACCTGGTCCGCGCGGAACTCACCACCGGCGGCGTGGCCAAGACCACGGTCAGTTCCCAGGTCAGCCTGATGTTCCTGCTGCAGAACCTGGGGGCGTTCTTCGGGATGCTCGGGTTCGCGGCGCTGTCGGAGCGCACCAACCGGAAGACGGCGTTCTACCTCTTCTTCGCGCTTGCATGGGCCTCCGTTCTGCTCTTCTTCTGGGGCGTCGGCGGCAAGGGTGCGGACGCCTTCCGGTGGGCCGCCTACCTCGCCCCGATCATGGGCTTCTGCACGCTGGGGCCGCTCTCCGGTTTCACCATCTACTTCCCGGAGCTGTTTCCCACCCGGCTGCGAACCACCGGCTGCGGCTTCTGCTACAACGCCGCCCGCGTGCTCGCCGCTTTCGCGCCCTTCACGCTCGGGGGCCTTTCCGCGCACTTCGTGAAGCAGGGCGGCGTGGCGGCGACCGGCGGCGGGCTTGCGTTGGCCGGAACCCTCGTGATCTTCATCTACATCCTCGGTTTCATCGGCACCGCCATGGGGCCAGAAACCAAGGGCAAGCCGCTGCCGGCATAGGAGACCCGCTATGGACCGCCGAGCCTTGCTGACAGGCGCCGTCACGGCGTTGACGCTGCGCCCGGCCGATGCCCGTCCGCGCCTCCACGCGGAGGTGAGGGACGGGGTCGTCAGCGTGCGAGATGGCACGGTGGAGGTACTGCGGTACGCCATCACGCCGCTCGCAGGCCCGGAAGGAACGAAGCCGCTCTACGCCCGCAGCGGTTACATCGCCGCTCTGCGCAACCCGGAGGGTGCCCTGGTAACCGATGACTTCCCGCCGGATCATCCGCACCAACGCGGTGTCTTCTTCGCCTGGACCAAGACAAAGATCGTATTGGACAGACAGCCGCTGGAGCCGGACTTCTGGAACCTCGGCAGCGGCACCGGCCGGGTCCGCTGCGAGAAAGCCACCGCCCTGAATGATGAAGCGAAGCCGCCGGGCTTCAAGGCGCAGCACGTCTGGGAAGCCCGCAAAGGTGACGCCTGGGTGCCGGTCCTGGACGAAGCCTGGGAGGTGACCGTGGATCACCGTCCCGGAGGCAATGGACTGCAGTCGCACTACCTGCTGGACCTCACCTCCCGCCAGCGGCCCAAGGTAGACCTTGAGCTGCCGCAGTACCGCTACGGCGGGATGTGCGTGCGGGGGCCGCGCGGCTGGGTCGGCTTGAAGAGCGCGATGAAGGTCCTGACCTCGGAGGGGAAGGAGCGCGCTACCACCGACGACACCACCGCTCGCTGGGTGGCGGCATGGGGCCCCGCAGGAGGAGGTCCAGCCGAGAAGCTGTGCGGTTACGCGCTGCTGGAGCATCCCTCCAACCCCGGAGCGCCCAACCGCCTCCGCTTCCCGCCGGAATACACCTACGCCGTCTTTTCGCCACCGAAGGCAGCTTCGCTCACGCTGGAAGCCGGCAAGGAGCACGTCTTCCGTCACCGGGTGCTCGCCTACTCTGGTGCCCCGGATCGGGACGCGCTTGACCGGCTCTGGAAAGAGTGGACCGTGTAGGCTCAAGCAAAACGAGTCGACCGGAGGCACTACGACCTCTATCAGAGATGGGATTCGGATCTGTTTGGCCTACGCTTCGGTTGGCCGTGAGTGCATGCGTGTGTGAAGGTTGAACCCAGACATGAGCGAAAGCCCCACCGATTCCGTAACCACCGTGCAGAACTGGCCCTTGGAGCAGGTCGTCGAAAAGCTGACGTACTTTCGAACCCGGCCATCCCTCGCCACCATTGAGCAGGCGCGCCTCCATCGCAAGGCAATCACGCCCATCCTGATGGACGCGCTCCGCCGCGCAGCGAAGGGGTCCGCCGCAGTTGACGACGATCACAACCTCCACATCTCTGCGCTCTACCTGCTAGCGGAGTTTCGGGAGAAGGAGGCATACCCGTTCGTGGTGGAACTCCTCTCCCTTGATCGGGCCGAAATGGAGAGACTTCTGGGAGACGTGGACACGGAGGACGGTAGTCGCATCCTCGCGTCGGTCTCTCGAGGCGACATCCGTGCGATCTGTCAACTCGCGGAGACCGCCGTTCCCGCTGAGATATCGCGCTGGACCGCCCTGAGTGCGCTTGTGGTGCTGGTGGGCGCGGGAGAGTTGGCAAGAAAAGATGCCCTTCAATACTTCTCATACCTGATGCGGAATAGCACGGCGCCACCTAAGAGCGAATTCTGGATAGGTCTCACCATGTCGGCAACCGATTTGCACCCGACGGAGATCGCGGAAGATATCCAGGGCCTTTACGAGCGCGGACTGGCCGATACTGGATGGGACACCTGGGAGCATATCGAGGAGATGCTGAAGAGGCCGAGGGAAGAGGTACTGTCTAAGACCTTCTCACAACGGCACTACCAAATGCTGACTGACGCCCACCATGCGATGGAGTGGATGGACCCGGTCGAAAGGTATGTCTCCCGGGCACCCGTCGCGCCAAAGCGGCGCAGTGGTCCAGAGCCAGGGCGCAACGATCCTTGCTGGTGCGGCAGTGGCCAGAAGTACAAGAAGTGCTGCCTAAAGAAGCAGTAACGGTGGACCGCAGCCTTCCCTATCCCCCGCTACGTCTTTGGAAAGCAAACAGCGTCCCACTTCCCGCTGGAGTACAGCCTACGCCGTCTTCTCGCCACCCAAGGCCGGGCCGCTCCCTTGCGGCGGGCAAGGAGCTTGTGTTCCGCTACCGGGTAGTCGCCTTCTCTGGAGCGGCCAGTCGGGATTCTCTGGACTCGCTCTGGCACGAATGGAGATGATGGTGTGGGAGTCGCTTGGATCAGACCCCATTTGCAGGAGAGTCCATCTTGTCTGAAGCTGATGTAAGCACGCTGAGTGTCGAGGAGATCCTCCACTCGCTGAGCACGTATGACGGCACCCATCCCAGGCAAGCCCTGGAGCAGGCCATCGCGCGTCAGGACGAGATCACGCCGCATCTGCTGGAAGCACTCCGCCAGGCCAAGGCAAACGTACACGACCTTCCGTCCGACGCGATGCTGCACATCTGGGCGATGTACCTGCTTGCGCAGTTCCGCGAGACGGCGGCCTATCCGCTGATCATCGATCTACTCAACATCCCATCCGACCGGGTTGACGACGTTCACGGTGAACTCGTGACAGAGAGGGGCGCAAGTGTCCTCGCCTCCGTTTGCGGAGGCGATACAGGCTTGATCGAGAAGCTGGCAGAGGACCCGAACGCCGACCAATGGGTCCGAGGCGCCGCCCTGGGAGCATGGGTGGTTCTCGTCAACGAGGGGGAGCGCACGCGGGAGGAAGCACTCGCCTACTTCCAACGCCTCATCCGCACCGCGCAAGCGCCACCTGACTCGCAATTCTGGTCGGTGCTGGCAGCGTCTTCAATGGATGTCTACCCAGACCTGATCCGAGACGATCTGATCGAGCTCTTCAATCGCGACCTTGTCGATCCGTTTTTCTGCTCGCTTGACGCGGTGGATGGAGTGCTTGAGAGAGGCATGGATGCCGCCCTTGCGCGACTGAATGAGACCGGACATTATAGTTACATTCGAGACACAATCGACGAGACCGAGTGGTGGGCGAGCTTTCAGGACCCCGATAGCCCCCTGCTCCTCCCCACGGAAATGCGCAATAGCGCTCCCCCAGTGCACGCAGCGCCTGCAGTTGCCCAGCCCCCCTTCCTACCTCAGCGGATCATCCTCGCTGGTCCCCCGCGGCAGCCGGGACGTAACGAGCCGTGCCCTTGCGGGAGCGGGCTCAAGTTCAAGAAGTGCTGCCTCAAAGCCGGAAAGGATTAGGGCCAACGCCAACCTCCCGCTCTTCTCGCTTCCGCTGACTCGAGAGAGCATGTGAGGGATCGCGCTCTTCTGGGGATAACAGTCCTGTAATCGCAGCATGAGCTTCCGCGCGGAGTTCGGGGGCGCGGGGAGGCCGGTTCGTGATGACGGTGCGGCCGGTGCAGGACGGAATCCTCTTTACTGACCGGCGGGATGCCGGACGGAAGCTGGGCGCTTTGCTGACGCGCTGCGGTTTCGCGTCTCCCTTGGTTCTGGCTCTGCCGCGCGGTGGCGTCCTGGTGGGCGCGGAGGTGGCACGATGCCTTGGAGCGCCACTGGATGTGGTGGTTGCCAGGAAGCTGGGCGCTCCTGGTCAACCGGAGCTTGCCATTGGTGCCCTTGCGCCGGATGGCGTCCGCACCCTCGATAAGCGAGCGATGGCCTATCTCGCGGCTTCGGACGCGGCGACGCAGGCCGCCTGGCATGCCTACCTGGAGCGAGCCACGGCTGCGGAAGCGGCCGAACTGGATCGCCGCCAGCGAGCCTATCGCGGTGATCGACCCTTTCCACCCTTCTTGGAGCATACGGTTATCCTGGTGGACGATGGCCTTGCAACCGGCATGACCGCCCGCGCGGCGCTGCAATGGCTGACGGCGCAGAGGCCGCGCAGGCTGGTGCTGGCCGTACCCGTGGCCGCCGCCAATACCGTGAACGACCTGAGGGAGCTGGTCGATGACCTCGTCTGCCTCAACACGCCTGCGGAGTTCCTGGCGGTCGGATTCCACTACGAGGACTTCAGCCAGACATCCGACGACGAGGTGCTTCAGGCCCTCGCGGATGCTGCGCGACCCGAGCACTCCAACGGCGGAAGCCGTGGCACGAAGATGATGTCAACCCCTGGAGGTGAGCGATGAGCAGCAGAGCCCAGATGACGGCAACCCGGTTAGACGCGCAGGGCGCGGACGCCGAGGAGCATACGGTGATCGTCGAGGCCCTCGGAGTCCGGCTGGCGGGTGAGCTGGTCATTCCGAAGGGTGCCGAAGGGATTGTACTCTTTGCGCACGGGAGCGGGAGCAGTCGGCATAGCCCGCGCAACCGCTACGTCGCCTCGACCCTCCATGGCAGCGGCCTAGGCACGCTCCTCATCGACCTCCTCACGCCCGAAGAAGAGCGCGTCGACAACGTCACGCGGGAGCATCGCTTCGACATCGAGATGCTGACCAACCGCCTCAGCGGGGCCGTCGATTGGCTGGCGCGCCATTCGGCCACGGCGGAGCTGCTCGTTGGGACGTTCGGGGCGAGCACCGGAGCTGCTGCCGCGCTAGGAGCGGCGGCCGAGCGTCCGCAGCGCGTGGCGGCGGTCGTCTCCCGTGGTGGCCGGCCCGACCTGGCGGGCACGGTGCTTACCCGGGTAACGGCACCCACCCTCTGCATCGTCGGTGAGCGCGACGAGCAGGTGCTGGAGCTCAACCGGGCCGCGCTCACCATCCTTGCTTCGCCCGAGAAGAAGTTGGTCATAGTTCCGGGTGCCACCCACCTCTTCGAGGAGCCGGGCACCTTGGACGAGGCCGCACGCCTTGCAAGGGAATGGTTCGCCCGGCACCTGGGTGCTGCAAGCACGGCGAGGCAATAGGCTGCGGCTTGAAGAGCAGGCGGCAAACGGGCAGGCGGCAAACGGGCAGGCGGCAAGCGGACGGGCGTCCAACGTGTTTGCAACGACTCGCGGCAGATCCCCCGTGAGCCGCCGGCCCTTGGAGTCGCGCGGTGGAAGACCAACTCATCGAGACATGGCAGATCCACAATCGGATCAACCTCTATCTGCTGGACGCAATCTCCCCTGAATTGCTCGGCCAGCTCTCCTCGCTGAAGGGGCGGACGCCGTTCGCGCTCTTCGCGCACGTCCACAACGTGCGCCTGATGTGGCTGAAGGCCGCCGCTCCCGAGTTGCTGGAGGGGCTGACCAAACTGGAGGGCGCGGTCGGCACGCCGCAGCAGCTCCGAAGCGCGCTTCTGGATTCCAGCACGGCCATTGAGAACCTTCTCCGGCAGAGCCTGGCCGCCGGAGGAAGGGTGAAGGGGTTCAAGCCGCATGCCGTCGGGTTCCTGGGATACCTCATCTCGCACGAATCGCATCACCGTGGCCAGATGACGCTGACCCTCAAGGCGCTCGGCCACCCGCTCGACAATAAGACCGACTTTGGGATGTGGGAGTGGGGCACGCGGTGACGCTGCCCGTCAGCACGAGCATCGCCGCCTGTCGTATCTAAAACCGAGTAGGGCGTCGGCAGGCACGCGCCGAATACCCTGACGTCACCGCCAACGGAGAACATCCATGCCACGCCGAATCCTTTTCGCCACCGACGGCTCCGCGAGCGCCAAAGAGGCTGTCCGCTTTCTGAACGCGCTCCCTCTCGCCGAGGGCACCGAGATTCGGGTTGTCTCGGTGATGGATCCCTTGATTGAGCGTCTACTGGAACAGGTTCAGCCGGGAGAGCTGCACTTCTCGCGGCATATGGTCCATGAAGCGGAGAAAGCTCTTGCGCGGCCAGGAATTGAGGTGAATGGCGTGCTCCGTTCAGGCGATCCCGCCCACCAGATTCTGATTGCTGCGCAAGAAATGAGAGCGGATCTCCTGGTCCTCGGTTCAAGCGGACAAACCGGCATCGCCAGCTTCCTCCTGGGAAGCATCGCCCGGAACGTTGCGAAGCACGCACAGTGCTCCGTTCTGATTGCAAGGGGACTCCGGCACAGTCTCGCGTCCGTCGTGCTCGCTTCCGACGGCTCCTCGCACGCGGAAGAGGCGGTTCGCTTTGCGGCGGCATTCCCGCTCCCCGCGGCCACGAGCCTCAATCTGGTGCACGTGATGCGACCGCAGGTCCCGATGATGGAGATGACCGGCATTGCGGATGAGACGATGTTCGAGATGCTGCGTGACTGCGAGGCACAGGCACGCAGCCGTGGGGAGGGCATTCTGGCGTCCCACCACGAGTTGCTGGGCGAGCGAGCCGGCACCGCCACCGCCGAAGTGCGAACAGGGGATCCTGCCCGCGAGATCCTCGCCCTGGCAGAGGAACGCGACGCCGACCTCATCATCGCCGGTGCGCGCGGCGCATCAATGATTGAGGGGCTTCTCACCGGTAGTGTGGCCGACCGCCTCCTTGGCAAGGCCAGCTGTTCCGTGCTGCTGGTGCGGTAAGCCTCGTCAGGGCATTCCGCCAGAGATGGCGGCGCGGTTCAGGCCCACACGCGCCGGAACCGCGCCGCCACGAACATGTGGATGGCATAGGCGATGAGTCCTATCGCCACCGCTCCAAGCAGCCACTTACCGTAGGGCTGGCTCGCAAGACCATTCAGGACATCGCCCAGGCCTCGGACCTTACGGGCGTTGACGTGCAGCGCTGCCTGAATCAGGAAGTAGCCCGTCAGCATGAAGACCGCTCCGCGCGCCGCGTACCCGATCTTCCCGGAGAGAACCGCCCACTGAAGCTGGCGGGCGGTCATCTGGGATTGGGCAAACTCCTCGCAGAAGTCCTCCGAGTGGGCGCGATAGAGGAAGTAGAGACCCACAGCCACTACAGTCACTCCCACCAGCCCCAGCGCCCACGGTCCCCACGGCTGCAGTAACAGCTCAGCGGTCTGGTCCTCACGGCTCGCCTTGCCCGATCCGATACCGGTGAGGAGGCGAATCGTGGTGAACCCCAACAGCAGATAGGCCACCGCGCTCACGCCACTCCCGATGCGCTTGATCACGCCCTTCACGCCCGGTTCCTGCTCGCCGGGTGCCACCACCGCCTGGACGATGCGCCACAAAGCGTAGCCAAAGAGGCCGATCGCCACGGCGCCCAGGAGCACCTGACCGAATGGCTGCTGAAGGATCGTCCGGAGCGCCCCTGTGGCATCCGTGGTCTTCCCGCCGGTGCCGGTAGCGGCCTGAAGTGCCAGTAGCCCGATGATGAAGTAGACGACGCCCTTGGCCGCAAAGCCGAACCGAGCCAGCCGCTCCACCCAGGGCCGCGCTGTGGAAGCTGCGTCCTTCAACGCTCCTGAGGAATCCCGACGAGGAAGCTTGGCGGGTTGACGGGCGGATTGCAGGCTCATGGTTCACCATCCTGACCCGGCATAGGCCGGCATCGGTGGCTTCTACCCCGAGCGCTTTGAAAGTAGGCGTGGAACTGCCCGCAGTGCGGCCATTGCGGTCCAAAACGGCAAGAAGCCCGGTCCCCATAGCGGGAACCGGGCCTCTTGCTAACTGGAACCACCTACGGACTACTTCCGCATCTCGTCGTCTGCGCTGCCTCCCAGCAATTGGAGCAATGACATCGAAGCTGGCGCAGATCCACCACCCACCGTCTGCGTCGCGTTCAGTGCGCGGTTGATGCGCATCAGGCTCTCATCCAGGTGGACGCGGGTCATCTCGTCGCCGCTGCGGCTCTTGCCCATGCCGATGCGCGCCTTCAGCCGACGGAGCTGGTCCCACGACAGAGCCTTGGCATCGTCCGGGGCAGCGGTGCCGCCCACCGCCATCCCAACCATCAGGTCGAGGTGCTGGCGCTGCAGGCGGCGGCGGAGCGGGTCGACCGTCTTACCGCTCTCCAGCTCCGACCAGACGTTCTGCCCCACGCTCTGGAACATCCCAGGGAGGGTCAGCTTTACGGCGGGTCCTGCCGCCGTCTTGAACTCATTGTTCACGATGCGGCCCATCACCGCGCCGTTGAAGACCCGCCGCAGAGCGGAACGCTGCAGATTGGAGAGCTGGTCCAGCACCGGGAAGTCACCGGAGCCCGCGCCCAGGAGCGACATCATGTCCGGGAACGGGTTGTCGGTCATCTTGCTGTAGTAGCTCTTCGGGAAGTTGAAGCTGTTCTCCGCGAAGAGGTAGGTGTTCAGCAACTGCAACGCCAGCTTCTGCTTCTCGCCGGCCACGGGGACCAGCGTCGGCTTCTCCTGCTGATCGCCGCGGTGGTTGCGGTTCACGTGAATGCCGCCAATGTAGCGGGTCGCGCTCGCCGCGTTGGAGGCGTACTGGTTCAACAGCCCATTGAAGCGGCGGGTGAAGTTCCAGTAGCTCTCGCCGCGCTTCGGCTCACGCTTGTCCAGCGTCATCAGCAGGTGCCGCGTAACTTCCATGCTGCGGGAGTAGTAGTCCAGCGGCTCCTTGCTCAGGTCGAACCGGGCCACGGCGGGGTCGAAGCCGTCCGCGAGGAAGTCGTTCTGGAACGCGTGGCCCGGAAGGCCCTGCTGCGCCGCGATCTGCTGCAGCTTCGGCAGCTCGTCTTCCGGAGTGGTGCCGACCGGCTGACTGTAGCCGTACTGGATCACCCACATGTCGTAGGCGCCCAGGCTGCGCGGCCAGTAGTCCACGCCTTGCTTCTTCAGCGCGGAGATGTTGAACGGGAAGTAGTCCATCACGGAGGCGCTGGTGCCGCGATCAGCCACCTTCTTCGCATCGCCCAGGTCCGCGAGCGTCAGCTCCGTGCTTGCGACGAAGTTGTGCCAGAGGCCCAGCACGTGCCCCATCTCATGCGCGACGATGGAGCGGATGAACGCGTGGTTGTAAGCCTTCTCGTCCACGGAGCCGGCCACGGGTGCCAGCATGTTCAGCGCGGTCAGCCCGAACCAGGACTGGTCCATCGCTCCGCCCGCCAGCTCGCAACGGCAGGGGTGCGCCATCCGCGCCCGCTTGTTCGGGGCCATCGGCTGATCCATCACATCGAACTTCGTGGCCGGGTCCACCAGGCGGCGCTTCTCCAGCTTGCCGCTGCGTGCCAGGATGGCGTCAATGGTGATGCCGGCATTGATCACCTCGCCGGTCAGCGGGTTGACCCGGGGCAGCGCCACGGCACCGTAGGGCGGGTTCTGCGTGGTCGACCATCGAATCACGTTGAAGCGCATGTCCGCATGATCGAAGTCCGCGTCATCCGGCATCTGCTTGACCACGACGGCGTCCTTGAGGCCGGCCTTCTCGAAGGCGCGGTTCCACATCAGCAGGCCTTCCTTCACCGCGTCGCGGTATTCGGTCGGCACCGCGTTGTCCACCCAGAAGACAATCGGCTTCTTCGGCTCGGAGAGGGCCGCGTTGGGCTCCTTCTTTTCCAGGTTCCAGCGGGTGACGTAGCGGACGGTCTGATCGTCCTTGCCGTCATCACTGAAGTCCTGCGCTTCTGTGTAGAAGAAGCCGACCCGTGGATCCGCGAGGCGCGGCCGGTAGCCGGTCTCCTTCAGAGGGAAGAGGTTGAACTGAACGGTCAGCGGGAAGCTGCGGGCGTCCGCCAGCGTGCCGGACGGACCGCCCATACCCCGGGGGGCGCTGCGGTTGAAGTGGTAAGCCGTCTCCACGCAAAGGTTCTCAGGGAACATCTTCACGCGGGCCAGCATCGTCTTGTCGCGGTCCAACGAATGGCTGCCAGCACCAAGAGCGGAAAGTCCCTGCGCGAGCTGCGCCACGTCGTTCTTGAAGTAGTCGCTGACGTTGATCAGGACGCTCTTCCGGTCGGCCTGGCGCGCCTCGATCTTGAAGGTGTCGAGGTAGGCATCCGGGAAAGCGCGCTTCACGCTGCGCTCTGCCGGGCTGCCGGTAGTAGCGCGGAAGGCGACGTTCGGGACCACCATGAAGAGCCGGTCCTCGCCCATCGGGACCAGTCTGAAGATCAGGTCCTGCAGCGGATCGCCCGGCACAATCTGCTCGGCGTTGCCGGTGGAGGCCGTGGCCTGCAGCATCATCAGCTTGTTGAGCTGCTCTTCCTTCACCTCGAGGTAAAGGGTTTCCCGCCCGCTCTCCTTTTTGCGGTAGAGCGTGAAGAGCCCGGTTTCCTTGGTGTAGTCCTTGATCAGCTCGTCAATCGTTTTCGGCTTGGCCGGTTCCACCTTGGCGGGAGTGGTGGTGGTGCCGGTGGTGGCGGCAACCACGGGCGCATCGCCGAGCGGGCTGCCGGCGATGCGCTCCTGGCGAACCTTGCCGCTGGCATTCGCTCCACCCTGCTCGCCACCAAACGGGATGTTCTCAATCTCCAGCTCGGCATTCACCGTGTCGCCGGAACTCTTCTCCAGCCAGAGCGTTCCCTTGCTGCCCAGCGCCGGTGTGGTGGCGGTCTCCCGGTAGGTCAGCCGCACCTTGACTGCGTCGACCCCGCTCGGCGCCTTTTCGAACGCCAACAGCTCGAACTCGACCTTGCCGGCGCGCGCTCCGGTCTGATCGTTGACCGGGATGTCGCGGCTCCACTTGTCGCCCACGCCCACCTCGTTCGCGGGGAAGACCGGGTTGGTGGCGTAATACATCCGCGTCGCCATCTTGGCGGATGCGGGATCGGAGGAAGAGCTCTTGAAGGAAACCAGGGTGTTGTCCGCCGTGCTGACCACGGTTGACTTCTCCTTCTCGTCCTCTTCCTCCGGCAGCTTCTGGCCGTTGATGGTCAGGTCGCGCGTCTCGTCCTCTCGCTCCTGGGTGATCTTTCCATCGGCGGAGATTTCCGTGAAGGTGACTTTCTGGGTCTCCTTGACGTCGATCTGGACCTTCATCCCACCGGCGTCCACCGAGAGGTTGGCCTCGGTGCGGTATCGGGCGGTCTGGCCCGCCTTGGCCTTGGCGACAAGCTTGATCTTGTCGTTGGCCGCGCTCGCACCCACGGCCAATGCGGCCAGGAATGCGGCAACTGAATAGTGCAGGGTCTTCTTCATCCTGGTCCTTAGCCGGCGGCACTGGACACGGGCCACAGAACGCTCGAGAACGAACATTCAATCGGTGGACAGTGAAAGGAGCAAATGCCGGGTGAAATGAGAAACAAACCGATACATTCGCCGTGGAAGTCGGGGAACTCCTGCCTAGTGACGGAGGCCTAGGCGAGCGTTGACCGGGAACTTATACGCAGCCTATAATGAGCGGGTTTCCATCCCTCGGAAAGCACCTCCGCGCCCACGCCCAGGGTTCTTGACCTGGGTTCTTACTGGGGTTCTCACTCAGTCGGCGCAGCCTCAGGATCGATATAGGCCGCATGGCAGAAAAAATCGCGCTCATCAATCTCGGCTGCCCGAAGAACCTGGTGGACGCAGAAGTCATGCTGGGACACCTGAAGGCGCGGGGATATGAGCTGACGGCTGACCCTGACGCAGCGGACGTGGTGGTGGTCAACACCTGCGGCTTTCTTCAGGATGCCGCCCAGGAGAGTGTCGACACGCTCCTCCAAGTGGCCGAGCGGAAGCAGAGCGGGCGCCTCAAGGCGGTGATCGCGGCGGGCTGCATGACCCAGCGCTTCGGTCCGGATGTCGCCGACGCGATGCCGGAGGTCGATGGCTTCCTTGGCGTAGGTCAGGCGCACTTCCTCCCAGACGTGGTCCAGAAAGTCCTCGGCGGTGAGCGGACCACCGTGCTTCGCGGCCCCAGCGCCGGATTCGAGGGCTACGGGCTTCGCGTCCAGGCCACGCCGGGCCACTCCGCCTACCTCAAGATTTCGGAAGGGTGCGATCGCAAGTGCGCCTTCTGCATCATCCCGCAAATCCGCGGCAGCATGGTGAGCCGCACCGTCGATGCCCTCGTGAGGGAAGCGGAGATGCTCGCGGCGCAGGGCGTGCGCGAGCTGGTGCTGATCGGTCAGGACCCCACGCGGTTCGGGGTCGACCTCGGCGGGGAAGCCACCGCGCACCAGCTGCCTCTCCTCCTGGAGCGGCTCAACGAGGTGGAGGCCCTCCGCTGGATCCGGGTAATGTACCTCTTCCCGGACCGACACGCGGTGCCGGTGCTGGAAGCCATTCCTCGGCTCGACCGGGTCTGCAACTACGTGGACATGCCACTGCAGCATGTAGCGCCCAATGTGCTGCGTCGGATGAACCGGCCCGGCGGCGGAGAGGAATACCTCCGCCTGCTCAAGAACTTGCGCGCGGCCTCTCCGGACATCTCGGTTCGATCCACTTTCATCGTCGGGTTCCCGGGGGAGACCGACGCGGACTTCGCCCAGTTGCTGGAGTTTGTGGGCAGGGCGGAATTGGACTGGGTGGGCGGGTTCCGCTACTCCCGGGAAGAGGGTTCGCCCGCCGCGAGGCTTGAAGGCCAGGTGTCGAAGCGGGAGAAGCAGGCCCGCTACGATGCGCTGATGGCCACGGCGCAGGCCGCCACCCGCAGTCGGCTGGCTCGATGGATCGGCCGGACGGTCGAGGTTCTCGTCGAGTCGGAGCAACCCGGCGATGGCAACGGCAATGGCGGAGGACCGGTGGGCGTGGGCCGGACCGCAGGGCAGGCGCCAGAAATCGATGGGGAGACCCGCCTCGATCTGACGCGGCTACCCGGGACCCGGGCCGGCGACTTCGTCCTTGCGGAGATCACTGGGAACGGTGACTACGATCTTGAAGGCCGGGCGGTTGCCCTGACGCACCGACCGCCGCGTCAGGATCCGGGCCTACTTCAGATCGGGTTTATGAACTAGTGCCGCCTCCTGGGATCAGTCGGCGCAAGAACGAGGCATCTGCCGGGCCGCAGGGCAACGGTCGCCTGACGGATTCGTAAGGACCCGCTCCGGATACGGAGCCGAATTGTTTTGCCGCTCACCCGGCCCGCGCGCTGCCAAGCCAATGCGGGCCGGGTGAGGGCTGTGTTTAGAGGCTGCCGGGGTCGATTGTGATCAGTGCAGGCGGTAACTGCTGATCCGCGCGGCCCCGCGCAACCACAGTTGCCCGTAACCAGTGTTGTTTTCGTTCAAGAAGAAGCGCGACGAGATGTGGCGGACGCCCGGGCTCCACAAGCCCAAGACGATGTTCCGCCCATCTCTCCCGCCGGAGAATCTATCCACGATGTCGGTGAAAGCTTCCCCCGCTTCGGCAGTCTCTTCCCCGGAAGAGCGGCTTCGAAGCCGTGCCCTAGATACCCTGCGCACTCATGCCCTTGAGATTATCCTCGACTCCCCGGATCCGGTGCGGACTGTCGATGTAGCGCGCCTCGTCGCGCAGCGCCTCGAGCTCACCCTCAACGAAGAGGAGATCGGTGGCCTGGCATCCGTGGTCCGACTGGTGCTGGACGGGGACCCCCTCTTCTCGCAGTCCAACCGCCAGTGGGACCTCGCGCTGCGGATGGGGCGCGCCGAAGGGGATCGCCGGAAGCCGGTGGAGCGCGCCATCGAGGACTTCATCGATCTGATCGGCCGCCCCATCACCTCGGAGCCGCTCGCCGTTCTCGCGGCGGCGGTCTATGGGCGCACGCCGGATTACTATGAGCGGATGATCGAACGAGTGGCGCCCGCCCGCAAGGAGTTCTTCGTCCTGCCGGATGAGACCATCGCCATCACCCGCTGGCTGATCGAGATCACCGACACCGACCCGGAGCTCGTCGCGGAGGACAACCGACTGGAGCCAGCCATCATCGATGCTCTCCAGAAGGCGGCGAAGGGCATCAAGGCGGATCGCCCGGTAGCCTATGCCCGCTCACTCGTCGAGAAGGTCGGCACGCCCGTCGACAACCGCGCGCTCACCTTCGTCACCTGGCTGAAGTTCCCGGACATGGAGCCGGACCAGCTCTTCAGCGACCTGATGGACGAGACGGCGGTATTCCCGGAGCGCGGCCCCGTCTGGGTGACCGCCGCCTCCCGGGGCGAGGTGCTGGATGCCATCCGCACCCTCCTCAGCGCTCCCGAGAGCGCAGCGGAGATCGTGGCCGCCGTCGCTCCGGGCGAGGAGACCGAGGCAGGCATCCTGGCGCCCACCACCGTCCGCGTCTCGGATGAGGACCTGGACCAGGTGTTCGACTACATGATCCAGGACGACAGCCGTGGCTACCGCATCGGCGAGCTTTGCCAGCAGGCCTTAGAGGCCTTCCCCGGCAGCCGCACCTACATTGGCGTCTATGCATCCTTGCTTCAGCGTATGAAGGAAGACGGCCGGTTCCAGTGGGTCGGCGTGGAGCGTTTCCGCATCGCCTCAACGGTGCCGCAGGACGTCCTCACTCTTCCGGAAGGCCTCTCCTACGACGATGCCGTCTACGAGACCGAGGAAGGCGAGTCCGACCGCCAGGTGGACACTGACGAGTGGAAGCCCGGTCTGGATGACGAGATTCGCAACTACTGGGTCCAGGAGGTGGGCGATGACGTTACCACGCCCGCGGCAACGCCCAAGAGTTTGACCTGCAGCGCCCCGCTCCATCACTACGTGGCGGGCACCTACTACCTCCGCAACCGGGACCGTGGCTTCTTCCCCACGGAGCCGGACCTGGTGCAGGTAGCCGTCACGCCGAATGACGGGCCGAAGTTCGACCTCTGGATCAACAACCGCCTGGGCCTGGTCTTCGGGATCAAAGAGTGGTACGACGCCAACCTCCCCTGGGTGGGCGGCAAGTTCACCCTGGAGCGCGCGGAGCAGGCTGACGAGTACCGCCTCACCAACACCGGCGAGACCGAGCCGGAGATGGACGTGCCGCTCGAGAAGCTGCAAGCGCTGCTGCAGCTTCGCGGGGAAGCCGAGGCGAGCAGCCTCCGTCTGTCGGACGTCGTGGAGCGGATCCTCAAAGGCCAGCCGGAAGGCCTCAGCTTCACCAATCTCTTCACCCAGTTGAACGTGGTGCGCCGGACCCGCCGGGCACAGCTTGCCAGCGCGCTCAGCGGCCAGCGCCTCTTCACCCAGCCCTCCAACGGCCTCTGGATCTTCGACGAGAAGCGCGCCGCCAAGCCGAAGGGCAAGAAAAAGGGCACGCCCAAGCGCATCCGCGAGTTCGACGACGATGACGACGACGATCTCGAGATCGAGTAGCCTTCGAGGTATAAAGGCTGCCGTCGTCGGCTGACGGCGGCGGCCTTTGTTTGCAGTTCCAGAGAAGCTGTGAAGCCAGCGGCGCTAGACAGAGCGGGGCGAGGCCATGATCCGACTGATCGAGACCCGATCCTATCGCAGTCTTTCTCATCTGCGGTTGCCTATCGATCCGTTCCAGATACTCGTAGGACCGAACGCAAGCGGTAAGAGCAACCTTCTGGACGTGCTGCGTCTGATCGGCGATGCACTGAATGATGGGATCGAGAAGGCGGTGAGCCAACGCGCACCAAACTTCCTCGATCTTGTATGGATGCGCGGCAACGGCTCGTTCGAGTTGGTGGTTGAGCTCGACATTCCACCAACCCTTCGACAACTGCTGAAGCAGGATGGGTTTTCGACTGCTCGCTATGAGCTGGAGCTGGGTCTCAATCCCCAACACGAGCTCACCATCCTCACCGAGAATCTCATTCTCGTTCCGCAGCTCAGGCCCATCCCTCGACTGAAGCACTTCCTTGACTCATCTGCGGTCCATCGACCCGAGACCAGGCTCGCAGCTGGAATGAGGAAGATAGTATGGAAGAACGCCGATAGCGGCAATGATTACTTCAGATCAGAGACTACTAGTTGGGACAGCCCCTTTAGACTTGGCCCCCGGCGGTTGGCTCTCGCAAACCTTCCCGAAGACGAAGAGCAGTTCCCTGTTGCTGTTTGGGTGAAGCGCACGCTCAAGGAGAGGATCAATTGGGTGCTGCTGGATGGTGAGGCAATGCGCCGCCCATCTGCTCCCAATGCATCCACAGAGTTCCGACCCGATGGCTCGAACCTGCCTTGGGTCATCCAGCGCCTGAAGGAATCACAACCGCGCAGCTACTCTCAGTGGATAGATCACGTTCGCACCGCCTTACCCGAAGTCGCAGGCGTTGAGACCGTAGAGCGAGAGGAAGACCGTCACCGCTACCTGCTACTGCGCTACCGGAACGGTCTGGCGGCCCCCTCGTGGACGGTCTCTGATGGCACTCTGAGGCTCCTTGCGCTTACCATCATTCCCTATCTGCCGGATGAGGGCCGGGTCTACCTGATCGAGGAGCCGGAGAATGGCATTCATCCCCGCGCCGTTGAGGCGGTCTTCCAGTCACTCTCCTCCGCCTACGGGAGCCAGATCCTCTGCGCAACGCACTCCCCAATCCTGGTCTCCCTCGCAGAACCGCGACAGATCCTCTGCTTCTCTCGCCAGGAAGACGGTTCCACTTCTATCGTGACGGGCGATCGACACCCTATCCTGAGCAAGTGGAAACATGAGAGCGACCTTGGGACGCTCTTCGCCTCGGGGGTGCTGGGTTGATGGACCTCGTGGCCTTGGTCTCCGGCAGCGATGACCGCGAAGTGCTGGACGAGCTTCTGTCGAGCCGCACCCAGGCCCTCGGTTGCCGCAGCATCGACTACGAAATCTTCACGCATCCTGGCCGAGATCCTGGCTGCTTTAACAGCGCTCCCGCATCGCTGGAACCCTACCGAGGGGTCGCCAGGCGTGCGCTGGTCTTGTTCGATCACGAGGGCTCAGGCCAGGAAGCGAGGTCTGTCGCCGACGTGGCTGAGGATCTCAGGCTGCGACTTGACCGACGAGGGTGGGGCGATAGGGCGGGCGTGATTGTCATTGCCCCGGAGCTTGAGAACTGGGTCTGGAGTCCTTCACCACATGTCGGTAGCACTTTAGGTTGGGACGACCCTCAAAACTCGTTACGAGATTGGTTGTCTATCAACAACCTTTGGGCCGCAGGAGACCCGAAACCCAGACGGCCCAAGGAGTGCTACGAGGCCGTTCTCCGGAGAACCCGGACGCCTCGCTCGTCCGCCCTTCTTCGCCAGATCGCTTCAAGAGTCAGCTTGGCTCAATGTCAGGACCCGAGCTTCGAGGCCTTGCGTGATTTGCTTCGCTCGTGGTTTCCTTTGCCGTGAACGCATCCTTAACGTGAGCCTTGAACCATGAGCAATTCCACTCATCCCCCAGTCCGAACCCGCATCGCGCCAAGCCCCACCGGGCTGCCGCATGTCGGCACCATGCGGAACGCCCTCTATAGCTGGCTGCTGGCGCGGCGCCACGGCGGCCAGTTCCTCTTCCGCCTGGAAGACACGGACCGTGACCGCTACGACGCCCGCTCCGAGGCGGTGCTCTACGAGGCCTTCCGCTGGCTCGGCCTGGACTACGACGAGGGTCCCGACATCGGCGGGCCGTACGGGCCGTACGTCCAGTCGCAGCGGCTGCCCCTCTACCGGGAGGCGGCGGATCAGCTCATCGCCAATGGTCACGCCTACCCCTGCTTCTGCTCCCGTGAGCGCATCACGGAGGTGCGGGAGCTGCGGCAGAAGGCGAACATCCACCCGCACGGGTATGACCGCCATTGCCGCGACCTCTCTGCCGAAGAGCGGGAGCGGATGCTGACAGCGGGAACTCCGCATATCGTCCGGTTCGCCATTCCCACGGAAGGCCAGACCACCTTCCGCGACGAGGTCCGCGGCGACATCACCTACAACAACCGCGAGCTGGACGACCATGTCCTGCTGAAGTCAGATGGCTTCCCGACCTACCACCTCGCGCACACGGTGGATGATCACCACATGCGCATCACCGACGTGATCCGAAGCGAGGAGTGGCTGCCCAGCACCCCGCGCCATGTACTGCAATACCGCGCCCTGGGCTGGCAGGAGCCGCGCTACATTCACCCGCCGCTCATCATGGGCCGGGACCCGCAGTCCGGGAAGGTGAGCAAGCTCTCCAAACGCCATGGCTCCGTCCACGTGGGTGAGTACCAGGATCAGGGTTTCCTGCCGGAGGCGCTCGCCAACTTCATCGCGCTTCTGGGCTGGTCGCCCGGCGGTGACCGCGAGGTGATGTCACGCGAGGAGATGACGGCGCTCTTCGCAACTGAGGGCGTGAACGGCAGCCCTTCCGTCTTCGATCCGGAGAAGCTGAGCTGGATGAACGGCGTCTACATCCGCGCCCTCTCCGTCGAGGAGCTAACCGACCGGTCTCTGCCGTTCATGGCTGCCGCTGGCGTGCTCCCGGAAGCGCCCACCACAGACCAGATCGCCTACCTTCGCCAGGTGCTGTCCCTGGAGCACGAGCGCCTCAAGACGCTGGGCGAGATCCCCCATGCCACCGCCTTCTTCTTCGGCGAGCTACCGGAGTACGATTCCGCCGCAGTCACCAAGTGGCTGACCAAGCCGCACTCCGGGGCGGCCCTCGATGCGCTGCTTCGCCAGTTCGGGGCGGTCCCGGAGTGGACATCGGCGCTGCTGGATGCGGCGGTCACGGCGGCCGGCGAGGAGCTGGGCGTGAAGCGCGGCGAGGTCATCCATCCCACCCGCGTTTCCAGCACCGGCCGCACCGTCGGCCCCAGCCTCTTTGATACGCTCGAGTTGCTCGGCCGGGAGCGCGTCCTGGCAAGAATCACCCACGCCCGGCGAAACCTGGTGCCCGCCTCTTAACTCTTAAGAGGCAATCGCAGGCAGATAGCGCGAATGGGGGAATGGGAGAGTGGGCGAAAGGGAGACCAAGCCAGAAGGCGGTCCCCATTCAACCTGAACCAACGGGTTGACCGCATGTAAACGCCTTTCAACGGCAACGGTGGCCTGCTCCCATTCCCCCATTCCCCCATTCCCTCTCCCCCATGCCCATCATCGACTCATATACCCTACTAGGATCGTGGCCCCAGTCGGAGGTCGAGCTTTCGCTGGAGAGCCTGGCGCCGGCGATGAAGGCCCGCGGCGTCGGCACGTGCCTCGTCTCGCATACCAGCGCTATCTTCTACGATAGCGCCATCGGCAACCGCCAGGCGGCGGAGGCCTGCGCGGGGCACGCTCCGCTGCTGCCGGTCGCCGTGATGAACCCGCTCCGCTACCCGGCGTGCCTCACGGAGATCGACCGCTGTCTCGCCGAAGGCATCCGCCTATTCCGGCTCTGCCCGCTTGAGCACGGATATCCGTTCAGTGCGCAGGTCGGCCCGCTCACGGAGGTGCTACAGCATCTAGCAGGCGCGCAGTTCCTCTCCGTCGACCTATCCGGCCAGCCGGTGCCCGCCTTGACCCCGGAGATCGCCGCCCGCCTGCCGGTCCCGACCGCCTTCACGGTCCGCCCGGATCAGTTGGGCCTGCTCATCCAGGCGGCAAGCGCCTCGCAGAATGTCCTCGTGGAGACCTCCGCGCTGCTGGCGGGTGGTGCGCTGGAATCCGCAGTGAAGCACCTCGGAGCGAACCGGGTGGTCTTCGGCTCCCAGGCGCCGCTCCGGACCCTCGGCAGCGCCGTGATGACGGTGCAGTTCGCGGACCTCGCGGAAGCCGACCGCCAGGCCATCTTCGAGGGCAACCTGCGTCAGATCCTGGGCTGATTGGCGAGAACCCATTCATTGCGAGTTTCGAATTGCGGATTTCGAGTTGCATGCGATGACGTGTGTCTTCGGAGAGCGCCGATCCTGCGCGCAGTGCGGGTCTGGGTGGATTCTGGGAGAGCAATGCGTCCACGAAGCGAAAGGGTGGGGATGCCCAGAATGACGGAAGAAGGAACCGCCGAGCGACCGTTCAGATGTCGAACGCCAAACCGGTGGCCGTCTCGGACACGGAACGTAGGGCGGGCGCTCCGTCGCCGCCCCGCCCTCGTGGCGGTTCCCCTTGTATCAGGCGGGACCGGCTCTGGATGCGGGCGCAGCACCATCGTCGATGACATTCCCATCACCGCAGACGGGCGGGCAGGGACGCCCCGCCCTACAAGCCGTTGGTGGAACGGATGCCGGACGGCAAAGCGGTCGCCGTCTCGGACACGGCTGGTAGGGCGGGCGCTCCGTCGCCGCCTCGTCTTGGAGGCGGTTCCCCTCGTGTGAGGCGGGACAACCTCCCGTCGTCTGCCAGCCGATATCTAAATCC
>JANPLG010000564.1:0-6122 GCA_031426395.1 Actinomycetes bacterium
GACCACGTCGCCGGAGCGCACCGGGTGGATGCCGGGGGCCAGCCTGCGGCCAATCACGGTGTTGGGAACCTGGCCCTGAAGGATGCTGCTCTTGCCATAGGCGGCGTAGAGGCCCGGAATGCCGCGCGCTGCGTCGATAGAGATCGCTTCCAGGCGCGGACGGCTGAGGCCTGCTCGGTCGACCGTGGCATCGTTGAAGTAGAGCTCGCCGTTGTCCGCGCTGCTGATCCAGTCCCCAGCGCCCAGCGCCTTGTCGAGCGCATCTTCCGCAGCCTTCCGCATGGAGGCGCTGATGGCTCGGGACGCGGGCACGCCGCTCTCCGCATTCACTTCAGGAATGGTGGCCACGCCGTGGTCGGAGCTGAGGGCGAAGGTCACCCCCTTCAGGCCCCCAGGAATCTGCTTGGCAAGCTCGTTCATGAAAGCGGAGAGCTGGCGGTCGGTCTCCACGCTGATATCGAGGACTTCCGCGCTGTCCGGGCCGTAGCTGTGCCCGACGTAATCGTTGCTGGCGAGGTTGATGGTGAGCAGATCGGGGACGTCGTCCTGCCCCAGGCCTTCCGCGCGGGCACCGGCGAGCGCGGCCTGCAAGGTGTAGGCGTTGGCGGCGGGGCTGGCGGTGAACGGCTTATAGTCCTTGCCGGTCAGGGCGTGGGTGAACATCGGGTCGCCGTTCTTCGGCTTCCAGACGCGCTTGAGCGCCTCCGCGCTGACGGACGGGGTCCACGGCGTCTTCCGAAGTTCATCGGCCAGACCACGGCGGTTGAACTCGTCCACCCAGCCCGGCAGTCGGCCATCCTTGCAGTACCAGGAGCTGGAGATGAAGCCGCCGCTCTCCTCGTCCAGCCAGATGGCGGCATCGGCGCGATGCCCGCCCAGCATGATGGCCGCGCGATCCTTCATGGAGATGGAAATCGTCCTGGCCTGACCGCCGGTCGCCAGTTCAAGCTCATCCCCCACGGTGCTGACCAGCAGCGGCGCGGGGGACATGGGGGTCTTCTTGGTGCTTGGGCCGGCGCCGACCACCTTGACTTTAGGGTCGTCCGTGACATAGACGGACTTGCGCAGGCCGCGATCGTACCAACCGTTCCCCACCACGCCGCTGATGGCCGGCTGAGCGCCGGTGCTCAGGATGGCATGGCCGGCACCGGTCACCGTGCGGTGGTGCTGGTAGCGGCAGTCCGCGTACCAGGCGCCCTGGCTCTGCAGGTATCGGAATCCGCCCACGCCGTCCCGGGTGCGGGCCGGGAGGTAGAGGTCGTTGAAGCGGGTGATGTAGTCGGCGCGGCACTGGTCGATGGAGAGCAGGACCACCAAACGGGGCCGTTCCGCCCGGCGGGCCGCATCAGCGCGCGCGGAGAAGGCGGCGGGCGCGGCGGCTCCAAGCGCGGAGAGGAGGAGGGCGAGTTTCTTGTACAAGATCCGGAATCCTGGGCTGACGGGGAGAACTCGTAGGCAGGGTGAATGGCCGCAGCCAGGCAGTTGTACCACGAACTTGCAAAGGAGCGTGGATGCGTAGCGGTAACTTTAAGCCTTCCGACGCCACCGAAACTGCTTGCGCGCTGACCGTCCAGTTAGCGATCGAGGGTACGGAAGGTGAGGCAGCGTGCACCCGTACGGGTGGATAGGCAATTGGTGTGCATCGCCTGCTCCAAGTTGTTGCGGATGCGGCGACGGCCACCCGTTGGCCCTCGCTTTAGCCTCCCCTCACTTGGGTCACCCAAACGGGGGGAGCCTCCCTGTCAGGCTACCGCACTCCGCCTCCCCGCCATGCAGCTTGTCCGCGACGTCATGCTCCATCAGCCCGCCTTCGTGTCACGGGACGCGACGGTTCGCTCCGTGGTGGAGACACTTAGGGCCTGCGGGGCGGAAACCCTCCCCGTCCTGGACCGGGACCGGGTGGTGGGGTTGGCGGACGCCCTGGCGCTCACCGTTTTTGACGGGGACGTGCTGGTGGAGGAGGCGATGCAGCCGCCTCAGGTGCTGGAGGCGGACACCCCGCTCTCCCAGGCCGCCATGCGGATGCGCTCCGGGGGGTTCCGGCAATTGCCGGTGACGCGGGACGGGGCGCTGGTTGGACTCCTCTCCACGCGGGACCTGCTCTCCGTCTGGGGCCACGTCCGGGACCCGCTGACCGGGCTGCCGGTCCAGCATCAGTTCCGCCGGTGGGTGGCCGCAGCGGTCGCAAGCGGACGGGAAGTCTCAATCCTCTTCCTGGACATCAACGACTTCGGGGAGCTGAACAAGAACCGGGGACACGTTTACGGCGATCAGGTCCTGCACTGCGTGGCCGACGTGCTCCGCTCTCTGATCGACCCGAGCCGCGACTGCCTCTGCCGCTATGGAGGCGATGAGTTCGCAATTGGGACCTACCGCAGCTTGAGCGAGGCGGAGGCACTGGCTGCGGAGATCCGAGACCAGGTGTCCGAGCTGTGCCTGGCGGACGGCCCGGTGACCACGGGAATCTCCATCGGCATCTCCGGGGGGCGGAGGGAGAGCACCCGGAATGGGAGCCACCCCGGAGCGATGCTGGACGAGCTGGTCACCCGCGCCAGCCGCGCGTCCACCCGCGCCAAGGGTGCCCCCGAATCGATCAGCCTTGCCGACGGCCCGCTGCACGCGCCGCGAATCGCCGAGCGGGCGGGGGCGCTGGACGAGGGGAACGAAGCGCTCATCCATCGCCGCGTGGTTCTGGCCGCCTATGAGGTACGGCCGACGGGCCAGCAGTTTGAAGTGGCCGTGACGCTGCGGGACGGAGTACGCTCACGGGAAAAGAGGGTCTTCGCCCGAGAGGGCGAGGTGAGCCGCGCACTCGCGACGGCGACGGCGGAGTGCCTCCGAGGTCTCGCGACCCGACCGATCCAACTCACCATCGAGGAAACTTACGAGTTCACCACTCCCCAGGGACTGGAGTGCGTGGGCGCAACAGTGAGCCTGGAGCACGACTCCCGGCCGGCTGAGCGGCTGGTCGGCACCTGCCCCGTTCGGGACGACCTCCACCGCACCTACATCCATGCAGTCCTGGACGCCACCAACCGGCGACTATCCCAGCTCTAGCAAGCGGGCGCTGGTCCGGGTGGGGGCACACCGGCGCTGCGCACCACCGGCTGATGGGCGGTCGGGTTGGGGGCTGGGGACCCAGGGGCTAAACAGACGTGACAACCACCCGCCACCAGTCAATCTGATTGCCAATCCGAGATCCGAATTCCGAAATCCGCAATTGGTTGACCGGTTTCACTCCCTGTCTCCACGGGCTATGTATGCGTATACTGGTGTAAACCGGGCGACCCTGCGCTCGCCGTGGTTCCTGGTAGGGCCGCACAACAACGGCAGTGGCCCGCCGTCCAAGCTTGCCGCCACCTGAGCCGCCCGCCCCAAGTCCATCCGTTGGAGGAGTCCCGCCTAGATGCCCGCTTCCGCGCCCGCCGCATCCACGATCTCCCTCAAGACCCTGACTGCGGCTCCTCGTTGGGAACGCTTCCAAGCGGTGAATCGTCGGCGCGTGCTTTGCGTCTTTCCCCGTTACACCCACTCCTTCGGCACCTTCGACCACGCCTTTCCCCTGATGAAGGTGAAGGGCTTCATGCCCCCACAGGGCATCCTGGTCATCGCGGCCTACCTGCCGGAGAGCTGGGACGTCCGCCTCATCGACGAGAACATCCGCCCCGCCACCGACGCTGATTTCGAGTGGGCTGACGTGGTATTCATGAGCGGGATGCATGTCCAGCGGGACAATCTCCTCGATATCAACCGTCGGGCTCACGCCCACGGCAAGGTGACCGTTCTGGGAGGGCCGTCGGTCTCCGCGTGCCCGGAGTGGTACGGTGACATCGACTTGATCCAGGTGGGCGAGGTCGGCGATGCCACCCACGT
Organism: Actinomycetes bacterium; assembly: GCA_031426395.1. Classification (GTDB taxonomy): domain Bacteria; phylum Armatimonadota; class SYMT01; order SYMT01; family SYMT01; genus JANPLG01. The sequence goes on from JANPLG010000564.1 coordinate 3,874, forward strand.
CCTATTCGGGCGGCTGGACCGGGATATCGCCCGCCCCGCGACCCAGGAGCGGTACACCACCGACGAGCGACTGCCGCTGGACCAGTTCCCCAGCCCGGCGTACCACCTCATCAAGCTCTCCGACTACTTCCTGGGCAGCATCCAGTTCTCCAGCGGCTGCCCCTACCGCTGCGAGTTCTGCGACATCCCGGAGCTGTACGGACGCAACCCGCGACTGAAGACGCCGCCGCAGCTCTCCGCAGAGCTGGACGCGATGCTGGCCCGGGGCAATCCCGGTGCCGTCTACTTCGTGGATGACAACTTCATTGGGAACCGGAAGGCGGCCCTGGAGCTGCTCAAGGAACTGGTCCGCTGGCAGAACGAGCGCGGCTTCCCCCTGCAGTTCGCGTGCGAGGCGACGCTGAACATAGCGCAGTGCCCGGACGTGCTGGAGCTGATGAAGGAAGCGTACTTCACCACTGTCTTCGTGGGAATTGAGACGCCGGAAGAGAACGCCCTACAGTTCATCCAGAAGAAGCAGAACCTCCGCCAGCCGATCCTGGAAGCGATCGATGTCCTGAACAGCTATGGCATGGAGGTGGTGTCCGGCATCATCATTGGGCTGGACACGGACACGTTGGAGACCGGTGAGCGGATCACGCAGTTCATCGAAGCCTCGCAGATCCCGCTCCTGACCATCAACATCCTGCACGCGCTCCCAATGACCCCGCTCTGGCGCCGCCTGGAGTCCGAGGGCCGACTCCTCTCCGGCGAAGGGAGGGAGTCCAACGTCGACTTCCTCCTCCCCTACGAGAAGGTGGTGGAAATGTGGGAGAAGTGCGTGACGGCGGCCTACCAGCCGGAAGCCGTCTACCGCCGCTTCGATACGCAGCTCACCAAGACGTTCCCCAACCGCAAGGTGCTGCCGGTGACCAAGGCCCGCGTGAACCAGGAGATGATCCTGCGCGGCATCCGCATCCTCTCCCGGATCTTCTGGCATGTGGGGGTCCGCTCGGACTACCGGCGGCTCTTCTGGAAGATGGCGCTGCCGCAGCTCCGGCAGCTCAAGATCGAAGAGGTGATCCACATCGGTTCTGTGGCGCATCACCTGATCAAGTACTCCCGCGAGTGCGCGAGCGGCCGGGCCGAGAAGTCGTTCTACTCCCCCGCCAGTGTCGCTGCCGCCGCCCGGCCGGAAGAACCGGTGGCCCAGGAGCGGGCGAAAGCGCTCACCGCCGTCTAACGGGTGCTGGCAACCCTTGGGCCGTCATTCCGGGAGTATCTCCACCCGGCTTCATAGCCGCCGTGCCCTCCCGGAATCTATCTGGACGCGCACGGCGTGAGGTGACATCCCGGCAGGGTGGGCAGAGTTAGCCACCATGCCGCCTGCCCCGAGAGGCCGTAAACTTCGGTGGCAGACGGGCATGCTGGGCCCTCTCAGGGCGTGGGCCGTCAGGGGAGACCCTTCCTTGGCGAGTAGCGAAAGTGCACATCCGCACCCCCACAGCACCCGTGTAGGGCACGCTCGCAGCAGCGTTCCGTCGCCTCCGCCACGTCATGCCGCCCACCGATAAGCCGATGCGTACACCCTTTGCAACCAGCAACATCTCCCGAACCGCGACCGTCAGGAAGCGGCTCATCGGATATGGATCCTCGCTGCGGCACGACGCGCTCCCTCACGGTCGCGGTTCGGGTTCTAGTGGGATGGCGGCAGGTCGGCCCTCGTGATCAGAAGCAGTCCGTCACTTCCTGACGCCGACGCTTTGTGCGGGCGGATTGGGGTTAAGATTAGGAACCCATTTCGCCCTGCCTCTTCCCGCTCGCCGGAGAGGGCAGGGCGAGTTCCGCAACCCTAGCTGGCGGCAGCTCTCTCGTGCGTGTCCTTGGTATCGAATCATCGTGTGACGAGACGTCCGCTGCTGTGGTCGACGGCGGCTGGACGGTGCAGAGCAACGTGGTGGCTTCGCAGGTGGAGCTGCACGCTCCCTACGGCGGCGTGGTGCCGGAGATCGCCTCGCGCCGGCATGTGGAGCTGATCACGGTAGTCATCCAGGAAGCGCTGACTGCGGCCGGGATCACGCTGGACCAGGTGGAAGGCATTGCGGTGACCAACCGGCCGGGGCTGGTCGGATCGCTGCTGGTGGGGGTGACCGCCGCCAAGAGCCTGGCCCTGGCACGGAGCCTGCCGCTGGTGGGAGTCCACCACCTGGAGGGGCATATCTACGCCAACTTTATCACTCAGACTTCCCTGCCCGGCTTCACGCTGCCGG
>JANPLG010000565.1:0-3231 GCA_031426395.1 Actinomycetes bacterium
GCCGAACTGGAAGAAGAAGCGGCCCGCCACCAGGGCGAGCATCGCGCCCTGCAACCCTGAGGCGAATAGCATTCCCAGCATCAGCGTGGAACCGACCATCCCCAGCGCCAGCACCGCCCGTCGTGACCCAAGGAAGCTGAACCCACGCTTCAGGAGCAGCAGGATGGCGAAGCCTCCCAGGATCTGCCCGGCATCCATCGCTGCGAACGGCATCCACTGGAGCTTCGCCTGGTCCATGAGGCCCAGGCTGAATAGGTCGGTCAGGTAGGACGGAAGGAAGTTGAGGGTGAAGACGGTCGGCGGAATGGTGAAGAGAATCGCGAGGAGCGTGGCCCAGACGCCCCAGGAGCGGAAGTTGAGTCCCTCCACCTCGCCCACCGCTTCTGTGTCCTTGCCCGGCGCCTCGTGGTCCGCGTCCAGGTTTGCCTTCTTGTTGCGAGTGAGGACGATCCAGAACGGAACCCACAGTAGGCCGATGGCCCCGGTGATCAGGAACGCGGCTTGCCATCCGAAACGGTGGGCCAGCGGTGCCACGGTCACCGGTGCAATGAGCGCCCCCAACAGCGACCCCGATCCCACGATGCCGGTGCCGGCGTCCCGGAGATGCGGCGGAAGAACGCGCCGAACGCCCTTGAGTTGGCAGGCGCCGCCCGGACCCTCACCCAGGGCCAGCATCATGCGCCAGAAAACGAGGCTCCAAAAGTCGTGCGCAAAGGCGTGCCCAACCGCCGCGATAGACCAGATAATGGTGCTAACCAGCAGCCCCTTCCGCACCCCGACCTTATCGATCCAGATGCCGCCTAGCCACGAGCTGATAACGTAGACGCCGAAGAAGGATGAGCCGACCCATCCCCACGCGGCCTTGTCCAGCGCTAGTTCCTTCATCAGTACCGGGCTCACCACCGCCGTCGCCTGCCGGTCGACGTAGTTGATCACCGCCGAGAGCATCAGCAGCGCGACGAGGCTGATCTGGAGCGGGGTGGGCTTGGGAAGCGTGATCGACGGTTTGGAGAGGGTCATGGGGACGCTCGGTAGACGGGAAATGCGCTGGTCCCCTACTTCACCCATGCCGGGGTTCAAATCCTGTCTCAGGCTTGCGGCGATTCGTCTCCTGCAATAGAAGCCCAACGGAACTGGGGCGAACTAAGCCCGTCCGGGGGGTGTCTCATCCAAAGCCAGAGAAGGGCGTTGTGCATCGGGAGCGGCCCATAGCCAGCAGCCTCAGTGCTGCGTTCGATCACGGTAGCAGTCAGGGTAGCCCGTGCCCAACATAGACAGGGTCATTTGGCCAGGTGGTTTCCGTAACCGAAAGTCACAGTGCGCCAACGGGTTTACGCTCTACCGGACGTCCACCGTGATCGAACGCGGCACTAGGCAGCTGGCTATGGGAGCAAATGACCATTCCGCATTCCGAAATCCGCATTTGAGTGAGTGACGTGCGCTTCCATCCGGTGCCTCGCAACGCTATGTTCCAACTCGTCCAGCTAACTCCAGTCCGCTCAATCGTCGCCCTAACGCTGCTTGCATGCACGATGGGTCCCGCAGCCGCAGCGCCCGCTCGACCTGCCGCCAAGCGACCGCTGGCCAAGCGACCGCTAGCCAAACCGAAGCAGAAGGCAGCGCCGTTGGCGATTCGGAAGCTCGTGGTTCTTCCGGAGCAGGTGAAGCTGGACGGCCCAACCGCGCAGCAGCGGTTCGTGGTGATGGCCACGCTGACGGATGGCTCGATCAGGGATGTGACGTCGAAGGTCCGCTGGACCTCGTCCGCGCCGAAGGTGGCGGGTGTGACGGGAGGCGCGGATCCGGCTGCTCGCGGATTCTCGGATGGCAACGGCCATCTCACTGCAGCGTTGGACAAGGTGACCGCGCGCGTGCCGGTCACGGCGACGGGCACGCAGCGGCCCGTCTCCTACAGCTTCCAGAACGATGTCGTTCCCGTCCTGGCGCGCCTCGGGTGCAGCCAGGGCACCTGCCACGGAGCCAACAGCGGGAAGGGCGGCTTCAAGCTCTCGCTGCGCGGCTATGCGCCCGAACTCGACTTCCTCGCCATCACGCGCCAGCTCGGCGGTCGTCGCATCAGCCGGGAAGCGCCGGAGCAGAGCCTGTTCCTTCGCAAGCCGCTGATGGAAGTGCCGCACGCGGGAGGCCGATCGCTCGCTAAAGGTTCTCGTGACTATTACACGCTCCTCGGCTGGCTCTACCAGGGCGCTCCCGGAGTCGACGAGAAGGACCCGCGCCTGACCGACCTCCGCCTCGTGCCGGGCGTCCGCACCTACCGCACGAAGGAGACTCAGCGGCTACTCGCCTTCGCGACCTACAGCGACGGCCGCACGGTGGACGTGACGGATCGAGCGATCTTCAAGTCGAACGACGCCGGCGTGGCCGAGGTATCGGCGAGCGGCGAGATCACCGCTCAGGGCGCGGGCTCCACCGCGGTCATGGCGAAGTTCGGAGACAAGCTGGCTTCGGTCCCGGTCACCGTCCCCTACCCGCGCCAGGCCAAGGCGGCGACGTTCCCGACGCCCGCCAACTATGTCGACCAGCATCTCTACGCCAAGCTCCGGGAGTTGAATCTCGACCCCAGCCCCACCTGCACGGACGAGGAGTTTCTCCGCCGCGCCTACCTTGACGTCCTCGGCACCCTGCCCACCGTCGATGAGGCAAAGTCGTTCCTGGACGATACCGATCCGAAGAAGCGCGAGAAGCTGATCGACGTCGTGCTGAAGCGGCCAGAGTACGCCTCCCTCTGGGCGCTGCGCCTCTGCGACCTGAGCATGATCCGCAAGGAGCACCAGGGCCGGAAGAACACGGTCGCCATCCATCAGTGGATCACGGAGCAGTTCCTCGCCAACCGTCCGTGGGACCAGCTCGTCACCGACCTTGTGACGGCGACCGGAGACATCTCCGAGAACCCCGCCACGCTCTGGTGGGCCAGTCGCCAGCAGACACGGCCGAACAGCCGCGGCTGGGTGCGCCACTACGAACTCACGGGCGAGATCGTGGCCCAGGTCTTCCTCGGGCAGCGGATCCAGTGCGCCAAGTGCCACAACCATCCCACCGAGAAGTTCACCCAGGACGACTACTACCATTTCGCCGCCCTCTTCGCGCAGGTCAACGGGGATGGGCAGGCTGACCCGGTTCCCCAGCGCTTCCTTGCGAACGACAAGGGCGAGGTGCGGCACCCCCGCACGGGCCAGGTGATGAAGCCCCAGCCGCTTGACCACGCCGACC
>JANPLG010000566.1:0-6352 GCA_031426395.1 Actinomycetes bacterium
GTCACGTTCGTTGTAGAGGCGCATCAGGTTGTCGAAGAATGAGGTGCCGCGGTCGACCATGAGGACCTGGCCACTCACGCCGTCCATCAGCCCGCTGCAAAGCGCCAGGATAGCGTTCGCCACCTCTTCCGGCTCGATGAACTGCCGCTTCATGTTGAAGCGCTCCGCAAACTCTTCAAAGTCCTGGCCGAAGGTAGCTCGAAGAGACTCCGTGCGCACCAGCCGGGAGCGGACCACGTTGATGCGGATGTCCTCGTCGAAAAGACGGTAGTTCATGTAGCGGCAGAGCGTCTCCATCACCGCCTTGGTCGCCGCGACGAAGTCGTAGTTCTTGTAGAACACGTCCGGCCCGCCGCTGGAGAGGCCCACCACGTAGCGCGGGTACCGCCCGAACACCTCGTGGATCTGCTGCGTGTAGGCGAACATCGGCCAGGCGCTGTACTCGATGCTCTTGAATAGGGAGCGCTTCTTGTAATCGTCCAGGTCATTCACCACCAGCGCGACGGAGACGTTGGAGACGAACACCTCCACTGCGTCATGGTGCCGGCGCATCTCCGCCAGGAGCGCGGCCGTGTCCTCGTCCCGGGAGGCGTCTGCCTGCACGATGCGCGGGAGGGGCAGTTCCTCTTTCCGGAAGAGGGAGAGGACCTCGTCCTCATCGGCGGTGCCCCACTTGTGGGTGAGGGTGCAGAGCGCCCCCTGGCGCGCGAAGGCCAGCGCGGTGGCCAGCCCGATGCCCATGGTCCCGCCCGTGATCAGGACCGCCTTCCCCCGAAGCCCGTCAATCATAGTGCTCCTCGATTAGGCGCGGGAGATCCGCCTGCCTGAAACTGATCTCGTGCATCAACGTCTCCACCGTTCGCCCGGCCTCGAATGCCTGACGGCGCGGCATGGAGAGCACGCGCTTCAGCATCTCCAGAGAGCCTCGCGGCTTCTCCGCAATGCGGCCGGCCAACTCCAGCGCCTTGCCCCGCACTTCCGCCCGTGGCAGCACGTAGTTGAACCCGCCGCGCCCCTCGAAGTGGGCGCCCTTGAGCGGCTGGCCCGTGTAGAGCAGCTCATGCGCCACTGCGGGCGTGAGGACGTGCTCCAACAGTCGAGTGCTCCCCATTCCTGGCGTAAAGCCCATGTTCATGAAGCTGCACCCGTAGCGGCTTTCACGGGCGATGAGGACCAGGTCCGCGCACACACCCAGCGCCAGGCCCCCACCAATGGCGTGCCCCTCCATCGCCGCAATCACCGGCACCGGCATCTCCAGCACGGCACGCGGCAGCATGATGTCCGCCGGGGCAAAGTCGCCCGCCGCCAGGCGCAGCACCGTGTCCTGGTCCGCGCCGCTGCAGAACACGTCCGGGAGGCCCAGGAGCACCACCACACGCACGGAGGAATCCGCCCGCAGCCGCTCCAGGCAATCCAGGAGCTGCTCCTGAAAGGCGGGAGAAAGAGCGTTACGTCCGAGGGGGTCCTCCATGTGCACCTGAGCAATTCCTTCGGTGTCCACTTCCAGCCGGACCAGTTCCCCGCCCACTCGTGCTATTCCGTCTCCCACGGGAGCGCCTCCCCCGTAACAAATCGCCGCACGCGCGCCGTCAGTTCCGGATCCCGCAGAGCGGCCGCGGTCAACTCGGCGCCCCGGTCCAGGGCCTCCGGCCACGGAAGCGCCGCAGCGTCCGCCGCCCAACGCTTTACCCCGGCAGCGGCGTCCGGTCGTGCCCGCTGAAGATCGCGTACCCACCCGTTTACGGTCCGTTCCAGCCGCTCCGGCTCAGCAACCACGTCTACCAGCCCCAATTCGCGCGCTTCATCGGCCGTGATACTGCGTCCGGTGAGGGAGAGCAAGCGCGCCTTCTGCGCCGACATGCGTTCCAGGAGAAACGGCATCACCGCCGCCGGCATGAGGCCGAACAGGACCTCCGGCAGACCGAACGTGGCCCCATTGCTTGCAATGACCAGGTCACAGGCGGCAGCCAGACCTACGCCGCCCCCCAGTGCCACGCCTTCTACCACCGCGACCGTGGGTGTCGCCGCCAGCCGGAGGCTCCGCAGGCACGCGACGAACTCCGCCGTTCCCGCGGTTGCGTCCTCTGCCCCGGACCCCAGCGAGGCAAAGTCCAATCCCCGGCAGAAGACGCCGGCGTCGCCGCGGAGTAGCAGCACGCGGGCACTGCCCTCGGCCGCGCGGTCGAGGGCCGCACTGAAGGCGCGTGCCGTCGCGGCGTTCAGTACTGCTGGCACGGAGAGAGAGGTAGCGCTCACGTCAGCTCCACGCGTACTTGCGGTAATGCTCTTCCACGCCCTGGAACACCAAGTAGCCCCGGCCCTGGTAGTGCTTCTCATACCAGCCGTTGAAACCGTCGATGCTGGAGGTGAAGTCGCCGCAGTCGATGTAGCAGGTGCGCTCCCGCTCCGCCTCCTCGTACTCACGCACTGATAGCGGATACCGCGCGTCCAGCAGCTCCGGCAGCTTCGCGGCCCGAACCACGTCCTTTGCCTCGGGGCAGACCAGTCCGCTGTAGTACTCCGCGCATGAGCCGGAGCCATAAGAGAAGATGCCGATGCGGTCCCCCGGCTCCAGGTCGGGGGAGTTCGCGATCAGGCCGGTCAGGGCGACCATGGTGCTGGATGAATAGGTGCCGTTCATCCGCCGCGCGTACGTAGCCCCCGCCAGCGACTTCTTCTCGAAGTGGGTCCACGCCTCGCTCCGTGGGACCTCCGAAAAGATGCGTAGCAGGGTGCGGTGGGCCCGGTAGGTGAGGCCGCAGAAGGGAATGTGATAGAGGTTCTTCTTGAAGTAGGTGTCGAAGTCGACCGGCTCCCCCGCGTGCTCCAAGTAGTCCGTGTAGGCGCCCTCTAGGGCGTCCAGGTAGGAGAGGAGGCTTGTCTCGCTGTTGCCGGTCTCCACGCGGGAGGTGGGGCGGGTCAGGTCGGAGACCTCCTGAGTGCAGATTCCGTTCTTGCCCAACTCCAACTCCAGCACCCGGGGCCGATCTGAGACGAGCACCGCTGCGGCACCGGCACCCATCACGTACTCGTATGGCTTGCCCAGGTGCATGCGCCCCTGATCTGTGGTGACAATCAGCGCCTTGGCGCCCGGCGACAGACCGCTGGCCACCCATCCGGCAGCCAACTGGAGTCCCGCCGTGCCGCTGTAACAGGCGTGCTTCAGCTCGAAGTTGCGGCAGCGCGGCTTGAGGCCCAGGTAGCGGTGCACCCAGGTGCTCATCGGCTTTTCCTGGTCCACGCCGCTCTCGCTGCCCACGATCAGGAGTTCGATGGAGGCGCGGTCCTCCTCCGTCAGCATGGGGAGTGCTGCGTTGACCGCCATGGTCACCGGGTCTTCCCAGGGAGGGTTCACGGACCGCTGATCGATCATCATCGTGTCGCGAATGTCCGCTGGGTCGTGCCCGCGGGCGGCGCAGAGCGTCTGCATGTCCAGCGACATGGTGGACGGGTAGATCCGCAGCTTCTCGATGCCGACGCGGCGGCTCATGGCGCCCAGTCCAGTCCCCCGGTGATCGGGATTGCCTGCCCATTGATGAATGATGCGCCCTTGGACGCCAGGAAGGTCACCACTTGGGCCACCTCGTCCCGCTCGCCCATGCGACCCAGCGGGCAGTATTTCATCCAGAACTCCTCATGCCTTGCGCTCATGCCCTCCCGTGTCATGTCAGTATCTACAAAGCCTGGGACCAGCACGTTACTGGTGATGCCCTTGCGGCCGTACTCCTTGGCGATGGCGCCTGAGAGGCCCACCAGCCCGGCCTTGCTGGCGGAGTAGTTGGCTTGGCCGGAGATGCCGCCCGCGCCCAGCGACGAGATCATCACAATCCGCCCGAAGCGGTTAGCCAGTAAAGTGGGCAAGAACTGGCGGCAGACGTAGAACGCGCCTGAGAGGTTGGTCCGCAGCACGCTCTCCCACTCCTCGTCCGTCATGGAGATCACCAGGTTGCTAACGTTGATGCCCGCGTTGCAGACCAGCACATCCACCGTCTCGAACGCCTCCAGCACCTGCTCTCCCACCGCCTCCACGGCGGCGGAGTCCCCCACGTCCAGCGGGTAGGCCGCTACGCGCGCCCCGTCTCGAAGCACCCGCGCCTCCGCAGCTACCGCCGCCGCCGCCGCCTCATTGCGGTGGTAGGTGAAGGCCACGTCATGCCCTTCCCGCACTGCCTGCAGCACCACGGCGGCGCCTATTCCCCGGGAGCCTCCGGTCACGAAGAAAACCATGGCCCGCTAACCCTCCCACCGCTTCAGAATGCTGACGCAGTTGATGCCGCCGAAGCCAAAGGAGTTCTTCATCAGGTGGCGGACCGGGTGCGATACCGGCCCTTCGCGACAGACGTCCAGGTCCACCTCCGGGTCCAGTTCGTCGATGTTGATGGAGGGATGCAGCATCCCTGCATTCATCTGCAAGATGGCTGCCACACTCTCCACCGCTGGCGCAGCCCAACAGGTGTGCCCCAGCATGGACTTGGTCGCGTTCACTTTGAGCCGTCGCGAGTGCTCCCCAAAAACGCGCTTGATGGAACGAACTTCCGTGATGTCGCCGAGCGGCGTGGAGGTTGCGTGCGCGTTGATGTAATCGATGTCTTCCGGCACCAGGCCGCACTCGCGCAGCAGCCGCGCCATGAGCCGCGACTGCCCCTCCTCAGAGGGCTGCGGCAGGTGGTTGGCGTCGCTGTTGGTCTCCACTCCCAGCACTTCGGCGTAGATGCGTGCATCCCGGGCCACGGCGTGGTCCAGATCCTCCAGCACCAGGGTGGCGCCCCCGTGGGCGGGAATGAAGCCCTCCCGTCGCGTGTCCCAGGGCCGACTGGCGCGCTGGGGCTCGTCGTTGAAGCTCTGAAATGAGATGGCTCCCATCAGCGCCATCGCGTGGAGGTCCAGCGGCGAGAAGTCCAGCACCGCGCCCGTGACTACTGCCACGTCCACCCCGTGGTAACGAATCTCGTCTATCGCGCACCTCATGGCCGTGTTCCCGCTGGCGCACGCCGCGCCTACGGTGTAGATGGGTCCGTGAATGCCCAGCAGTTCCGAGACGCTGCCCGCATGGTCCGTGTCGAGGCCGTGGAGGGAGAACATCGAGTCGATGTAGTCCGGCTCTTCCAGCAGCGTCTCGTGGCTCTCGTACTGGTAGTTGCGGTTGATGTTATGGCCCGCAATGATGGCCGCCACTCGATCCGGGTCCAGACCTGCCCCGAAGAGCCCGGCGTCCAGGTAGCCAATCGCGGCGAGCAGTAGGGTCAACCCGGTGGAGAACGGGGCTTTGTTTACCAGCCGGCGCAAGCGGCGGTAGACCTCGTTCGGCACCCGCCCTTCCAGGCTCTGGACCTTTGCCCGCGCGTCGTACTGGGACAGGTCCGCGCCCACCTGGCAATAGATGCGCGAGGTGTCGAGGGTCTTCCAGCGGGAGAGGGCGGATTTCCCCGCCAGCAGGGCGGCGAGATAGCCGTCCAGGGTATCGCCCAGCGGCGTGTTGATCGCCATGCCGGTGACGGCGATGCGCTTACTCCTCGACAAAGTAGACCTCCATCACTGCCAGTGCGCACGGCACGTCCTCCTTCAGGATCTGGCCAATGCACACGGAGGTGTAGCCGTCCTCCAGCACCTGCGCAAGGACCGTCAGTTCATCGCCTGGCCGCACCTCTTTCAGAAAGACGCCGGCATGCACCTTCAGCACCCGAACCGACTGTGGGCGCATCCCGTCCGTTGGGACCACGACCCCTTCGGCGCAGAGGCGGAGCAGGCATACCTGAAGCTGCCCCATGATCTCCAGCAGCAAGACGCCCGGGTAAACGGGATCGCCTGGGAAGTGCCCGCTAAACCCCGGGTCGTCCTCGCCCACCCGGCGCGTCCCGGCCGCGCAGCGTCCACTAATATCTATGGCGGTCAAGCGGTCCAGCAAGAGGAACGGCTCCCGGTGAGGGAGCAGGCGGTGCAGCGCATCCTCGCCCAGTGACACCGTGACCGTACCGGGGCCGGGCTCCCAGAGCGGGCGCTTGCGAGCCGATTTGAGCAACGCCTCATGCATGGGCGGGAGACCCGGTCAGTTCGTTCACCAGCGAGCGGAAGTGGGTTGCGGAGGTCGCCAGGTCCTCCGCGCCATCGGTGCGATACTTGCGGAACGGACGCCATTTCCGGTGCAGCAGGTTGGAGAGCACGGCGCGCGGCCCCACTTCCACAAACACCGGGTCCGGCACCGAGTTGGCCAGTGCTTCGATGCTCTCTCGCCAACGCACCGGCTGGAAGACATGCCGGGAGAGCATCTCGACGTAGATAGCGGGAGCGGGGTCCCGCACGAATTCCGCCGTCACGTTGGGCAGGTAAGGGGCCCTCGCGTAGCGCCACGGGG
>JANPLG010000567.1:0-5738 GCA_031426395.1 Actinomycetes bacterium
ACCTCAATGCCCTGTTCCTGCACGAGCTGCGAAGGCGTCTTACCGGTCTCCCACATCGTCTCGAAGAGGCTCTTGGCGATCTTGCCGGTGATCTTCCCCTCATCCTGAAGCCGGACCAGCTCGGCCAGATGCTTTGGCGTCACCTTCAGGCTCTCCCAGTTACGGCCACCGGCGTTGAAGAGGCGAAGCCAGTCGCTTTGCAGCCAGTTGGCCACCTTCTTGGCATCACCGCCATACGCGGCAACGCTGGCATCGAAGTAATCCGAGACCTCGCGCTCGTCCAGGATGAGACCGGCATCGTACTCTCCGAGGCAGTATTCGTCCAGGTATCGCTTCATCCGCGCTTCCGGCAGGACGGGGAGGGTGCTCGTCACGCGCTCGATCCACGGCTCATCGAACACCAGCGGCACGAGGTCCGGTTCCGGGAAGTAGCGGTAGTCGTGCGCATGCTCTTTGGTGCGCATGAGGGCCGTCTTCAGTCCCGATTCATCCCATCGGCGCGTCTCCTGCCGTAGCTGAAGGTCCGAGAGGTCCACCTTCATCGGGGGCGGGCCGGGAATCGCGGCGACGGCACCGTAGTCCTGCGCTCGGTCGCGCTGCATCGCGAGTCCCTGCCGCGCCGTCTCGTACTGGATGCCGAGGTGAACCACCCGGAAGCTGGCGAGGTTCTTCAACTCACTCTTGGCGTTCAGCTCATCCGTGCCGACGGGCCGGACGGAGATGTTCGGCTCGCACCGCATCGAGCCTTGCTCCATCCGCCCATCGCTGGCCCCGATGTAAATCAGCACGCGCCGCAGCGCCACCAGGTACTCGCGTGCCTCGTCTGCCGAATGGATGTCCGGATAGGAGACGACCTCCATCAGCGGCACGCCCGACCGGTTGTAGTCGACAAACGACGTGTCGCGCTCCGCGTGAAGAAGCTTACCAGTGTCCTCTTCCAGGTGGACGCGGCGAATGCGGATCCGCTTCGTCTCACCGTTCACATGGATATCGAGGTACCCGTCTTCGCCGATCGGGACGTCGTACTGGCTGATCTGGTACGCCTTGGGAAGGTCCGGGTAGAAGTAGTTCTTGCGGTGGAAAAGACTGTTCCGGTTGATCCGACAGCCGAGGGCCGTAGCGGTCCGGAGGACGTGCTCCACGGCGGCGCGGTTCGGCACGGGCAGGCTGCCCGGCAGCCCCAGGCAGACAGGGCAGCAGAGGGTGTTGGGCGCGGTTCCAAACTGGGTGCCGCACCCACAGAACATCTTGCTCTCGGTCAGCAGCTCCGCATGGACTTCCATGCCAACCACTGCCTCGAACTTCGGCGTCTCCGCTGATCCTACCGTTGCCATTGCTTCCGCTACCGCCACAAGTAATCTCCGGTTGCGATCTTTGTCAAAATCCCCGAGGCATCATTCCAGGCCGAGGTCGGCCAGCGACTGCGCGTCGATCACGCGCCGTGCCAGAGACCGGCACCATGCTTCATCTGTGGATCGAACCCGCTCCACCACGCTCTCCGGGAGCTGGCCGAACCTGGACTGAAGGAGAGCGAGGATCACTTCCTGTGCGCCCTGCGCCTCGGCCTCGTGCATCCACTCCCTCACCCAACTCGTTTCCTTGAGCAGCATCGTCTCTTCCTCCCGGAACACCAGCTCAAGCGCTTCCATCGTGAAATGCTTACGCGCGACCCCCACCGCAATCGCCAACAGGTCAGCACGCTCATGCGGCTCGAAGCCCTCGGTAGTCTGGATGAGCTGTCGCTCTGTCTCAAGCGTTTCCAGCGTAGGTTCATCTTCGCACAGGACAAGCAGCGGAGCCAATGCCGCGAGGTCTCCCGTGCGGATACGCTCCGCGTGCTCCCAGAGACGGATGGCGGAGAAGGTGAACCGTGTCTCCAGACCTCCCGCTCGAACGACATACTCTCCCGGAAAGGTGCGCCTCTTGCCGCGATACAGGTAGAGCGCCAGCAGCAGGACGGGACGGTCGAGCTGGAGCGAGAGGCCAGCGTTCTTGAACATCCAGCGCTTCAGCTCGCGGGAATCAGGCTGAAGCTGGTACTCCAGGTGCAGCGCCCACCCTGCAGGATCATTGTCACCGCCGACGCGGAAGACGCTATCGGCGTCGTGCTGCGGCTGGTCAACCGGCACGTCCGCCGGAAAAATGGGCAGACCGTGGGTGTTGATGCCCGCCAGACGGAAGAGCGCCTGCGGCACGAGGCGAACCAGCGCCTTGATCTCCCGGTCGATGTCCAGCGCGTCATCCAAGCGAGTTACTCCAGCCCTAGCTCAGCGAGGAAATCCGCTCGCACCACGCGCCGGGCCATGCCGCGGCACCAGGTTTCGTCCGCTTCCTGCACGCGATGGACCACGCTCTCCGGCAGAACACCGAACTTCGCGTCCAGGATGTCGAGCAGCAGCAGTCGGGCGGCATGTGTCTCGCCTTCGGTCCGGCCTTCTGTCCAGCCTTCAGTCCGGCCTTCGGTCCGGCCTTCGGTCCAGCCTTCGGTCCGGCCTTCGGTCCGGCCTTCGGTCCTGGCCTCCTGCATCCACTCTTGCACCCAACTTGTGTCCTTGAGAAGCATGGCATCATCCTCTCGGAAAACCGCCTTCAGCACTTCCTGAGTAAAGTAGCGTCTCGCCACGCCCACGGCAATGGCCAGGAGATCGGCGCGCTCACTCCTGGGCAGATCGGTGGAGCTCAAGAGCAGGTCGCGTTCCAGCGCTAGCGTCTCCTGCGTGGGATTATCTTCGCACAGCACCAGCAGCGGGGCCAGTTCCCGCAGTTCGCCGGAACGTATCCGGTCGGCGTGCTCCCAAAGGTGGATTGACTCGAATACGAAGTGATTCCGAAGCGGCCCGCCCACAGCCGTGTACTCCGCAGGGAAGCGCCGGTTGCGCCCTCGCTTGAGGTAGAGGACCAGAAGCACCGTGGGCCTTTGAAGCTGAACAGTCAGGCCTGCCGTCTTGTAGAACCAGCGTGCCAGCTCTCGACGGGTCGGATGAAGCTGGTATTCGAGATACAGCGCCCATCTGGCCGGATCGGCGTCCGCTCCTACGCAGAAGACGTTGTCGGCGTCGTGCTTGGCGGGGCTGACCTGAACGTCTGCGGGCACCACGTGACCGGGCGGAACATCGATGCCCGCCAGTCGCAGGATGGCGTCCGGGGCGATCCGGACCAGCGCCTTGATCTCGGCATCTATCGACCGTGGGTCGCCCATCGGCTACAGGTCCGGGAGCCGGTGGTGCCATTCGGTGGCCTGCTCGTAGGCGTGGGCGGCGCGGAGCAGGGTGGCCTCGTCGAAGGGGCGGCCGATGAGCTGAAGGCCGATGGGGAGCTGGTGGTGGAACCCGCACGGGAGGCTCACGCCGCACGTGCCCGCCATGTTCACCGGGATGGTGCAGATGTCGCTTAGCTTCATTGCGAGCGGGTCCGCCGACTTCTCCCCAATGCGGAACGCCACTTCCGGTGAGGTGGGAGTGACCAGCACGTCGAAGCGTTCCCAACAGCGGTCGAGGTCCTGTTTGACCAATCGGCGCACCCGGAGAGCCTTTTCATAGTAGGCATCGTAGTAGCCGGAGCTGAGGGCGTAGGTGCCGAGCATGATCCGGTGCTTCACCTCGGCACCGAAGCCCTCGTCACGCGTGGTTTCGAAGAGGCTAATGACGTCGCGGCCCTCTTCCGACCGGATCCCGTAGCGCACGCCGTCGTACCGGGCGAGGTTGCTGCTGGCTTCCGCAGGCGCGACGATGTAGTAGGCCGCCAGAGCATACTCCGCATGCGGCGTGCTGCACTCTTCAACCACTGCGCCGAGGCTGCGGTAGACATCGAGCGCGGCGAGGACGGAGTCCCGGATCTCGTCACGGATCCCTTCGGCGAAGTACTCGGCGGGGACGCCGATGCGGAGGCCACGCACGTCGCCGGTGAGGGCGGCGCGGTAATCCGGCACCCCGATCTGCGCGGAGGTGCTGTCGTGCGGATCGTGAGCGGCGATGGCCTGGAGGATCAGCGCGGCGTCCTCCACCGTTCGGGCGAAGGGTCCGATCTGATCGAGAGAGGAGGCGTAGGCGACCAATCCAAAGCGGCTGATCCGGCCGTAGGTTGGCTTCAAGCCGACGATCCCGCAGAGGCTGGCGGGCTGCCGAATGGAGCCGCCGGTGTCGCTTCCGAGCGCGAGCGGGGTCATCCGAGCCGCGACCGCCGCCGCCGAGCCACCGCTGCTTCCGCCGGGAACGCGGTCCAGGTCCCACGGGTTGCGCGTGACGAACAGCCCGCTGTTCTCCGTGGATGAGCCCATGGCGAACTCGTCCATGTTCGTTTTGCCGACCAACATCGCGCCTGACGTATCCAGCAACCGGGTTACGGTGGCGTCGTAGGGTGGCTTCCACTCGCCGAGGATCTTGCTGCCGCAACTGGTCCGGGTGCCGCGCGTGCACATGTTGTCCTTAAGCGCGACGGGGATGCCGGCCAAGGGCGGAAGCGTCTCACCGGCGGCTCTCGCGGCATCGAGGCGGTCGGCCTGGGCGAGCGCAAGCTCCGGGGTCACCGTCACGAAGGCCCGCACGCGCTCGTCGAGACCGGCGATGCGGTCCAGGTGGGCCTGCGCCACTTCCCGGCAGGAAACCTCACCGTTGTCGATGGCGGATCGAAGAGCGGTGGCCGTCTGGGAGAAGAGATCACTCATAGGGGATTTCGAGTTTCGGATTTCGGATTTCGAGTTGGGCGCGGTAGGGATTGCCGCTTTGCCAGAGGAGCTGTTGGGACCCGTGCGGTCGCACAGCTGCGGCCTGTCGGCGGGGACGGTGCCGTATTGCTGAGTGGTTCTGGAGTGGCTTGAGGCGATATGGGGTTCGGCGTCCCAGAGGTGGGTGCGGGCGGGACGCCCGCGCTCCCTCAGTCGCCGGTATCGACGACGCGGGGGACGACGAAGAACTCGTCGCGACCTTCGGGTGCCTGGGAGAGAAACTCGTCGCGCGGCAGCGAGGGGCGGGAGACGTCGTCTCGCAGCACATTGTGCTGGTCGAGCGGCCGCGCCATCGGCTCAACGGCCGAGGTGTCGAGTCCCTGGAGAATCTCGAATTGCTGGAGGATGACGTTCAGACTTTCCGTGAGTGACGTCTTCTCGTCCTCCGTCAGCCGGAGGCGCGCCAGGCGGGCAACGTGCTCGACTTCATCCAATCGCAAGGCGGGCATGGGTTCGTCTCTCAGGAGGGACTCAAGTAGGCGGGGAATGGACCCTGGAACGGCGTATTCTATCATGTGGACGTGCTTGTCCCGAGAGCGGGTCGACGCCTAGCATCATCCACTAACTACCACGCCTCGCTGTTGATCCGAGGACCGGCTTCCGTGACCCAGCCCCAACCTGAGGCCCCCATTTCCGAAACGCATGAGACCTGGAACCCGATCGACGTGGCCTGCCCGCACTGCGGGGCATCCGCACGGATATCGCAGGTCCAGGGTGACCGTTGCCCCGGATGCAACTTCGAGTTCAAGCGCTTTGGGCCGGGCGAGGCGCACGTCTGGGAGGATTTCTTCCAGACCCTCACCCGGCAGAAGTACCGCCTGGGTCTTGGCGCCAACGGCTTTCTAGTAGCTCACGAGTAGCGGCTGACGCGGCTCTAGTGTTCTGTCACCCGTCTAATGATGGGTAGAGACGCGCCAACTTGATTCGTGCGGTGTCGGTGGTGAACCGCCAGTTCATCTCACTATCGATGCCGTTGCGCTTGTTCGCCCAAGCCTGCACTTCGGTGTTGAGTTCG
>JANPLG010000568.1:0-6632 GCA_031426395.1 Actinomycetes bacterium
CCCGGGACCGGGCTAGCGATAGCGACACCCCTGGGCTGAAAGGTCCGGGGCCGAGCGGATGACCCCTTGGCGGCACCAGCGTATCACAGACTGAGGGTGCTCGGTGAACGGGTGCGCAAGTGCCCATCGCCGGGCCAATGGCACATCCTAAGTACCAAGAGCAGCGCCTCAGTACCAACAGCATTACATCCTCGGCTAGGCGGCGTGAAGAGACAGCATGGAACGCATCAGAAACGCCCCGACCGCCGAGCACTGGGATCCTCCCAGTTCCATTCCGCGCCCCATCCTGCCCCAGGAGCCACCGAAGCCGAAGCGACCGCCCCAATGGGGAGTGGCGGCCTACGGTTTCATCTTCGGCGTGCTGGTCTGGACGGCAGCACTTCGCCTGGGCATCGACGCGATCCCGGACCTGCGCCCGGCACACATGGTTCTGGTGTCCGGCATCGTGGGCGCACTCGCGGCGCGGACACGGTGGCGCGCGCTTTTCGGCATCGGGAGCGCGGTCATTTGCCTGGCACTGCTGATTGTGATGTACACGCCGCTCACCCCGATAGGTATCCGCGGCTGGGTGAGGCAAGACCCGCTGGTCGCCACCCAGGCCATCGTGGTGCTTGATGTGGACATTCAGGGGGACGGCTCGCTCACGGATCGCGGTCAGTCGCGCATGATCTACTGCCTCCAGCTCCTCCGCCAGGGTTACGGAAAAGAACTCATCGTCGCCCGGCGGTTCGGCATGCAGAGCTCCCCGATGCCGGCCATCGAGCGGCTCCAGAAGCTCCTCCGGTTCGACTACCCGGTAACCGAGACCGGCCTGGCGGAGAACACGCACGACGAAGCCATCGCCGTAAGGCTGCTGACGAAGGAGCGGAACCTGGACCGCGTAATCCTCGTGAGCCACCCGGTCCACATGCGCCGCGCTGCGGAGACCTTCGAACGGGCCGAGGTGCGGGTCATCTGCTCTCCCGCCCCGGAAGGCCGCTACGACCTTTCCTCGCTTCACCGGCCGGAGGATCGGCTGGAAGCGTTCCGCGATTGGCTGCATGAAGCCGTGGGCTACCAGGTCTACAAGATGCGCGGGTGGCTCTGACCCATGCTTGCTCCAGTTGGCGCAGTGTTACTGCCGCGACTGCATAGTGAGATGAACTGCGGAGACGCGGAGAGCGGCAGTGGATCTCACCTGATGCCGTTTGCGGACTGTGACTGGTTACGGGGGAAAGGTTGCCCTCGGTGCTTTCAGCGACTTGTTTTCCCCGCGTCCTCTGCGTCTCTGCGGTTCACCTTGTGCGCTTCCTTTCGGACGACAGGGGTTGACAACCATCCTCTCTCAGGCCCGCAGGAGACAGTGGTACAGGCACCAATCGCGCTTCCAGGCACGAGGAATCGACCGATTCACGAGGGGCACACGTACACCCATTGCCACGGTCTCAAGGGCATAAAGCGGTAGGTCATGGCCCTAGATATAAGGCATATTTAGACAACCTCGCTGGCCTATGGGCCGGTGTTCAAGGTCCGCTCCACTGCCGCTTCCGCTCCCGAGGGATCTGTCTCGATGGCCTGTTGTCTTCCCGTCCAACCCGATGCCCACCCCGCAGCGAACACTGATTCGCGTTGTTCCGTCTCTTTTGCGGGTGCTATAATCGCGTTGCCGACTGTAGGACAACCGGACCTCGATAGCAGGTCAGCTCCCTAGGCGGCGTCCAGCCAGTCACTGGCTCCCACGCGGGGAAGTCGCCCCGCACCCTGGAAGTGCTTGCGCTTCCCGTCCACCCCCTCGCTCTTTGGCACCTGGTGTCGGCGACTGTTTCTGCGCCTTTTTGCAATAGTATTGCGTTCCGACTGCCCCTAGATGCACGACCAACTCCGGCTGGAAATCGACGAGACGGAGAGCCTGCGGCAGCTCTGGGGCCAGGCGCTGGACCACGCGGAGCGGGCACTTGGGCGTGAGGCGGTGGAAAGCTGGCTGCGGGATACGCACCCGATCTCACTCCAGCAAGGCACCTTCACCCTCGGGGCACCGAACGCCACGGCCCGCGCCTGGATCGAGAAGAAGTACTCGCGGGCGCTTGCTGGAATCCTGGGCGACCTGGCCACCACCTCCGTAGCCGTGGAGGTGACGGTTCGCAAGTCTGAGGCAAGCAAGTCCGACTCAGGCAAGGACTCCGGGCGTCCCGCGCGCTCACGCGTGGAGCCTCCGCAGACACGGCCCGCCGCGCCCGCTTCAAGCTTCTTCCAGTCGATTCCGCTCAACGAGAAGTACACCTTCGATAACTTCGTGGTGGGGCAGAGCAACCGCTTCGCGCAGGCTGCCTCCATGGCCGTGGCGGATCACCCCGGGCGGGAGTTCAATCCGCTCTTCATCTATGGCGGGGTCGGTCTCGGAAAGACGCACCTCTTGCAGGCCATCGGCCACGCGATGCGGGCACGCGATCCACGCGCACGAATTGCCTACGTCTCCGGCGAGACGTTCACCACCCACTTCATCACCAGCCTGCGGGAACACCGGGAAGAGGAGTTCCGTCGCACCTACCGTGGCATCGACATCTGGCTGGTGGATGACATCCACTTCATCGCCGACAAGACCAGCACCAAGGAAGAGTTCTTCCATACCTTCAACGAGCTCTACCTTACGAATCGCCAGATCGTGCTCTGCTCTGACCGCCCTCCGAAGGAACTTCGGTTGATGGAGGACCGGCTCCGCACCCGCCTGGAGTCCGGATTGATGGTGGAGATTGGTGAGCCGGATTTGGAGACGCGGGTCGCCATCCTGCAGAAGCGGGCCGAGTTGGAGGGCCACGAGATTTCGGCCGATGTCCTCTTCCAGATCGCCCACTCCGTGCCGTCCAACGTGCGCGTGCTCGAAGCCGCGTTGATCCGGATGCTCGCCCTCGCCTCGCTCACGCGCAGCGCCATCACTCCCGAACTTGCACTGCGAGCGCTCAGCGCCTTTGTCCAGGCACCTCGGGGCGCGGTGGTGAACGTCCTCGGGATCTTAAAGATCGTGAGCGAGCACTTCGACGTTCCGATCGAGGAGATCACCGGCCATCGGCGGGACCGCCAGATCAGCAGGGCGCGCCAGGTCTCGATGTACCTGATACGTGAGATGTGCGGCAAGAGCCTGGTCGAGATCGGGCAGGTCTTCGGCGGAAAGGCGCACTCCACGGTGGTCTACTCCTGCGGCAAGATGGAGAAGGAGATGGCGAGCGATGCTGGCCTGAAGAGCACGGTCCAGTTGCTCCGCGGACGGCTGGCGCGAGGCGGCGAGGCGATCGCTGCCTGACGAGGGAAACAGGGCCGACCGGAGAGAACTGCTTGCCGGCGCGCACTGCGCCAAGAGGTGCTCGTGACACACTGGCCGCTCCGTTCGCTTCCGATTCGTCCGTTACCGGTACGTGCGCTTCCAATGCTTGCCCTCGTCTTCCTCGCGGGTGCGGTGAGTGCGGTCGACTCAGTGCGGGCGCAAGGCGTAGTCACCCCGCTGCCTCTGGTCGAGAGCTTCGACGGCGGCGTGGGCGGCGTCCCGCTCGGATGGTCGCAGGCCTCTTCCGGCGAACTGGATGTCACGCTCGCCGCCGAGACGCGCGGGATGAAGGAAGGCGCGGGCTGCTGGCGGATCTCGGTGCCGTCGTGGTCCGCGGGCGCCGCGCGGGTACGCCGCACCGGGCTTTCCCTCAAGGCGGGCGAACCTTACACCGTTGAAGTCTGGATGCGTAGCCAGGAGCTCTCCGCACCCGTGGAGGTCACGCTGAGTTCGGCTGGGTCCGAGGGCGCCGTGCTGCTCGGGAAGCGCTTCTTCGTGGGTCCGCAGTGGCGACGGTGCGTCCTCCAGGGCTCCCCAACCCGTGATGAAGCGAACGCCAGCCTGACCCTCGCGTTTGAGGGATCCGGCGTCCTCTGGCTGGATGCTCTCCGCGTCAGGGAAGGCGCGGCCCCCCTGGAGCCGGATCCGCCCGTTGCCGGCATTGCTCGGAAAGGCAATCTGCTCTTCAACAGCAGCTTCACGCTGGCAACGGACGGCTGGACACTCCCGGAGCAACTCACGCCCGTCAAGGACCGCTCACCGGATGGTGACCGGTTTGGCCGCTGGCAGCCGGGCCGCTTTCCCCTTCAGGCCCGTCCGTTCAGGGCCCGGCCGCAGCAGGCCTACACCATAAGCGCCTTCCTCCGCAGCCAGCGGACCGGCGCCCAGGTGGAACTCTCGCTGACCGAGGTCGGCGGGTCGTTCCGCGCTACCAAGAGCTTCCCTATCACTTCGGAGTGGACGCGCTACAGTTTCACGTCCACCCTCCCGTGCGATGAGTCGGACCGCTATTGCCTTTCCATCACCCCGGCGGCGGATGCGCACGGTATCGACCTTGATGCAGTGCAGGTAGAGGAAGGCGCACTCACTGACTACGCGCCTGCCGCTTCGGTTGAGGTATCATCCGGTCTCCGTCGCTCCGATCTCTTCCCGCTGCCGAATGAGATGATGGGTATCCCCGCGCAGGTGGCGGCGCGCGGCGCGTTGCCTGAGGGCGTCCAGATTCGCTACCGCCTGGAGGGTTTCTACGGCGAAACCGTGGGCATAGGCACCGTCCCGGTCCCGGCCGGTCCCTCCCCCGCCGAGGTGCCGATCCGCCTGCGCATTCCGCAGTTGGGCACTCTTCGCTTACTGCTGGACGCGGTAGTGGACGGCCAGATCGTCTCGCAGTCCGAAGCAATCCTGACGGCATTGCCGCCCGCCCCGACGCAGCCGAACCCGAATTCGTTCTTCGGCGCGCACGGAACCGTGGGCACGCGCGGCGAGTGGCACGCCCCAACGGTCGGCGCTCGCGCGGGGGTACGATGGTGGCGACTGCACGAGCTCGGCGCATACACCGCGTGGGCCGTCGCGGAGCCGGCTTCGGGCACCTTCCGCTGGTTCGACGCCGAAGTCGACGCGCTCCGCAGCAGACAGTTATCGCTTCTTGGGGTGCTGACTCGGACGCCGGAGTGGGCTGGCCGGGACCCCGGCGGACTCCCCAGCGAACCGAGGGCATGGCCTCCCGCCCGCATCTCCGACCTGGGCGACTATGTGCGACAAGTGGTCGGCCACTACCGGGGCCGGATCGCCGCGTACGAGCTGTGGAACGAACCGTGGTCCCGACTGCACTGGGCCGCCGGCCCTGAGCGCTATGCCGAGTTGGCGAAGGGCGCCTCCGTGGCGGCCCGACAGACCGACCCAGCAGCCGTTATGGTGGGCGGATCGTTCTACGCCCCCCAGCGGGAGTTCGCGGATCGCGTGCTTGCGCGCGGCTTCCTCGACGCCATTGATCGCGTCAGCATGCACCACTATACGGAGCCCGAGGCGGTGACCTACGGCTTTGGCGGACGCGACCAGGTGACGCAGTACGCGCAGTCAATCCGTGGAAAGGTCGGGCTGGTCGCCCAGGGTGGAACCAAGGCGGCGAATCTCTGGAACACCGAGACCGGCACTCCCAATCCCACCTTCCAGAGCTGGCTCAACACCCACGAAGCTTCTCGGGCCGCAGCACGGACAGTCGCCAAGACCCTGATCCTCAACAAGGCCATCGGCGTGCAACGGCTCTTCTACCAGAACGTGTGGCACGAATCCGGCCCAGGCCGGCTCTTCGAGAATGCCCTCAGCGACAACACGTCGATGCTGGACTACGACGGCAGCGGAAAGCCAGTGCTGGCCGCCTATGCTGCTTGCGCCCGCATCCTTGAAGGCGCGGGGCCGGCGGGACGGGTGGAGACAGCCGCACTCAAAGCCTACGTCTTCCAGCGCCGAGGGGAAACCGTGGTAGCGGCCTGGTCTCCTCCAGCCTTCTCCGAAGGGCGAGAGCTGCTCTTCCGGGCAGAGGCCACGCAGGTGAGCGCCGTGAACCTGATGGGCAACCCGCGAGGAGCATGGGCCGTAGCTCCCCCCGCTCCGGTTCTTGCAACCACAACGGATGCCGCCAGGAAGCCGGTCCCCCTTGCCAAGGACCATACCGCCCTCGTTGTCCGCAATGAGCCGATCTACATCACGTTTCGAGGCATGGCCCCGGCAGCGGTGCTCCAATCGCTCAAGAAAGCGCGGCTCCGCACCCCCGGCACCCGAAGCTCAGCCGGTTGATTGGAGAAAGAGCGCCAGGGGTCGCAGGCATAGCCTGCTAGACCGAAATCCGAAATCCGGACCCAGAATGTGTCAGATTGTTCATCCGCCGGCGGGACGGCGGTGCAAACTCTTATGAGAGGACCTCAATGAAGCTCACCATTCCCCGCAAGGACCTGTACGAGGGGCTGCAGATCGTCAGCCGCGCCGTTTCCACCCACACCACGCTCCCCGTGCTCAAGAACGTCCTGATGGAGCTGAGCGGGGACACCCTCAAGCTTTCCGCCACCGACCTTGAGTTGGGCGTGGAGGCCCGCGTGCCCGCCGCTATCCAGGAGGCTGGTTCGCTGACCGTCCCCGCGAAGACGCTGGGTGAAATCGTTGCAGCGCTGCCGGAAGCGGACGTGACGCTGGCCTCCAATGATCAGGACTACCTGGTCATCACCTGCCGCCGCTCCGAGTACCGCATCCACGGCCTCACGGCGGAGGACTTCCCGGCCCTCCCCGAGGTTGGCGGCACCGTTTCCCTCACTGTCTCCCAGCCCTTGATGCGCGAGAT
>JANPLG010000569.1:0-5160 GCA_031426395.1 Actinomycetes bacterium
CCTGCTGGACTTCCGACCGGATCCGCAACGGGATGGTCTCCTCCCGGAACAACTGCGGCGGCCCCAACTTCGGGTCAATGCGGCTACCCTTGAACCCGGGATGGATGGCCGCGTGGTAAACGCGGACCTTCAGCACCGGCTTCACCGCCTTCGCCAGGTTCCCGGCAACCTTCTTGCTGAAGACCAGTGTCACCTCTTCCCCGGGCAGCAAGCGCGTGTCCTCACGGTGGGGCACTTCCAGATGTCCCAGGTCGCTCGACGGCGCTCCGAAGCCGCCTCGGACCTGCAAACCGTTCTCGAACTGAATAGCCCGTTGCGCGAGAATCCGGGACGCACCGCCCTGGTTGGACATAACGAACGTCTGCCGCCCGAGGGTCTTGTCGCCGTCCTTCAGCCAGACGTCCAGGATACCGGCGTGGATGCTGTCGCCGGTGGGGAAGCGGTGGCCTCCCTGGTTCTTCAGCTTGATGACCGCCTGGAGCTTGTCGCCCGCCCCATACTCCTTGCGGTCGAGGCGAACGGCAAGCTCCACCGCCTTGCGGAGCATTTCCGGGTCGTTTCGCCCTGGCCAGAAGTGACCGTGGGTCTCCTTGCTGGCAGGCATGTGGCAGCTCTGGCAGGTTTCACCTCTGGCAGCGGCCGGACTGATGCGGAACTCGTCCATGGTGTGCTGGACGCGCGGCTCCATCTGGTACTGGTCTTCGAAACCAGGGGAGGGCGGCACGGGCGGATCCTCGCCGTTCATATCCACCGCGAACATCTCCCGCGTGAAGCCGCTGCGACGCGCCACACGCGAGGTCCCGTTCGATGCCTTTCCGCCCGCCTTCTTCGGCTCAAAGGGATGCGACTGGGGGTCTTTCACGTCGAACTGGTGGCAGCCAGCGCAGAACTCCGCTTTCTTCATCACTGGCGCGTAGGTCAGTGGGTGCGGCACCTTGTTGGACGCGGTCGGCTTGGCGGTGAGCACCGTGCCTTCACGGACGTGGCAGGTGACGCAGGTCACGCCTTCCGCCGCAAGCTTCGGTTGGAAGTGCGGGTTGTCTTCGGTGAGGAACGGCTGCGGGCCGCTGGATACCGACTGTCTGAAGTTGACAGAGGTGCCATGGATGAGGGTTTTCGGTGGGTCGTCCAGGCGGGTTATCAGCATCGGCTGCTGCTCCTGGAGCGGGGAGTGGCAGGAGCGGCAGAGAAATCGAGGCTCGGCCTTGAACGCCGCCTGGAACACCGGCTCCGTCACCGACCGTGCGTGTGCCGATTCCTTCCACTGCGCGTGCTCCTTCTCATGACATGACGCACAGGCTTCCGCACTCAGGCTCTTCACCCCATCCGGCACGTTGCCGATCAGGATGGACTGCCGCTTCTCATCGAAGAAGCTGACCTCCCCGGCGAACTCCGGGAGCGTCACCTGGCGGGGCATCTGCCACGCCGCAATACCGACTACGGCGGCGGTCACTGCGGCGGCGGCCAGAACGAGAGGAAGCGGTTTCATCGGCGGTCTCCAGGGAGCGGTTCTCGACAGTGGGAGAACGGGGCTCCAAATGAAAGGAGAGTTACGCCAGGATGGACGCAAGGCCCGCGAGCACGGTTACGTCAGGTGCGCAAAAATGTCGCAATGGGGCTTCGAGGCCTCGCTGTGTGGCGCCGTCCTGACTACAGCTTGCGCAGGTGCAGGCGGTAGTTGTAGTCGCCACCGGAGCGGTTGTCCCCGTCGAAGATCTCGACGAGGTGCGGGCCGTCCACGCGGCAGGAGTACTCCAGGGCGCAGTCCCAGCCCTGATCGACTGCCGCCTTCACGGGCGCGAGTTGCGGGTCGCGCAGCCGGAGCACCGGCTCGAACTTCCCGCCGCCCGGGAGCCGGCGCACGAAGACCTCGATGCGCCATCGCTCGTTCGCCTTGGCGTTGAAGCGGTAGACGTCCGCTCCATCCCCATCCAGCTTCCCAATGATGGTCGCGTTACCCGCCGGTAGTTCCTGCGGCTGCCGCAGCGAACCGTTCGGCTCCTTCTCCGGCACTTCCGGGGCGGCCACATCGACCAGCAGCTGGCCAGTGATGGGCGGGCCGCCTTCTCGGATCAGCTCGAACGGGTGGAGTCCCGGCCTGGCATCGGCCGGAACGGTCACCTCGAGCTCGACCTGCGTGTTGCCCAGCTTCTTCTCATCGTCACCCTTCGGCTGATTGGGTCCAACTTTGACGACCTTCGCCGCAATCCCCGGCGACTTGAACCGGACCTCAGTAGCCGCCAGGTCGCTGCCGATAAGGCGCAGGGGGGTGGTGGCGCCCGCCATGGCCCATGCCGGAGAGTGTCCGTTCACATAGGACTTCTGGGCCTGCTGCGCCGTGGCCACGCTCCCTGCGATGAGCGCGCCAGTTGAGACGATGCCTGCAAATAGAGAGGTCCGGCTCATCGTATGGCTGCCTTTGCAGCGGCACCAGCGGCGGCAACCGCAGTGCTTCCGCCCAATGTAGTGGATGAGATGAGCTTCCCGTCCTGCCGGTTCCAGATGTACAGCTTGCCCTCGCCGGTGCCACCGTAGACCCGGTCGCCGGTGGGGGAGAGAGCGACGGAATAGACCCAATCCTGGGCGTCGCGCAGTTCCTTTTGGTGCTGAGAGAGCTCGCCGTTCCAGATGCGCACGCGGCGGTTCATCGCGCCCCAAGCGAACGTGCTGCCGTCGGAAGAGTAGGCGATCGCGTTGACCGGTTCGCCTTCGCCCTGGCCCCGGAGCGGGTTCTCCACGGTGCCCGCCCGAACGGGCCAAAGTCGCACCTGCTTATCGGCGCACGCCGTGGCGATGGTCTCGCTCTTGCCGCCGAAGACCACTGCCGTGACCGCGTCACCGTGAGTCAGCGAGGTGACCCGCTGGCCACTTTCGGTTAGGTATAGCTTCGCGGTGCGGTCCGCACTGCCGGTGGCCATCCACTTGCCGTCGGCGCTGTAGGCCACTGCCAGGACTGCGTCCACGTGGTCTTTGACAACCCGGAGGACCTTGCCACTGGCCGCGTCCCAGACCCGTGCCGTCTTGTCGAGGCTGGCCGTGGCGAATTCGGTGCCCCCCGGCCGCCAGGCTACCCCGTAGATTGAATCGGCATGCTCCTTCAGAAGCTTGGGCTTACCCCAGTCGCCGGTAGGCATCTGCTCCCAGAGCGCCACCTCCCCGAAGGAGCCGGGAACGCCGCCAGCAGCCGCAAGCCGCTTCCCATCGGACGACCATGCAACAGAAAGCACCTGGTCACTCGCTCCATTCAGGGTCTGACGAACCTCTCCGCTTGCAGCATCCAGGAGGCGCACGGCCCGGAAGCCACCCGCAGCAACCCACTTTCCATCCGGGGAAACCGAAAGCGCGGTCACCGGCGCGGCCTGACTGATGGGAGAGGGGAGCGGAATGCCCGCCTTCTGCGCATCGCTCTCCCGCGTGGAACCGGGGCGTTTCATCATCGGCATCGCGTCTCGCATGATGCCGGCGGTGGCGCGATCCGGTGCCGCCACCATCGCATCGATCTTCGCTCCCTCGTCAATCCAGCGCTTGATGAGCGCGATGGTGTCGAGCGAGAGCGGCTTGCCGGGAGGCATGATCGGCTTCAGCTCGCCGGTGAGGTACTTGGGCAGCGTGCTCGCGCCGCTCTTCCCCGCGACCACGGCCGCTCCGTGCCGCCCGCCCGCGAGCAGACGCTCCGCCGACTCGATGCTGTAGCCGCCGGGGGCAGCGGAACCGGCGTGGCAGCTTCCGCACTCCCGCTTCAGGATCGGCAGGACCTGCTTGCTGAACTGCACCTTCGGCGGTGCGGCCGAAGCGCTGACACCAATGGCAATGACGGATGCCATTCCGGTGACCGCCAGACATGGTGTCAATACTCTTTTCAAGACTTCGACCCTACTCTCTTTCGCTTCGGCGGATGCCAACCCACCTGAACCCATTGCGACCGAACAGCGACGGCGATGGGCTGATTGAGCCGCAATGCTTCAACCGTCGCTCTCCCGCACCGGGTCTTCCCGACGATCCGCAATCCATCCTCCGACCAGCAGAAGTGCCGACTCCAGACTTGCTGCCTGGGATTGAAGAGCGGGACCCGGGATCCGGACCCAGGATCCATGCCGTGCGTCTGAGTCGCCTTGGAAGAGTTACAGAACCGGCAGGCGAGCCAGAGGTTCTCTTCCTCGTCACCTCCACCGAGCGCGGTGGGGACCAAATGGTCGATCTCCAGCGGGCTGTAAACGTACCTCTTCTGACAGAGACAGTAGCCGCACTTGAACCTGGCTTTTGCTTCAACCCGTGCGCGTAACTCTCGGCTTACTGCCACTGCCCATCGTCCAAGGAGATGAGTTCTCGGCGTGCCGCCTCCGCAATGCCTTCGGCTTTGCGGAGCATTCCAATCTCGTATTCACGCATCAGTCCGGAGAATTCGATCTCCTCGATGACCGTGAGCGGACGTGCCTGCCTCTGGAAAAGGAGTTCGCTCTGTCTAGCGTCCTGTTCCGGGTGCATCTGAAGGTTTGCTAGTTCCAAGACCTCGCCATCTGTCAAGTCCTTGAGGCGTCGTGCATCGCCAAAGGGCGAGAGCGCGTTTGGAAGGAACGCCTGGATGTAGCTGCCAATCACCCCGCTCACGTCGGAGTGCATGGCCTGCGCAGCATCTCGCGCCCGATCAACCAAGTTGTCTGGAACGTCTATGACGACTTGCATCTACCTTACTCCTCAATCAAGTCTTGGCTTTAGGCCGCGCCTTACCGCCTCTACCCAGGCAAGCGCCTTCCGCCCATTGGCCTCCGCGAGCGAATCGATGGCACGATCAAACTCTTCGTCCTCATCCGGTGTGAGGTCCCGCTGGTCCTGCCATTCTCGTAGTTGATGGAGACGCTCCGATGCTGTACCAGATAGCCGCCCATCAGCGATTGCCAATACCTCTTGGTCTGACAACCCGGAAAGGTCCGCTCCAGGAGGGACGGTCCCGTTGGAGGGCGGAAGGCTGGTGACGAGCACGTCCGCGAGGACGTCACGGAAGTCCCGTTGGTTAGAAGCAGCCAAGTCGCGGGCTCGTGCGATGACGGGTTCCGGTAAGTTGAGCGTCACTTCCATGGTTGTGACCTACCCATACAACTCGTGGATCGGCTCGGCTTCGGGAAGGATTGGTACCGGGCGGTTGGCGGGTGTGTGGAGATC
>JANPLG010000570.1:0-4074 GCA_031426395.1 Actinomycetes bacterium
GAGCAGGGTTCCGCCCTCGAAAACTCCGTCACCCTCGCCCGGGGGTCTTACTGCAAAGGTGCTCGTGATTTGCGGGGGTCCAGGCACGCCCGTCCCGCACCGGGGTAGCGACCCCATCGGCCGTAAACCACCTGACGGAGCGAGTCCCACGCCCAGTCGAAGTACAGCTGGACCCCCGAATGAGACTGTTTCCACGCCCGGGACGACTGCCCCGCTGTCCGTGAATGAGGTGACGACGATTACGAAAGCGGAGACGAGTTCCCCACGGCGAGAGGGCCAGCACTTTGAATTCCCGCTACCTACACAACGCGGTCACCCCCCGTGCCCAGCCGTGCCTGCGTGACCGTCACCGCCCGGTAGGGGATCCTCCGGTCCCCGTCCGCAGCAGCCAGTGAGCATCCATTCCTCCCACCCAACCTGGTGGAGCCGACCCAATTCAGCGTCACGCGTCCCATCGCAACCCAGTGAGCCCCTTCATAGGAAACCAGCCCCGCCTCAATGGACAATGAGGCGTGAGGTTCGCCGCTGCCCTCACTGCTGCCCCTCAAAAGGCAAGCCCCAATCGCGAGAATCACTGGAGATCCCTATGTCCCCCCGCAACAACCGCCTCATCGCCAATCGCCTCATCGCGAACCGTGTAAGGCTGGCCGCCCTTTCTATGCTCGTCCTGACCGCCGCCGTCGGCACCGCGTCCGTGGGACGGCCCGCGCACGCGCAGGGCGCCGGCAAGGTCTCGATGCAGGACATCCACTTCGGTCCAGCCACCCTGGAGCCGATCGCTACGGATCTCAACCTCGCCAGTGAGTCGATGGAAGTCTCCCTCCTGCTCCCCGCAGTGCAAAAGGTCCGCGAAGCTGCTGCGCGCGTCCAGTTTACGGGCGATGGTTGGTCCCAGAACGTGCCGATTTATGGCAAGAGCACCCCCAGCCTCGCCAAGATGAAGTTCTGGATGGAGCGCTCCACCGCCCCAACACCCTCGGCGGGGTTCATCCTTCATGTCCGTGATCAGAACGGCCAGCTCCACCAGTTCCCGGTCCGGTCCAACGACATCGCCGTCCGCGTCATGTCCACCATGCAGAGCAACCGCGCCGTGGTGGAAGTGGAGACCGCGTCCGTCAAGCACAACACCATCGGCAACTTTGTTCTGGGTGACGGCAGCGTGCGCGGCATCCTCATCGGACTGCTCCTCCCCGCCGTGCAGAAGGTCCGCTAATCGCGGCGACTGCTCCGCTTCAAAGCAGGCCCACGGAGTCACCAGGACATCAGCGCAACTCCACGCGCTGATGTCCTGAGTGCTTAGCAGCCCTCAACGCGGACCCGCCACCCCACCTTCGCTCTCGTAGGAGAACGTGTCTCTCTGTCTCTCCCCCCCGGGGGCGACTGCGATGCGGCCCCGGGGGCGAGCCGGGGCTTGATCAGCGAGACAAGCATCCTCTCGGGTGAGCGGCATCCGCAACGAATCCGAAACCGGGAGGGCGAGGCTCCCGCCGAGCCGCGCCGAAGGTCCCACCCACCAGGGCACGACCACAGGCGGTAGAGTTCGATCCCGCGCACGCAGATTCGGGCAATCATGGAACGGCGCGCCCACTCGTGCAACGCCACAATGGGCAGGTCGCGAATGCGGATGAGGAGGATCGTTGACTGCTGCGGTAACGGTCACGCAACTTGCGTTTGCCTGGGTTGTCAGTCACCATGATCTTAAAGCCGCTACGATAGTTCACGTGGCTCAACCATGACGTGGGCCGCCTGCTCCCACCCGGCAGCGTTGCCAATTGGACTGCATCCGCAAAGGACTGCCTCCGTATGCTGTTTCGAGCTCGACCCTCCGTTCGCTTCGGCGCTGTCGCCGCGGGCACGGTCTGTGCCATTGCCGCGCTCTCCGCTTCCGCCGGCCTCTCGGCATCGGCACCCGCCGCCCCCAAGCCGATGGCGCAACCGGCTGCCGCCTTCACGCCAGCGGGCCTGGAGTTCTTCGAGAAGAAGGTCCGGCCGATCCTCACGGAGCAGTGCTTCGGCTGCCACAACGCCAAGCTGAAGGCACCGCAGGGAGCGCTGAAGCTCGATAGCCGCGTGGCCCTGCTCACCGGCGGCAACCGCGGCGCGGTGATCGTTCCGGGGAAGCCGGAGCACAGCCTGCTGATCAGCGCGGTGGACGGAACAGATGCCAAGCTCCAGATGCCACCCAAGGGGAAGCTCACGCCGGCGCAGGTGGATGCGCTGACGGAGTGGGTGCGGATGGGCGCCCCCTGGCCGGGCGCAGACCCGAAAGCCATTGCGGGCGACAAGGGTTTCAACCTCCAGGGCCGCGCCGCCGCCCACTGGGCATGGAAAGCGCCCAAGCGCACGGCCGTCCCGACCGTCAAGGACAAAGCCTGGGTCCGCACGCCCGTGGATGCGTTCATTCTGTCGAAGCTGAGTGCCGTCGGGCTTCAGCCTTCCAAGCCTGCGGATCGGCTGACGCTCATCCGCCGGGTGACGTACAACCTCCTCGGCCTGCCGCCCACGCCGGAGGAAGTCGAAGCTTTCGTCAAGGACACCTCGCCGAATGCCTACGAGAGAGTGGTTGATCGTCTCCTCGCCAGCCCGCACTACGGGGAGCGATGGGCCCGGCACTGGCTCGACCTCGTCCGCTTTGCCGAGACTGACGGCCACGAGTTCGACTTCGAGAAGCCAGGCGCGTTCGAGTACCGCGACTACCTGATCCGCGCGCTCAACGCCGATGTGCCGTATGACCAGTTCGTCCGGGAGCACGTGGCGGGCGATCAGCTTCAGCAGCCACGCCGCAATCCGGAGAACGGCATCAACGAGTCGGTGATCGCCACCGGATTCTGGTATTTCGGGGAGGGCAAGCACAGCCCGGTCGACCTCCGCGAGGACGAGGCGGAACGCACCGACAACCAGATCGACGTCTTCACCAAGAGCTTCCTCGGGATGTCGGTCGGCTGCGCGCGCTGCCATGACCACAAGTTCGACGCGATCTCCACCAAGGACTATTACGCGCTCTTCGGGATGCTGAAGAGCAGCCGGCAGGACCTGGTGGACGTCAACGCCCAAGAGCCGATCAAGAAGGCCGTGGCCCAGATCGAGGCGCTCGACGCCCAGCTTCAGCCGCGCCTGCTGGCCCGCGAAGCTGCGGCCCGTGAGGCCCAAGCTAATCAGCTCCCCGCCTACCTGATGGCTGCCCGTGAGGTCCTCCGCACCAGCCAGACCCAGGCCAAGCTTGCTGTGGGCGATGTGCTCTTTGAAGATTTCGAGAAGCCGACCTACGAAGGCTGGACCGCCACCGGCACCGCCTTCGGCTCAGGTCCGAACCGCCTCCCCGTGCCCGCCTACCAGGGAGACTTGAACCACCTGGGCAAGGGCTTCGTGAATACGCACTCCGCCCTCTCCAACGGCAAGCGCACCGTCGGTGACATCAGCACTGGCACCCTCACTTCGCGCCCCTTCCGGGTCGAGCAGCCCTACATCAACTTCTTGGTGGGAGGTGGCGGGCACGCCGGAAAGACCTGCGTGAACCTGGTCGTTGACGGCAAGGTCGCCCGCACCGTCACTGGCCGCTTCGAGAACCGGATGGACTGGACCTACTGGGATGTCCGCGATCTTGCCGGCAAAGAAGCTCGCATCCAGGTAGTCGATACGGAGACGGGGGGATGGGGCCAGATCGGCCTTGATCAGATCGTCTTCTCCGGTGAGCCGGTGAGCAGCGCCGGCTCCGCCGAAGTGGCGAAGAAGCATGCTGTCGATCCAGCCATCCTCGCCGGGTGGGTGAAGCACCTCCGCGAGACGGCAGCCCGCAACCCCAGCGATCCATTCCACGCGTGGGCCGTCCTCGCCGGTGCGGCGGATGACACCTTCGGCACACGCCGCGCCGATCTTGCCCAGAGCTTCCGGACGCAAGTAGCGGAGGCCCGCAAGGCTGCCGCCGCTGCCACCACTTTCGTCGACTTCTCACGCCAAGGTTACGAGGGCTGGTACACTTCCGGCCCCGCGTATGGCACCGGACCTAGCCGCGCTGCTAGCTTCCGGCTTGCTCCAAATCCAGAAGCGCCCGTCGAAGCGGTGCCGGCGGGGATA
>JANPLG010000571.1:0-10552 GCA_031426395.1 Actinomycetes bacterium
GTTGTCGCTCTTCGGGGTTCATGGACGTCCTCCGGATGGGGGCGGCGCCCGAAGGGACGCCGCGCGCAGTTACCGGAAGTGAATCGCACCGGAGCCCAGTACGTCCATGATGCGGCTACCGTACCACGTAATCACACCCCAGTAGGAGTTGATATACTTGACCAAGGGGGGCAAGCCGCCAGCCCGCATCAGCCTCATAAAACCTCGTGCAACTCTCACTTCAGTTCGATCAAATACTTGCCCTGCTCACGCCCGACGAAATCTACGCGCAGGCGGAAGAGAGTTTGCTGCGATCAATCAGTGAGGATCGGCGTATCGAGCGCAAGTCCGCAAAAGTCAAACGGTCCGACCTCGGAGAGTACTTCTCCATGTGGGCGAATACGGCTCCGGACGGTGGGATCATTGTGGTCGGGATGGCGGACAATGGCGAGGTTCAGGGTTGTCACGGCCTTTCACCAGGAGAACTGAACGATAGTGAGAAGGCTGGACACGAATTCTGCCCAGAAGCTCGGTGGGAAAGCAAGCGGGTCTCAGGTCGGACGTCAGGAGGTGTCGCTACCTTTCTAGTCGTCTTTCGTGTCTTCTACCATCCGGACCGCGTTGTCTACCATAAAGACAAGAATGCTTTCAATCGCATAGCCGATACCAAGCACCAGCTTAGCTCGGATGAAATCCAAGAGTTACGTATAGACAAAGGCGAGAGAGATTACGAGACCGAGGCCGTCAACCTCGCGTATCCGGATGACTTCGATACGACCCTCGTTCGCAGTTTCGCCGACAACTTCCGTCAAATCAGAGACGCACCCGAACTTTCCGCAATTCAGGTCCTGGAGCTACGCCGCCTCGGGCGAGTAGTAGAGGGATGCTTCAAGCCCAACATTGCCTGCTGCTTGCTGTTCGCACACGATCCTGGCGGGTTGTTCCCCGGCTGCAAGGTGCGGTTCTTGCGGTATCAGGGTGAACATGAAGGGACGGGTGAGCAGTACAACGTCGTCAAGGATGAGTTCATCGAAGGTCCCATCCCCACATTGATCAGCCGAACTTCGGAACTGCTCCGAGCCCATCTTCGAGATTTCTCAAAGCTCGGGGGCGATGGACACTTTTACACTGTGCCGGAGTATCCGCGAGAAGCTTGGTTTGAGGCCCTTGTCAACGCCTGCGTGCATCGCTCATACGGTTTAAAGAATATGGCGGTTGTAATCAAGATGTTCGATGACAGATTAGTTGTTGAGAGCCCAGGCGGATTCCCGCCGTTTGTCACTCCGGACAACATCTATAACGCCGGAAGCCAACCACGAAATCCTCGATTGATGAACGCCCTCTACTATCTCCAGTTGACCCGGGAGCACAACGAGGGAACTCGCCGAATGCGCAAGTCGATGGCGGAGATGGCGCTGCCCGCCCCTACATTTGAGCAGCTCAACGGGGCTGGAAACTATGGGCGCGTTCGCGTCACCCTCCGCAACGACCAGAAGCAGCGCAAGCAGTGGGTCGACGTGGATGCGGCCACCATTCTCGGCGAGGCGCTCATCAAGGACCTCACCGTCAAAGAGCGTCAAGTCATCAACTTCCTGGCAATCAATGGCTCCATCCGCGTGACCCAGTGCCAGGAGCAGGCTGGAATCAGCAGATGGCACACCGCTCGAACGCTGCTCGATAGGATGGTTAACCGAGGGCTCCTCGACTATCATCGCACGAAGCCGCCCGGCAAGAAGGATAACGCCGCCTGCTACACGCTAAAGGGGCAACCTAGACCGTCTTCGTCCCGCCATTAGGTGCAACCGGAAGCAGGGGACTTCTGCTCAACCTACCCAACGGCCGCAAGCAAGAGGTCCGCATAGCGCTTGCGGAGGTCGGCGCTGAGGCCCTGGTGCTCCGGGCGAGAGAGGTCCGGGTCCTGCTCGATGAGGCGGAAGGCATCGGTGCGGGCTTCCTGCAGGATGACAGCGTCCCCAATGATGTTGGCGATGCGCAGCCGCAGAATACCGCTCTGCTTGGTGCCGAGGAACTCTCCCGGACCGCGTAGCTTCAGGTCCTCCTCCGCGATGACGAAGCCGTCCGTGGTCCGCGTCATGACCTCCAGCCGCTGGATTCCGTCCTCATTCTTGGGGTCCGCCAGGAGCACGCAGTAGCTCTGATGCTCCCCCCGCCCCACGCGGCCGCGCAACTGGTGGAGCTGCGCCAGCCCGAACCGCTCCGCGTCCTCGATCACCATGCAGGTGGCGTTCGGCACGTCGACCCCCACCTCAATGACCACGGTGGCGACCAGGATATCGAGCTCGCCCGCCCGGAAGGCATCCATGCCGGCCTCCTTCTCGTGGCTCGGCATCTGGCCGTGGATCAGGCCGACGCGCAGGTCCGGGAAGACCTCGTGCTTGAGGTGCTCATGGACTTCCGTCGCGGCCTTGGCCTGGAGCTTGTCGCTCTGCTCCACCAGCGGGCAGACAAAGAAGACCTGCCGCCCTTCCGCGATGAGCGCCTGAAGGCCCCGGTAGACGCCCTCCCGCTGCGCCTTCCGCTTCCAGTGGGTCTTGACCGGCTTCCGTCCCGGAGGGAGCTGATCGATGACGCTCACATCAAGGTCGCCATAGACGGTGAGGGCGAGGGTACGCGGGATGGGCGTCGCCGTCATCACCAGGATGTCCGGCATCGTCTCGATCATGCCCTTGTCCATCAGGGTCAGCCGCTGGAGCACGCCGAAGCGGTGCTGCTCATCCACCACCACCAGGCCGAGCTTCTTGAACTGGACATCGTCCTCCAGCAGCGCGTGCGTACCGATCACCACCTGGAGCCGACCGTCCGCCAGGTCCTCCTTGATGGCGCGCTTGCCCTTGGCGCGGACGCTGGCCACCAGCCGCTGGACCGTGATGCCCAGCGGGTCCAGCAGCCGCTTGAAGACGCTGAAATGCTGATCGGCCAGGATCTCCGTGGGCACCATGACGGCGACCTGATGACCAGAGCGGACGGCGGTGACCATGGCTGCGGCGGCCACGACCGTCTTGCCAGAGCCGACATCGCCCTGGAGCAGGCGGTTCATCGGGAGCGGGCGGGCCATGTCGCCCCGGATCTCTTTCACGCACCGCGCCTGCGCCGGGGTCAGCTCGAACGGCAGCGCGCGACGAAGCTCCTCCATCTGGCGCTCTTCCACGGTGAATGGGATGCCAGGGAGGGCTTGATGCACATGCCGCCGCCGGAGCGCGAGGGCCGTCTGGAGGCGGAAGAGCTCGTCGAAGACCAGCCGGTGGCGGGCCGCCTCCAATTGCTCCGCGGATTCCGGAAAGTGGACCTGCCGCACGCTCCACTCCATCGGCTGCAATCCCCGGGCGCGGACCACGTCGGGCGGGAGCAGTTCCGGGATGAGGTGGCCATACTTCTCCAGCGCGTGCCACATCATGGTGCGGATCCCCTTGGGGGTGATCCCCTCCGTGGCGGGATGGACCGGCACGATCCGGTGGAGGTGGAGCGAGTTCTCATCGCCGGAGAGCTCCTCCCATTCCGGGTGCTGGAACGAGAGCATGGCCGACCCGCCCCCGCTGATGCGCTGCGCCGTCCCGAAGACGGAGATCTCCTTGCCACGGAGGCGGTCGAAGACGGTCTTGATCCATGGCTGCTGGAAGAAGACCAGCTCCGCGGTCCCGGTCGCGTCCCGGATGACGACCTTGGAGAGCGTCATGCCCCGCTTGGGGGAGCGCTCCACGCTGGCGCCCACCACCGTCCCACACGTGACCACCGACTCCCCATGCTGGATCCTGCCGAGGGGGCGGAAGTTGCGCCGGTCCTCATAGCGGAGCGGGAAGTGGAGCAGGAGGTCCTCCACGGTGCGGATCTCCAGCTTCTCCAGGGCGGCGGCATAGCGCGGCCCCACGCCCTTCACGAACTGGACCGGCGTCTGGATCTCGGAGAGGGCGGCGTCCGGACGATTGCGGCATGCGGATTGCGCACCAGTGGGGGGAGCGGCGGAGATGGGGTGGCTCATGGGAGGCGTGGGGTTGGGCCGGTGCGGCTCCAGCACGAGGAGCACGGGAAGCTCTCCGCACGGCTCTCGATGCTGGAGGCAGTCAGAAGCTCAGCACTGCCGATGCTGGCACGCTGCGTACGTTCCCCGCACTGGCAGCTCGCTGCGCCATTCTAGAGTTCTCGGACAACGGTGTCTCCGCCTCCGCCTGACGGATTGAGGCCATGGGCCGCATTCCGCTCCCACGACGTCCGAGGGCAATGCCCAGGGCGATGGATAGATCACGCGACGAAGGAAACCAGAGGTTCTCGGGTGTCGGTCTTGGCCGCAGCATCCTGAATCAGACGAGTGAGATCTGACCTGAGAGCATCCCAGCCGTCCCTCTCGGATGGACGCTTCGGCGTGCCATCGGGGTCACTCAGCAACGAGCTGACCCGAGCTTCAAGTTCGATGCGATCCAGTGGGTCGAGACGGCTCTGAAGGCCCTCGGGGATCAGTGTTCGGGAAATCCAATACTGCGGATGCCGATGGTAGACCAGGCTGTTCTCGTTCGAGAGTTCTGCGAGCAGACGGGAGCGGTTGGCCCACTCCTCGACTTCCCTGCGGCTCCATCCCGCGAGGTGCCCCAGTTGATCCACCCAGGTGTCCAGGAACCATCGTGCGTCGTCACTCATAGCACTGACTCCGTGATCGGCTGGCGATCTACTTCCCGCAGACGAGGACAGGCTCGGTCTTCGAACTTCAACTGGGCGGGATAATCCATCCTCGCCGCAACGCCCTCAGCCCCCACAACGTTCCTTCTCACCAAACTGCCGACCACCACGTCGGCTTCCGAGCTCTCGTCAGGATGAAGCAATCCAAACACGCCACCCAGGCTACTCTTGGGTACCAAGAGGACGGAGAGTGACAGAAACTCATCCATCGCCATCTCATAGATGATGATACCCGGACTCGCTAACGGGTCATACGGACTGAACGCCTTAACGCGTGCCCAGTTGCTCGCCGTACGCACACCCCACATCCCATGGGTTCCCGACGCAAGGAAGACGTAGAAGCCTCTCCCGAAGTCACCGGTTCCGATTGACTTTGGCTGTGAATTGAACTCGTCCAGGCGACCCGTGCCGTGAACGAAGCGAACGATTGTGTCCGCGCCATCGAGTCCTAGGACCGTCAGGTCTACTTGCCCAAGACGTGTCGGGCGTAATGTTCGGGATACGGGGTTCGGCATTGGTTGGCTGGGCACCAATCAGCTAAGTATGTCCGTCAGCACGTTCCCGAACACATCCGTCAGCCGGAAGTCGCGACCCTGGAAGCGGTAGGTGAGCCGCGTGTGCTCAATGCCGAAGAGATGGAGCATCGTGGCGTGCAGGTCATGGACGTGGACCGGGTTCTCCACCGCCGCATAGCCTAGCTCGTCCGTGTTGCCGTAGGCGAGGCCGCCCTTCACACCGCCGCCGGCCAACCAGCACGAGAAGCCCTTGATGTGGTGGTCTCGGCCGCTGCCCTGGCCCATGGGGGTGCGGCCGAACTCTCCGCCCCAGATCACCAGGGTCTCGTCCAGCATCCCGCGCTGCTTCAGGTCGGTGAGGAGCGCGAAGCAGGCGCGGTCGATCTCCTCCGCCTTCAGGGCGACGTCGTTCTTGATGTTGCCGTGGTGGTCCCAGTCCCGGTGGTAGAGCTGGATGAAGCGGACCCCGCGCTCCGCCAGCCGACGGCCCAGGAGGCAGTTGCTGGCGAAGGAGCCGTCTCCCGGCTTCGCGCCGTACAGCTCCAGGGTGGAGGCGCTCTCCTGGCGGATGTCCATCAGCTCCGGGACGCTGGTCTGCATCCTGAACGCCATCTCATACTGCGCCACGCGGGTGAGGATCTCCGGGTCCAGCGTCTCCCGGTGGCGGCGCTGGTTCAGGGTGTTCACCGTGTTCAGCAGGGTCCGCTGATCCCCCGGCGTCACGCCGTCCGGGTTGCCGAGGTAGAGGACCGGGTCGCCCTTGGAATGGAAGTGGACCCCCTGGTGCCGACTGGGAAGGAACCCCGCCGACCATTGCCGCGCTGCAATCGGCTGCATCTGGCCGCCGCGACCGCTGGAGGTGAGGACCACGTAGCCCGGGAGATTCTGCGTCTCCGCACCGAGGCCGTACAGCAGCCATGACCCCATGCTCGGCCGGCCGGGGACGCCGGAGCCGGTGTTCATCAGCGTGTGGGCGGGGTCGTGGTTGATCTGCTCCGTGTGGAGGGAGCGGATGATGCAGAGTTCGTCCGCCAACTTCCCCAACTGCGGCAGGAGGGAGGAGAACTCCAGGCCCGACTTCCCGTACCGCTGGAACGGGTGCTGCGGTCCGAAGCACTTGAGCTGCTGCCCCTGGAGCTGAGCGATCTGCTGCCCCTTGGTGAACGACTCCGGCATCGCCTGCCCGTGCATGGCGGCGAGCTTCGGCTTGGGGTCGAAGGTCTCCAGATGGCTCGGCCCGCCCGCCATGTAGAGGTGGATCACGCGCTTGATGCGAGGACGGATGTGGGCGATTGCGGAATGCGGAATGCGGAATGCGGAATGTGAGGCCGCAGCGTCAGCCTCGTTGCCAAGCAGGGTGTGGAGCGCGAGAGTTCCCAGGCTTGCGCGCCCCAAGAAGGCACGTCGAGCAATAGAGCGGGCGAGCATGTCGTTCATCTGGACCTCAGGTTTCCCCGCGATGCGTTGGCGCGTGCCGTCTTGATGGAGGCGATGGTGATGGATAGAAGCTCGCCCGCTTCTTTCAGCAATGGTTCAGCTTGATCTGCGGTCAGCAAGCGGGCCTCGACAGCCAACTCCAGCCCATAGATGGTCTCGTCGGTTTCCTCTTCCACGATTCCTAGTTTGGCCACGAACTCAGCGGGCGACCGACCCCGACAGGCGGCTCTGTAGTTGGCGCCTACCGAGGTGCCAGAGCGAATCAGTTGCCTGCCAATAACGTCAGCCGCCCGCGACCGGGGGAGCCTATCAGCCACTTCGATGACACTCAGCGCAAACCGGCGGGTTCGCAGCTTTAAGTCGTTGATGGACACCGCATCTCCTCCTCAGCCTTGATCCCCCCTAGGCGCGG
The DNA here is from genome assembly GCA_031426395.1 of Actinomycetes bacterium. Classification (GTDB taxonomy): domain Bacteria; phylum Armatimonadota; class SYMT01; order SYMT01; family SYMT01; genus JANPLG01. The sequence goes on from JANPLG010000571.1 coordinate 7,033, forward strand.
CCGTCGCCAATTGGCATTCCGCACTCCGCACTCCGCATTCCGCATTCCGCATTCCGCATTCCGCATTCCGCATTCCGCATTCCGCATTCCGCATTCCGCATTCCGCATTCTCAAGACCGCGTAACGGCTTCGTGCGTGTTGAAGATCACCCGGCACGCGGCGGTCCATGTAGCGAGGTCAACCGGGTCCAGCGTCTTGGGGACCGGCGCCTCGCCGACCGCGATCAGCGCCTGGGCGGCTGGGCGGTCGGCCAGGTAGCGGGCCTTTTGCTGCTGGTGGAGCTTCCGCATCGCGGACACTTCTTCGGGGCGGGGATCGCGGGAGAGGACGGTTCGGAAGGTCCACGCCAGCCGCTCTTCCCACGTTCGACCGCCCTCCCGCAGCACGCGCGCCGCCAGCACCCGCGCCGCTTCCACGAAGATCGGGTCGTTGAGCAGCACCAGGCTCTGCATCGGGGTGTTGGAGACGGTGCGGGTGGCGGTGCACTCCTCGCGCGTGGGCGCGTCAAAGGCGACCAGTCCCGGATGGAGGAAGGTGCGCTGCCAGTGGATGTAGAGGCTGCGTCGGTACAGCTCATCTCCGGCATCCGCCGCCCATTCGCGGCGCGGGAAGTTGAGCGGGGCCAGGTATCCGCGCGGCTGATAGGGGAAGACGCTCCGTCCCCCCAACTGCTGTGAGAGAAGTCCGCTCGCTGCCAGTGCATGATCCCGGACAAACTCCGCGTCCAGTCGGAAGGTGGCCTGGCGCGCGTAGAAACGGTTGTAGGGGTCCCGCGCCAGCAACTGCGGCGTCGCGGCGCTGCTCTGGCGGTAGGTGTCGCTGGTCACCAGCAGTCGGATCAGCGGCTTGATCCGCCATCCAAAGCCAATCGGATCTCCTTTTCCCCCATTCCCCCTCTCTCCCATTTGACGAGGCCGAGCAGAGAACTTCACCGCAAGATAGTCCAGCAGTTCGGGGTGAACCGGCGGCTCGCCCTGCGCGCCCACCTCCTCCAGCGTTTTGGAAAGACCGGAGCCGAAGAAGAGCTTCCACATCCGGTTGGCGAAGACCCGCGCGGTGAGCGGGTTCTCCCGGGCCACCATCCACTCCGCCAGATCGAGCCGGTTGGCGCGCCCCTCACGGGCGACCTGCTTCATGAATCCGGGCGTTCCGGCCTGGACCACCTCGCCGGAATCGTCCATCCAGTTACCGCGTGGCAGCACACGCACCGGGCGTGGCTCCGTGGCCTCAGAGACGAGGGTGTGGGGGATCTCGCCCAGGAGCACCCCGCGGGCGGTGACCATGCCGTCCAGTCGCGTTCGTAGTTGCGCCGTCTCCCCGGCAATCGCGCGGTACTGCTGGCTGAGGAGTTGCGTCTCCGCCGGAGTGCGCGCGGCCGATTCCTTGCGGACCGCCGCCAGCACCGGGTCCGGCAGCGACTGCGGTCCCAGTTCCGCACCCGGAGCACCGCTCACGGAGAGGCGGAACCGCCCCACGTGCAGCCGCGCCCGCGTCTCGTGATGCAGGGTGACCACCAGCCGCTGCTCCGGCGCCAGCTTGATCGGCTGGGAGAAGCGGATCACGGCGGTCCGTGCGCCACCGTTCACCATCGCCCACCCGGTCCGGCGGTTCCCATCAATGAGTGCGCCGCCGGGGTAGCCGTCGCTCTCACCGTTCACGACCACGCTGTCCGTTACAATCGGCTGGGCCGCTTCACCGGGGCGGCGCGTCTGGACCTCCACCTCGCTCAGCACGAAGTAGTACCCCGCGCGGGCAATGCCGTTGCCCGGCTGCTCACCGTCCGGCAGCGCTTCGACCCGCAGGGCGGTCACAGGACGGTCACCGATGGCATCCGGAGGAAGCACCACCGTATAGCTGTCCCACGCAGGCAACGCGCCGCTGGCCGTGACGGACGCGTCCGCGTTGACCGTCAGGGTGGAGCCGCCCGAGGAGGTCGCCTCTTCCGGCTTCACTGGCTTCCACGCCAGCGCCTTCGTTGTATCCAGGGCGCGGACCTTCGCCTCCCATGCCGCCCGCCCCTCCGCAAGGCTGCTCTCCGGCACCGCTGCCAGCGCTTGTTTCGCGGTGTTGATCTCGCGCTCCAGCGCTTCCAGCCGCTGCTGCTGCTCCGTGGAGGGCAGGCGAAGGCTGGGACCCCAATCGCCCCGGCCGAAGCCGCCATCGTAGAAGCCCTTCTCCTTCAGGTCGGACCAGAAGGCGGCGAAGCGGTAGAAGTCCTTCGCCGTGAAGGGATCGAACTTGTGGTCGTGACACTCCGCGCAGCCGATGGTGCTGCCCAGCCAGACACCAGAGGCGTTCCTGACGCGGTCGGAGGCGTACTTGGCGCGGTACTCCTTGTCCTGCACGCCTCCCTCGGCGCTCATCATGCCGAGGCGGTTGTAGCCGGAAGCCACCTGCTGCTCGCGCGTCCGGTTGGGGAGGAGGTCCCCGGCAAGCTGCTCGCGGGTGAACTGGTCGAACGGCTTGTCCTCGTTGAAGCTCTTGATGACGTAGTCGCGGTAGGGCCAGACGGTGACATCCTGATCGCCGTGGTAGCCCACCGTGTCCGCGTACCGGACCAGGTCCAGCCAGTAGACCGCCATCCGCTCCCCGAACCGCGGGCTGGCGAGGAGGCGGTCGACTACCCGCTCATACGCGCCAGGCGCTGCGTCCTTGACGAACGCTTCCACCTCGGCGGCGGTGGGCGGCAGGCCGGTGAGATCGAAGGAGAGGCGGCGAATCAACGTGCGGCGGTCCGCCACCGGGGATGGTGACAGCCCCTCGCGCTGGAGCCGCGCCCGCACAAAGCCGTCGATAGGGTTCCGGGACGCCATCGGCCCGCTGGGTAGCGGCGGCATCGTCAGGGGCGTGTAAGCCCAGTGCTCCTGGTAGGTGGCGCCCTGCTTCATCCAGCGGCGGAGGGTGTTCACCTGCGCGACGGTGAGTTTCTTATGCGTGGACGCAGGCGGCATTGCTAGGGCATTGGTCGCCGTCACGCGCCGGAGCAGCTCGCTCGCTTCCGGCCGTCCCGGAACCAGGGCGGGCTTGCCGCTGGCCCCCGGTTTCAGCGCCTCCGCCGCCAAGTCCAGCCGCAGGCCGCCCTGCCGCTTGGCGGGGTCCGCTCCGTGGCACGCGTAGCAGTTGTCGGAGAGGATCGGCCGGATCTCACGGTTGAAGCTGACCGGCGATGCCGCGACCGGCATTACTGCGGCCGTTGGCTTCAGCTTGACAGGCGCAGCCGTGGCCGCGAGACCCAGCCCCAGCGGGGCCGTGAGAAGGAGGAACGCCGCGCTTGGCCGGAGCCGCCGCGCACGGATTTGATGAGTTTGTTGATCGACCCGCATCCCGCTTCCCCCTACTGCTGTGCCGTCCGCCCTGGCGTCTGCGTCATCGCACCCCACCAAGGGTGATTCTACGGGTGAACAGGCCAATCCCTGCACAGCGGAGAAGGCATCTCCGCTACGACCCCCTTCACACCGGCTGCGCACCTCCACGGAGCGCGGGCGTCCCGCCCCCCCCAGCCACCCGAAGGCCGGAACCC
>JANPLG010000572.1:0-2602 GCA_031426395.1 Actinomycetes bacterium
CCGCCGCACCCCTTCTGCACCCAGGTAGGGCACGCTCGCCGTATCGTGCCGCCGCACCCGCCAAGCAGTACCGCTCGTCGCAAAGCTGCAATCACTTCCGTTAGCGACGGGCCGGAGCGGCGTCCGGCCCCTACCCAGCGATCACGCTCGCCTCTCCCCAACTCTCCCCTGGCCCTTAAATCAATGGCTTCGCCCATTCAAGGATGTCCTGCGAGCAGCGGAGGTGGATGCGGGCCGAGGTCTTGTCGTACAGCTGCGCCGGGACGCCGTCCACGTTCTCCGGGTTGCGGGTGGCGAGGAACTCCGGGTTCAGCTCGGCTGCCGCATTCATCACTTCCACGGGGCCATTCAGGCTGTTCGCCATCTGGATCAGGTTGTGGCCCTTGGGACACCGGTGCTGGTGCTCCACAATGGCCGCCTTGAGCGCCTTCTCCGCTTCCTGCTGACTGAAGAAGACGCTGGCATAGTAGACGCCGTCATACATCAGCGTCATGGCGTTCGCCAGGTCCGCGCGGGCCTGCGACCAGAAGGTCATGGCCTGCTTTCGGTAGTCCCGCGTCTCCCGTTCCTGATCCATCGGTTCTCTCATTGCTCCCTTTCACCGCCCATCAAGGGGCCTCACCCACGGACACGCTCCGCCGCCCTGCCAGGTACACTTCGAGGAGACGCCGGGTGGCATCCTCTAAAAGCGGAGCGGCTCCGCGCATCGCGTCTTCTAATGTCATCGGCCGATTCACAATGGTTTGAACCCCGGTCAAGCCGGCCGCCCGATAGTCTCCCATCTCGCCGGTGAGGCCGCCCGCCAGCGCCAGCACCGGCACGCCGGCATCCCGCGCGCGCTGACCGATCCCGCTCAGCGTCTTGCCGAACGAGGTGGTCTGACGGTCGATGCGGCCCTCGCCCGTCAGCACCAGATCCGCCTCGCTGAGACGCTCCTCGAAGCGGACGCAATCGAGGACTAGGTCCACGCCGCGCTCCATTCGGCCTCCCAGGAAGGCGAGCAACGCAAAGCCAAGTCCTCCGGCCGCGCCCGCCCCCGGCTCCGTGCTGCAGTCTTTCCCAAGTTCCGCCTTCACCACGCGTGCGAAGTGCACGAGGGCGGTATCCAATTGGCGGATGTCGGCGTCGGAGGCGCCCTTCTGGGGACCGTACACCGCTGCGGCGCCCTGCGGGCCGGTGAGCGGGTTGGTCACGTCACAGGCGATGATCAGCTCCACTCCGTCAGGGACCCGCATCATCTGGGTGCGGTCGATGGTTTCGAGGTCGACCAGCGCTGCGCCTCCCTGGGGCAGGTTGCGGAACGCCATGTCGAGCAGGCGCGCGCCCATCGCCTGGAGCAGGCCCGCGCCGCCGTCGGTGGTGGCGCTTCCGCCGATGCCGACCACCACCCGCTTTCGACCCGTGGCGAAGGCGGCCTTCAAGAGCTGGCCCGTGCCGTAGGTGGTTGCCTGGAGTGGGTCCCGGTGATGAGAGGCCAGCCGCGAGAGGCCAGATGCCTCCGCCATCTCCACGAAGACGGTCTCCCCGTTGCCAAGCAGCCCCAGCCGCGCCTCCACGGGGTCGCCCAGCGGACCGATCACCGTGAGCGTCTGGTACTCGCCGCCGGTGGCGGTGACCAGCGCCTCCAGCGTTCCTTCGCCGCCGTCCCCTACGGGAAGCTCCGTCACCTCGGCATCAGGGAGGGCGGCGCGCGCTCCCTTCGCGATGGCGCGTGCGACCTGGGGCGACTTGAGACTGCCCTTGAAGCTGTCCGGCGCGATGAGGATCCGCATCCGATGCCCTTGCTCTCCTCAGAATCTGCGACTTGAGGCGATCCCCGCCCGCCGAATAGGCGACAGTTGCGCCGCAGCAACCGCCTTCCCTCTATAGCCTTCAGCGAGGCAGCCGATCAACTATTGCCCCGGCGGAGGGCGAGGGCCGCCGCTCCAACCAGGCCGGCGTCGTCACCCAACTCCGTGATGAGAAGCTCGGTGTTCTGGCTGAACGCCTGCCCGCGCACCTCGTCCACAAGGTACTGATGAATGATGTCCCAGTTGTTGCGGGCGAACCCGCCGGTGAAGATGACGGCCTGCGGATCATACAAGTTCGCCAGGTTGGCCACGCCAATACCGAGGTACCGCGCGGTGCGCAGGACGAGGGCTCGCGCGGCGCGGTCGCCGTTCCGGACGCGCGCCGTGAGCTCGCCGGGAGTGGGCTCGTGGTCGAGGTTGGGCCAGGTGCCGCTCTGGAACGCTTCCCGGATCCGGCGGCGGTGCGCCGTGCCGCTTCCGATCATCTCCCAGCATCCGCGTCGGCCGCAGCCGCAAAGGAGGCCGTTCAGGTCGACCACCATGTGCCCCACCTCGCCGGCCAGGCCGTTCGCGCCGCCATAGACCTCGCCGTCCAGGATGATGCCGGCCCCGATGCCGGTGGATACGGTGAGGAAGATGACGTTGCGCATCCCTCGCGCGCGTCCAAAGTCAAGCTCCCCGACCGCGCCGGCCTGCATGTCGTTCTGGATCAGCAGGGGAAGCGGCAGCTCGCCCAGCGACGCCTTGAACGGAAAGTCCTGCCAGCCGAGGTTGGTGGAGGTGACCAGGCCACCAGTGATGATGCCGGGAAC
>JANPLG010000573.1:0-6227 GCA_031426395.1 Actinomycetes bacterium
CCCGCACTGCCGCCGCCGGCCGGCCTCTACCTCTGGTGGAGACGCCGACGCAAGGGGTGAGGTCACTTCCTAATCCTGATCCTGATCCTGATCCTAATCTTACTCCCAATCACCTCGCACACGAAGCCGTCAGCGGGTGAAGCAGAATCGAGCATTAGACTCGATTAGGAGTAGGATTAAGTTAGGAGACTCACCGTCCCACGAGGCGGTGCAACCACTATCCGAGTCCGGGACAGGGTCCCGGTCGGCGGAGACGCAACCGTGCAATCGAAACGCATGGCCACGATGACTGTGGCTCTCTCGACCGTGATGTTCCTGCTGGGCGCGTCCTATTCGGAAGCGCGGCGCTGGCCGTCGAACGGTGCCCTCTTCGCCGCGATCTCGCAGAACCGACCACAAGCCCTCCGTCGCGCCCTGGAGTCCGGTGCCGATCCCAATGCCTGGCATTGGGGACACGCTCCGTTCCGCCGCCCGCTCCACCTGGCCGCGCGGGATGGCAACCCAGAGTTGGTTCGCGCGCTCCTGGAGCATGGCGCGGAGGTCGACCGCCCCGATATGGACCGCACGCCGCTGGAGATCAGCGCCAGCCGTCACCGTCTCAGCGCCGCCGAGGCGCTCCTCGACAGCGGCGCCGACCTGCGGGCCAGCCGCCCGACCCTGATCTCGCGTCTGCTCGTGGACGCCATCGACGCGCGTCGGCTCCCCCTCGTCAAGAAGCTCGCTGCGGCGGGCGCGGACATCAACGCGCCGGATAACCGCGGAGCAACCCCGCTCAAGGCAGCCACAGGCTCGACCGACCCAAGGTTTCTCTTCGCACTGCTCCACTCACGCCGCTAACCGCGCATCATCTCGCTATCATTGACTTGTCCCGGATGATCCGGCGAGCCTCGGCTGCGAGAGGCACGTGGCACCAGACGCAGCGGCACGCAAGGGAATGCATGGCGATTCAAGTCCTGGTGAGCGATCTCGGTAAGGTGCTCCTACCATTCGAGGTCGAGCGGGTGTGGGAGGCGCTGAACCCGCACTTCGGCGTGACCCATGATGAGGCGCGCCGCGTGGTGCAGGCGCTCTTTGGCGAGACCCGCTTCGGCGCGGGAGGCGTCGACGGGGAGGAGTTTCACCGCCGGCTCGTTGAGCGGACCCGGCTCGCACTCCCTTACGGAGCGTTCCGTGTCGCCTGGAGCGACATGTTCACCGAGGATGCAGCGGTGATCCGGCTGGTTGCGGAGGCCCCGGTCAAGAAGCGCTACCTGCTCTCGAACACCAACGACATCCACTGGGACTTCATCCAGCAGCGGTATCCCCACGTGCTCCGCCCCTTCGACCGCTGTCTGGCCTCCCATCTGCTGAAGCTGGAAAAGCCGGACGCGGCCATCTACGAGTGGGTGATTCGTGAGAGCGGCTTTGAGGCCGCGGAGCATCTCTTCATTGATGACGTTCCCGAGAACGTGGCGGGCGCACGGGCCGTCGGGATGGACGCGATCCTCCACACGGATGCCGTGAGCCTTTGGGAAGAGCTCAAGGTGCGGGGCCTGGCCACGGACGATCAGCGGCCAGAGCCGACCGAGGTGGTGGTGGCAACGCCGGCCGATAAGGCACTCTGGGATCCTGCGGCCTATCAGTCGCCCGCAGCCTCCAGCGCTGGTTCATCGAAGAGCTGAAGCCGGATGCTCCCCACCGCCCTTCCCGTTTTGCCTCGCGAGCGAGATGACTGGGTCCTCTCTCGTCGACCGCCGCGCAACAGCCTCGATCTGCTCCGTGCCTATGCGGCGTTGGTCGAGCCGGAGGTGGGTCCGTCTGGCCTGGAAGAACCGGTTGCGACCGTATTCCTCACCAACCGTGAATGCCCGTTCCGGTGCGTGATGTGCGACCTCTGGCGCAACACCCTGCCCGATCCAACCCCGCTCAGTGCCATTCCGGAGCAGGTCCGCCGCGCCCTCGCGGAGCTTCCTCCGGCCCGACACCTGAAGCTGTACAACGCCGGGAGCTTCTTCGACCCTCTGGCTATTCCCCCGACGGATTACGAGGAGATCGCCGGACTGTGCGCACCGTTCGAGCGGGTGATCGTAGAATGCCATCCCGCGTTCATCGGCCCGCGCGCGCTCCGATTCCGAGAACTTTTGCAGGAACACGGGACACGCCTGGAAGTCGCCGTCGGGCTGGAGACGGTCCACGTAGGGGTGCTGGAGCGCCTGAACAAGCGGATGACCGTGGCCGACTTCCGCCGTACCGCCAAGTTTCTCTCGCGAAACGAGATGGCCTTGCGTGTTTTCCTGCTCGTCCGGCCGCCGTGGCTCTCCGAGAATGCGGGGATCGAGTGGGCGTGCCGATCCCTCGACGTGGCGTGGGAAGCGGGAGCGGAAGTCTGCTGCCTGATCCCGACCCGGGCCGGGAACGGCGCGATGGAAGCCCTGCGCGAAACGGGTGAATGGTCGCCACCGACACTTGAGTCATTGGAATGCGTGCTGGAGTACGGCCTGGCTCATCGGCCGCAAGGCAGCCGCGTCCTCGCCGACCTCTGGGACATCGAGCAGTTCGCCACCTGCGGCGATTGCGCTGCCGCCCGCGTGGCGCGACTGGCGACGATGAACCAGACGCAGCGACCGGTAGCCGCGGTCCAGTGCCGCTGCACGCCTGCGGAGTAACGGACCATGTTCGATGTAGCCATCCTGGGCAGCGGGTTTGCCGCGTCCGTCCTCGCGATGGTCGCACGAAGGCAGGGTCTCACGGTCCTGCTGATCGAGCGGGGGCTCCATCCGCGCTTCGCCATCGGGGAGTCGACCTCTCCCATGGCTAACCTGCTGCTTGAGGAGCTGGCCCACGAGTACGACCTGCCCCGGCTGCTTCCTCTCACGCAATATGGCCCGTGGAAGCGCGCCTACCCCGAGCTGAACGTGGGGCTGAAGCGAGGTTTCAGCTACTATGCCCACCGCGCAGGCGAAGCCTTCCGCCCGGAACCGGAGCGGTCGAACGAACTGCTGGTCGCCGCATCCCCCACCGATGAGCTCGCTGACACGCACTGGTACCGGCCGGACTTCGACCACTTCCTGCTGCGCGAGGCGCAGGGACTGGGAGCGGAGTACGTTGACCGCACTTCGGTCGAGCGGGTGACTTCCACGCCATCCGGCTGGAGCATCCAGGGCGCGCGCGAGGGACGGTCTCTCACCCACTCCGCGCACTACCTGGTGGATGCAACCGGCCCCAGAGGAGCGCTCTCCCGCCTCGTCAACCTTTCGGAAGCGGAACCCAAGCACGCCTACCCGCCGACCCAGGCGCTCTTCAGCCACTTCACCGGGGTCCATAAGTTTGCCGATCAACTTCATTCACACAACGAAGCTCCCCCATTCCCACCGGACGCCGCTGCTCTGCATCACGTCTTCGAGGGCGGATGGTTGTGGGTGCTGCCGTTCGACGATGGGATCACCAGCGCGGGCTTCGCGGTGGAGGACTGGCTGGCCGACGAGCTTGGCCTCACCGACCACGAGGGTGCCTGGCAACGGTTCCTGGACCGCTTTCCTTCCATCCGGTCTCAGTTCCAGAACGCTGAGGCGACGCTGCCGCTGATGCATGCACCCCGGCTCAGCTACCGCTGCGAGCGCGTGGCCGGACCCGGCTGGGCACTCTTGCCGAGCGCCGCCGGCTTCGTCGACCCTCTCTTCAGCACCGGCTTCCCGCTCACCCTGCTGGGCATCCACCGCCTCGCGAGGGAGCTGCCCGCGCTGGTTGGGGGATCAGGGCCACCAGGGTTCGAAGAGGAGTACGAGCGGGTCACCCGGCAAGAACTGGAGCACACCGCAACCCTAGTTCACGGCTGCTACCGCTCCTTCGACCGCTTCTCCAACTTCGCCTGGCTGACGATGCTCTACTTTGCCGCAGCGTCCTACGGAGAGATGGCCCGCCGACTTTCGCGTCCAGACCTCTCGCCCGGCTTCTTGATGCAAGGGCAATCCCGGTTCCGCAAACTTCTGGAGAGGCACTGCGCCGCTTCCATCGCAGGGGTTGCAGTAGACTCGCGTGCGATCTCACGGGACCTCGACCCATTCAACATCGCGGGTCTCTGCGATCCTGCCAAACGCGGCTGGTATGGCGTTGACCTCGACGACGTGGTCCGAGGAGCGGCGAAGCTGGAGACCACTCCAGATGCTATTCGGGCGTTCTTTCATCACATGGGCTGGGCCTAACAGCTCTATCGCCGCAGCATGTCCTGTCACACGAGACCAACGAGATGTTCACCCGGCGGCTATCCACGGTTAACCGCCCGTTAATCCAGCGCGGTTAACCTGAGATCAACGAAGAGCCTGAGAGAGCGTACTTTCAGGCGATCAAACAACCCTCCACGGCGGAGTCGAGCCATCCCTTCGGGTGGTCTGACTCCGCTGTTTTGTCTCAGGCGTGTTGTCTCAGGCGTGTTGTCTCAGGAACGAAGTGATGGCTCTCTCCCTACCCTCTCCCTTTTCGCTCAGACCTCCTGCGAGGCTCCCACGGCACGGCTCGGCACGCGCTGGACGGCTGGCACTATGCGGCGCGGTTGCGGCTATCGGGCTCTCCGTCGCGCCTGTGCGGGTGGCGGTGGTTAGCGGGAAGTCGATGGAACCGGCCCTGCACTCCGGTCAGCCGATCCTTTACGCACCCGCCACCCAGGACCTCGGGGTGGAGTTCGAACGTGGCGACCTTGTCCTGGCGCGGGTGAAGGGCGAAGTCTGCCTCAAGCGAGTCTTCGCCAAGGGCGGGGACGCCATTTGGTCCTTCGGCCTCCCCGGACAGGCGATGGCCGCCCGCCGATTGATCGACCCGAAGTTGCCCGTTGCGTGGCTGAAGCTGCGGTTTCCCAGGATGACCTACTTCCGCACGGTGGTACCCGAGGGCACAGTCTGGCTTCTCGGCGACGCGGCCTGCTCCATTGATAGCCGCCATTGGGGACCGGTGCCTGCGGATCAGGTGGTTGGCAAAGTCATTGGAGGATGGGAGAATCCGGCCCAAGCGGCGAGTTCGGTGCAAACGTGGGACCGGCTTCCCCACCGTCGCACGGGCGTGCATGAAATCGCCTCAGCTCGGTGACACAGCCGACGCACACGGAGACCGTCAGGGAAGCGACTCGGCGCATCCATGCTTTTGCAAAGGTTTGCAGCCACGCTCCCTAACAGTCGCGGATCGGATCAGCTACTGCGATAGCCATCGCTTTAGCGTTGACACAGCAATAGCTCACGTAGAGCGACAGAGACGGCCCACTTGGTACGTTGCCGCCGGATCAATGACTTTGGGTTCGTCCGTCCGTCAAGTTCTGCGTGCCCTGGACTGCGGGCGCAAGCATCACTATCGGCCACCAGGTTGCTTCCGGTGGCTGGCGCACGCCAGGGTCCTGCGCTAGTAGCGGCGCGAAGAAACATTCCAGGGAGGCGAGGAGCAGATCCAACCGGATGGGTCCCTCCACCTGCAAGTAGGGACTGAGATACTGACGGCCCGACGCGTACTTCACCCGGGCGCCGTGCGAGTTGCCCCGCTGGTAGTGGCAAAGCGCGACTGCGGCGTGGATCAGGCCCTTGAGATAGCTCTTGGCCGGCTCCCGCGCCACCAACCACGGACCCTCCAGGATTTCATGGGCTTCAAAGAAGGCGTGCCGGTTGAAGTGCTCCGCCCATTCTGCGATAGCGGCGTGTTCAGCGCGGGTTAGCTCAAGGGCGTTGGATCGGTGTTCCACGGGAACAGCCTACCATCACTCCCGCCCGAGAGCGACCTATGCTGACAGCACCGGCATTAGCAACTGCTGCGCGCCATCCCTTTGCTGGGGATCTCCAAGGTCGCAGACCGGCAGATTTCGCGCCTGTGCCATCGCAATGGCGGTCTCGAGAGAGCCGCGCGTGTACTGGTGGGCTTCTCGGCGAACAACGGTCAGGAGCAGGGCGCCGTCCACGTCATCCAGGCACGCGTACATCGGAGCGAGTCCAGCGGTCGCGGCGGCCGACAAAAAGCGACCCGACTGGTGCGTGGCTCGCACGCCCTCCACGCATCGGGAGTGCAGATCTTCGTCTAGCGCAATCACTTCCAGCCGATCCTCGTACTGTGATCGGAAGACCCGCAGCCATGATGCCTCCCTCTCGCGCAGGGGCAGGTAGCAACGAACGCGACCACCAGCCTTGAGGGCGGTCTCCATTGCGAACGAGTTGCAGCCAGGCGTGGCCAATGTGCTGATGGTGCCACCGGCGGCCGCGACGGATTCCACGAGGGTG
>JANPLG010000574.1:0-28772 GCA_031426395.1 Actinomycetes bacterium
CTGAGCCGTTGTCAGCGGGCTTCACCGGCCGCATTTCGGCGGCTTCGTTGCCTCGGTGCCGCTCAGCTACCCGGCCGCTGGGTCGCTACCGGGACCGGACTTTCACCGGCAAGCCACTCGTGGCTTATCTGGACACACTCACCCTCGACGGCGGTCGGCCGGTGCGTGCGCCTCGTCTCCTTCGGGGGTCCAGCTGCACGCGACCCAGCCCGTGGTGTCCGTTCCAGGTGGGTCAATCGAATCCAGGATCCCCCGCACCCCGGCGCGAGACGAGCGTGCCTGGACCCCCGCAAGGCACGAGCCGCATCGCAGTGGGACTGCCTGGCGGGGTCTCTTCATGCAGTTGGGCTTCATCTGCCTTGCGTGGTCGCACCCTGCCGGGGCGCGACCCGGACGCGTCAGCAGGAATTGTTGATATGACTCTCTCTGCGCCCGCCCTCACTCGTGCCCGTGGGATGTCGGCCGACAAGGAGAACCCCGTTGCCTGAACGCGAGCCCTGGCACCCCGAGGACCGGTTCCTCTATCTCACCGGCGAGATTTCCGATGATCAGACCCAGGAGATCACCTCCCGCCTGCTCCGCCACTGGAACCGCGAGTTCTTGCTGATCATCAACTCGGACGGCGGCTCGAGCTTCCATGCGCTGAGCATGGTGAACCTGATGCGGGCGCACGGCCGGGTGGACACCCTCTGCGTGGGCGTGGCTCTCTCCGCCGGCGCGGATTGCCTCGCCGCCGGACGCAGGCGCTACATCGTCCCCGGCTCCATTGCCATGCTCCACCAGGTCTCCTGGGAGCTGGGCCGGGAGTTCGCCGCGAATCTGGTCAAGAACGCGCAGTTCCTGCACCGGTTGAACACCGCGATGGCGGAGCGGCTCGCGGAGCGGACCGGCAAGACGCGCGAGGAGCTGGACCGGGACATGGCCACCGACTTCTACCTCTTCGACCGCGAGATCATCGACTACGGCCTGGCGGACGAGTACTGGGACCCCGCCCAGATCCTTCCGTCGCCCGCTCGCGGCTCAAATCTCCGCGGCGATCAGCGCGACCCACGCCGCCCCTGGTCTCGCCATCGGCGCAGCGCTGAGGACGGGGACGAAGGGTGAGCGCCTGGCCCGTCACCTTACAAGCTGTAGCCGAGGTACCGTCAATCCCGATGGCCGGTCAAGCTGGGTGTGTCGCAAAGCAGGCCAGTCGCAAAGAATTCTTTACGGCGTCGTTGATTCCGTCCTGCCGCCCATCAGCCCCGGAGGGGCGAAAGCATGTAGCCTGGTGCGCAAGCTCCAGGAGTCCGCGGCAAAAGACTCCAAAGCCCCGGAGGGGCGAAAGTGCCCACCAACATCGGCACCTAGACGTTCCAGTCCTAGCGAGGCGGCTCTATGCTGGATGTTTCGAAGGTCAAGGTGATCGTATGGGGAATGCTTGCGGCCATCGCGTGCTTCTTCGCCATCATCCTGATGCGCGCACAAGGGGCACCCGAGCGGAACACCCCTAACGCTAGCCTCTCCAAGTCAAACGCTGACAACATCGTCACCGCTAGGCCGAATGCATCCGTCGAGTTTGTGCCACCCGCGCCTGCCGGATCTCCCTTCGGCATCAACTCTGCGCCAACGATCAAATCGGGCGGCCCACCGGCAAGTGCCGGAACGAAACCGACGCCGGCCGATTCAAGCGGGATGTCACGGGACGGCACATCCCAGCAACCCGTCAGCCCCATAGCTCGACCTAGCCCAGCTCAGCTGCAGAGCGAGGCGGCTGCCTTTGAGGCATACGTCAAGTGGGTCGTCAGTGTGGAGAAGCAGCGTATACGCAGCGTCCATCTCCTCAACTCGGAACTCGTCCCGCTGCTCCTGAAGGTCCTCCAGGGCGGTACGGGAGCCGTGGATCCCGATAACGAGTCACGGGCAAAGGTCGCGATGTCATCCGCCCAGGCCGCACATGATCGGCGGTCCAAAGAACTCGGTGCCGTGATCCAGACCCATCACCAGGAGATACTGCGCAACAAGCCCCGCGTTACTCCTCTTGACCTCGTCGCCTTTGAGCAGCCCTACCTCGACCTGGTCAATGCTGACTACCCATTGGCCGGCGATCTCCTCACGCAACGCAAACACGCTGCACAGATCCGCACTCTCCAGGCGGAATACGAGGCTCCCTACCGAAAGGCCACCGCTGAACTGACCCGCGCCTTCGCCGCTCGCGGAATGCCCCAGAACGTCATCATCCGCGGACTCACCGTAACTGAGTCAATGCTCCCCCAAAGCCGTTAATGCGCGAGGAACCCAAGCCGACGCTCCTTCCCACAATCCATCCTTTTCGATAGTGTCAATCAATTCTGCAAATGAAGCGCGATCGTGTGTCGCGTATCGGCCATTCGCCATGTCGTCTAGACCCGCCTGGACGTCTCTGCGCAAGGAGGCGAGCTTCTGGCGACGGTGCTCTTCCTGGTCGTCAAGCAGCCGCAGGGCAGCCACAATGACGGCATCTGCATCAGGGTAGAGACCACTCTCCACCTTGCTCCGGACAGCCTCTGCCGTTTCTTGGGTCAGTTCGAGCTGCATCCACGTGCTCCAGGCGTTGGCGGATCTCGCCATCAAGTTCTGAATTGTTACCCGATTGCCGCCCCCACGCAAGCAACCGCTGCCAAGAGGTACTGTGGGTTACGCAAGGATGCCGTGGATGACCTCACCTTCCACGTTGGTCAGCCGACGCTGGATGCCGTTGTGGTAGTAGGTGAGGCGCTGGTGGTCGACACCCATCAGGTGTAGCGCCGTCGCGTGCAGATCGGGGATCGCCACCGGGTCCCGGGCGGCCTTGTAGCCCACCTCATCCGACTCCCCGTAGGCCAGTCCCGCCTTCAGGCCGCCGCCCGCCATCCAGCATGAGAAGACATGCTGGTGGTGGTCCCGGCCCCGGCTTCCCAGCCCCTGCGTGAACGGCGTCCGCCCGAACTCCGTGGTCCAGAGCACCAGCGTCTCATCCAGCAGCCCCCGCTGCTGCAGATCGCGCAGCAGCCCGGCCACCGGGCGGTCCAAGCTGGCGGCCTGGGTCTCGTGGTTCTGCTTCACGTCCTCGTGCCCGTCCCAGTTGATTCGCGGCGCGGCGAAGGCACCCCCGTGGTAGAGCTGAACGAAACGAACGCCCCGCTCCACCAGCCGCCGCGCCAGGAGGCAGTTCTTCCCAAAGGCGCCCGCCTGGGGATCGTCCAGGGAGTAGAGGCGGCGGGTTGCCGCGCTCTCCTCCTCCACGCGCACTGCGTCCGGGACGCTGAGCTGCATCCGCGCCGCCAGCTCGTAGGAGCGGATCCGCGCCGTAAGGGCACCCTCGCCGCCGGACGCCTCTGCATAGCCCCGGTTCATCTCGCCCAGGAGGCCTCTGCTGGCGCTCTCCAGGGCAGGCGAGGTCGGATTGGCGGGCGTGAGGTCCTGGATCGGCTCCCCCCGCGTCCGAAAGGCGACTCCCTGGTGCGCAGCGGGCAGGAAACCGGCCGTCCAGTTGATGCTGCCCCCGGCCGGAAGCTGGCGCGGATCGGGGAGCACGACAAAGGCGGGCAGGTTCTCGTTCTCGCTGCCCAGGCCGTAGCTCACCCAGCTTCCCATGCACGGAAAACCGTTCAGAGCGAAGCCGGTGTTCATCATGAAGCTCGCGGGCGTGTGGTTGTTGTTCGCCGCCACCATGGAGCGGACCACGGTCAGCAAGTCGGCGCAGCCACTGAGCGCGGGCAGGAGGTCGCTGATCCAGAGGCCGCTCTTGCCGTGCTGCCGGAAGGTGAAGGGGCTCGCCATCAGGTTGCCGGGCTGCGCGAAGAAGGTGTCGACCTTCCCCTTGCCGGAGAGCGGCTGACCGTTGAGTCGCGCCAGCTCTGGCTTGTAGTCGAAGGTGTCCACATGGCTCACCCCGCCCGCCGCGAAGATCTGGATCACGCGCGTGACCCGGGGCGCGTGGTGCCGAACCGATCCTACGTTGTCGGTAGCCGCTGGCCGGGTTCCTACAGCCCCCGCTCCGGCTGCCTCCGCCTCCCGCGCGGAAAGCCACGCCAGCGCCAGTCCCCCTAGACCACCACCGGCGCGGAACAACGCATCGCGTCGGGTGAGGGGTCCGGGGTCCGGCCCAGAGCATGGGGATTGCGGGGTATGCATAACGGTCCTAACGGAGGTAGACGAATTCGCTGGCGTTGAAGAGCACGCGGGCGAAGGCGGCGAGGCCGTGCTGCCGGATGAACGCCTCATCCCGGCGCAGTTCCTCCTCGGTGGGCGGCCGGTTGAATGCCAGGCGGTAGGCGAGGGCGACCTGCCGCTCCGCATCGGGGCCAGCTTCCCGCTCCAGCCGTGAGGCCAGCGCCTGCGCCTGCCGTAGCACGAAGCTGTTGTTGAGCAGCGCCAGCGCCTGGATCGGCGTGAGCGTCACGCCCCGGCGCGGCGTCTTGACGCTGGGGTCCGGGCAGTCGAACTGCTCCAGGAGCGCAATGCCGCCGCTGTTGACCACGCACCGGAAGACGCTGCGCCGACGGTACTCCGGCCCGTCGCGATCCTCTGGATGGTAGAAGTGGCTGTTCGAGATCTCAATCCGGAACGGGCGGAACCCCGGCCCCTGGTCCGCCTTCCCCTCGGGTACGTTCAACTGGCCGCTGACCGCCAGGATCGCGTCCCGGAGCGCTTCCGCCTCCAGCCGGCGAAGCGGGAAGCGCCAAAGCAGCGCGTTGTCCGCATCAACCGCTTCGGCGCGGGGGTTGCGCGCGCTCGCCTGCTGGTAGGCGCTGGAGAGGACGATCATGCGGTGTAACCGCTTCAGCGACCAGCCCAGTCCGCCCGCACTCGTAGGGGCGGCGAACCGCGCGGCGAGGAAGTCGAGCAACTCTGGGTGCGTCGGCTTCTCCCCATTGACCCCGAAGTCGCTGGGCGTGCCTACCAGCCCCCGGCCGAAGTGCCATTGCCAGACGCGGTTGACCATCACCCGCGCCGGGAGCGGGTTGCTCCGGTCGGTGAGCCAGGCCGCTAGCGCAGACCGCCGCTCTCCATCCGTGGCGTCACTGGTCAGTCGGAGATCGGCGGAGAGCTGCGAGACCGAGGTCAGGGTGGCCGGTACAATGACTGCCCCTGGCTTGCCCACATCGCCGCGCTCCAGGAGCCGTACCACCGGTGCCTTCTGGGAGTTCACAGCATAGGCCAGCGGCGGCGATTCCAGCTCCCGCAGCTCCGCCTCGTGCAGTGTCCGCTCCTGGGTCAGCCTCTCACGCTCCGCCCGTTCCGCTGGCGTCAGGATCGCGAGAAGCTGGGCCTCGGTGAAGGTGGAGGGTCCTGCCTGGAAGGACGCTTTCACCGCTGCGGGAGAGAGCGCATGGTCGTAGACGCGGGCTTCCTCCAGGTCGCCGCGCAGCCAACGCGCGCCTCCCGGTCCCACGGTCCCTGCCACGGAGCCGTGCCGCAGTCCGAAGAGGACTTGCGCGTCAGGACCCAGCGCCTTCGGAGAGCCGGCCGCTCTGGCGTCATACGTCTCCCCATACGGCTCGCCATTCCGGAAGAGGGAGATCCGTCCGTCCTCCCCATAGGAAATTACCATGTGGACGGGGCGATCCGGGCCGGACGCCTCATCCGGCCCGGAGAGGTCGCGAGTTCGGACGAAGCCCTCGCTGCCGGGCATCCACCGCCGTGGCACGCGCTCACCGTAGACCACGCCGTCGAATGCGGAGCCGTCCGGGCTCTGGAGCGTCAGCGCGCTCCCGCCCCGTTGATCAAGGGTGGGCAGCGTCACCCATACTTCCAGCGTCTTGGCCCGCAGCGACTTCCCAAGCGGCGGCGAGTAGGCGAGGTCGTCCACGCCGTCCAAGCGCAGTCGGCCTCCGGAGATCGTTGCCCCGTTCTTCAGGGTCAGGTGCAGCTTCCCCTGCTCATCGCGCCCATCCCCCTCGAACCGCCACGCGGCCAGGGGCGCCGGGATGCCGTTGGCCGCTTCCCGTGGCGCAGTGGGCGTTGCCGTAAGCCGGGACCGCGCCTGATCGCGGAGGATCGCTAGTCGCTCTTGCGTGGACGCCACGCGCTGGCGCAGGTCGCGGATGCGCGCTTCCCTCGGAGCCGACTGGTTGGGAGCGATCAGCTTACGGTCACCCGCTTTGACGCCCGCGAGGCACGCCTGGAACCGGAAGTAGTCCGCCTGAGGGATCGGGTCGAACTTGTGGTCGTGGCAGCGGGCGCAGTTGACCGTCAGCCCCAGGAAGGTCTGGCTGACCGCGCCGACCATCTCCTCAAGCTCCTCTTCTCTGGCCTGCGCCCGCCCCACAGCGCTCGCCTGGGAATGTCCGACCTCGTCCCACGGCCCGGCTACCAGGAAGCCGGTCGCCGTGATCGTCTCCGCGGTAGCGCCGGGCAGCGCGTCCCCGGCAATCTGCTCCCGGACAAACTGGTCGTATGGCTTGTCCTTGTTGAAGGCTTCAATCACGTAGTCGCGGTAGCGCCATGCGTGATCCCGGATCTTGTCCCGCTCGTACCCCTGGCTCTCCGCAAAGCGCGCCACGTCCAGCCAGTGCCGCCCCCACCGCTCCCCGTACCGGGGTGACGCGAGGAGGCGGTCGACTAGCCGCCCATAAGCCTTGACCGGGATCGCCTTCTCTTGACCGCTTCGCACCGCATCCTCGGCGCGCCCTTCCCGCAGGAACTGCTCCGTCTCTGCCGGGGTGGGCGGGAGGCCGGTGAGGTCGTACGTGATCCGCCGGATGAGGGTGGCCCGGTCGGCGGGAGGCGTAGGACGAAGCCCACGCGCCTCCAACCGTGCGAGGATGAAGGCATCGATCGGATTGCGCACCCACGCCTGATCGCGCACCCGCGGCGGAGACGGCTCCCGCAAGCTCCGCAGCGACCACCACTGCGCATCCGCCACCGTTGTGGGCCAGGGCGCACCCGCAGCGATCCACTGCTTGAGCGCTTGCACCTCGGCGGCGGGGAGGTGCGCGCCCGGCGGCATCCTGGGGGTTCCGTGACCGGCGGCAAGCAGGTAGAGCCGGCTCTTCTCCGGCTGTCCCGGGGTCAGTACCGCACCCTTCGCCGTGGACTTGAGCGCACTCTCGCGGGTGCGGAGATCAAGGCCGCCGGTGCGGCTGGCGCCGTGGCAGCTCAGGCAGCGACGCGCCAGGACCTGATATCCCTGGTTGCTGGGATCACGGCCGGGGTCACGAACGAGAGGTGGCTTAGGGGCGGCAGTGGCGGCGGTCAGGACCACGCCAAGCGCGGCCGCCGCCAGCATCATCGCCGCGCCGCGTTGAAACTGGGGATTACTCACTGCGCCTGCGACACCGCGCACAGGAGCGAGTTGCGCTCGAGCGCCTCCACCAACCGCCGACGAGTCGCCCCCCAAGAAGCGCCCAGTTCGGACTGCCAGTTGTGGAAAAGGCCGCCCCCGGTTGGGAGCGGCCCTTTTCATTCATCCGTCAGCGATCGGGGGTTAGCTCTACTTGCCTTCCGGGCCATCCGCGATTAGGCACTCGGTGGTGAGGAGGAGGCTGGCGATGGACGCCGCGTTCTCCACCGCGCTACGGGTTACCTTGGCCGGATCGACCACGCCGCGGGCCACCAGGTCGGTGTACTCGCCAGCGCGGGCATCGTAGCCCTGGCCTGCGGGGAGGTTCTTGACCTTCTGGACGACGATGGAACCCTCAACGCCGGCGTTCTGCGCGATGATGCGGGTCGGCTCTTCCAGTGCGCGGCGGAGGATCGCCACGCCCGTCTTTTCATCGTGGTCATCACCGAGGTCATCGGTGAGGGCTGGGATGATCTGGAGCAGGGTGGTGCCGCCACCGGCGACGATGCCCTCTTCCACCGCAGCGCGGGTGGCGGAGAGCGCGTCCTCGATGCGCTGCTTCTTCTCCTTCAGCTCGGTCTCGGTAGCCGCGCCGACCTTCACGATGGCGACGCCGCCGGAGAGCTTGGCGATGCGCTCGGAGAGCTTCTCACGATCGTAGTCGCTCTCGCTCTTGTCGAGTGCGGCCTTGATCTGGGCGATGCGGCCCTGGATGGCGCTCAGTTCGCCGTGGCCTTCGATGATGGTGGTGTCATCCTTGGTCACGATCAGGCGCTTGCAGCGGCCGAGGCTCTCCAGGCCAATGTTCTCCAGTTTGGTGCCGATGTCTTCACTCACGAACGCGCCGCCGGTGAGGATGGCCATGTCCTCGAGCAACGCCTTGCGGCGGTCCCCGAAGCCAGGCGCCTTCACGGCGATGGCGTTGATGGTGCCGCGCAGCTTGTTGACCACCAGGGTGGCCAGCGCCTCGCCCTCAATGTCCTCGGCCACGATGGCGAGCGGGCTTCCGTCCTGGAGCACCTTCTCCAGGATGGGGAGCAGGTCCTGGATGTTGCTGATCTTCTTCTCGTAGAAGAGGATCAGGGGGTTTTCCAGGACGGCTTCCATCCGCTCGGGATCGGTGACCATGTACGGGGAGAGGTAGCCCTTGTCGAACTGCATTCCCTCGACAAACTCGAGCTGGGTCTGCGTGGTCTTGCTCTCCTCGACCGTGATCACTCCATCCTTGCCGACCCGCTCCATCGCTTCCGCAAGGAGCTTGCCGATGACGCGGTCGTTGGCGGAAATGGTGGCCACTTCTTCGATCTTGCTGCGATCCGCCACGGGGATGGCGAGCTTCTTGATCTCTTCAATCGCGCGGACGACGGCCTTGTCGATGCCGCGCTTCACGGCGATCGGGTTGGCGCCGGCGGCGACGACCTTCAGGCCCTCGCGGAAAATGGCCTGGGCCAGGACGGTGGCGGTGGTGGTGCCGTCGCCGGCCACATCGTTGGTCTTGGAGGCGACTTCACGGACGAGCTGAGCGCCCATGTTCTCGAAGGGATCCGAGACGCTGATCTCCTTGGCGATGGTGACGCCGTCGCTCACCACGGTGGGTGAGCCGAACTTCTTCTCGATGACCACGTTGCGGCCGCGCGGGCCGAGGGTCACCTTCACCGTATCGGCGAGGGCGTTGACGCCGCGCTCCAGCGCGCGGCGGGCCGTTTCGTCGTAAACCAGTTGCTTAGCAGGCATGTTTTGCTCCTATGAAGCGGCGATGCGGATTCCGGCGCCGGAAGCCCCCGGAGGGAGACAGAGACAGAGACAATCAAAGTGGGGATGGATCATCGCCCGCTTCGCGCTGACATCTCGTTGAATGGCGCGGGTCCCGCCCGATCAGAAAACTAGGCTTCCACGACTCCCAGGATGTCATCCTGGCGGAGCACCACGTACTCGCTGCCGTTCAGCTTCACCTCGGTGCCGCTGTACTTGCCGTAGTAGACGCGGTCGCCGACCTTCACATCCATGGAGGCGAGCTTGCCGTTCTCCTGGACCTTGCCGGGACCGGCGGCGATCACCTCGCCCTGCTGCGGCTTCTCTTTGGCGGTGTCAGGAAGGACGATGCCGCCGGCGGTCTTCTCTTCGGCGGTGACGGCCTGGACGATGACGCGGTCGGAAAGGGGCTTAAGGGTTGCCATTCGGGTTCCTCCTTGAGGAAGTGGGCGGAGGGAAGGGGGTCCGCTCCGCGTTCGGTTGTGTCAACCGGGCGCGGGTGCTGCCCGGGAAATCGGGGGCCGCTCTGGAGCATCGCCGGTGATGCGTCAGGCGCTTGGCCGGGGTATTGTTGGCACTCGGAGCGGCGGAGTGCTAACCGGCGTAATTGTAGCGCCCCCCGGTGAGCGCGGCAACCCCTCAGTTGCGGGGCAGGGTTCGGGGTTCAGTCTGGGGCGGCAGGCTGCGACCTGCGGCCCTCACGGGCTTAGCGCCTGATCGGGCGGATCTGCCAAGCGTGTCGCGCGGCCCATTCGTTGCGGGTGCGGTGCGTGCTCCCGCTTCGCTGGCTTACCGTGTGCAGAAACGAAGAGAGGGGCGGCCGCCCGAAGGCAAGCCGCCCCTCCTTGGTCCCCTCCCCAGGAGAACCCTGGCCGGCCCGGCGCAACCCCATGAGGGGTTCAGGGCGCCGGTCCGGAAACCGCTTCGTGATTAGCGGAACTTGGCTGTGTAGCTGAGGCCGCCACCGAAGTCACTGAAGTCGAAGACGCCCATGCTGGCGGCCCAACCGCGGTAGTTGTAGCGGGCACCCAGGTTGAACCGGCTGTTCACGAACTCCCCGATGGCGCTGAAGTTAGGGCCGAAGAAGAGCTCGCCGCCGAAGAAAGGCTCTTCGTCGTAGATCCCGCCGCCGAAGCCGGCGTGACCCTTGAGCGCGAAGTCCGTCTCCAGCTCGGTGCGGGTGAAGTACTTGCTGGCGACCACGTACCAGCTCGGGCCGACGTTCAGTCGGTCGAAGGCGTCCGTGACACCCACCGCAAGAGCGGGTCGGCTTCCAGATTCTTGCAACAGGCTGAGCTTGGCGTTGGCCAGGAAGTTGACGTTGTCGCGGCCAAAGCCGTTCAGTCCGCCCAGGATGCCGAGGCCGACTTCAAACCGATCGGCAAGCCCTGCGAGGAAGCCGCCGTTGATGAAGTCCTCGTGGCCGTAGACAAACGCCGTGGCGGTGTTGCGACCCTGAACGTAGGCGCTTGGCGCGGCGAGAAGGCCGCTGGCACCGAAGAAGTTGGGGACACGGGCCTCCGTGTTGGGAACACGGACCTCGGTGCCAGCGGGTGCGCCGGGCGACGGATCCGCATTCCCAGCCTGCGCGAAGGCGGGTCCGGTGAGAGCCAGCGTGAGCGCGCACGTGGCGATGGAGAACAAGTAACGCATTGGGTGAGACTCCTCGGCCCATAGGTGTGCGAGTGTCCGAGTTGCCTCGCAAGGTAGGGCCGGTCAGTACTTCCCGAGAGCGCCAGCAGTCAAACCAGGCTGCCCCTGTGGCTGCGGCCGCCGTCTAGGCGAAGGCCGGGCTGCCCGCTTCACAAACGCGAGGGGGAGCGCTCACTCCGGGATGGAGTCCATCACCCGCTTGAGTTCGGCTTCCGTGAGAGGGGCCACCACAGCGACGTCTGCCCGGCCCCTTCGGCCCGTGAGCACGCGCACGCGTGGCCGGTTCGCCATTCGCTCAAACTCACCAATGCCCATGAGTGGACCTTGGAAAACGGAGAGATTCTGGTCGGTGCCCGGATTCCGGTAGACCGCCACCAGCACTTCCTGGCCCTTGAACCGGTGCAGGAAGAAGCCGGATGGCTGGAATCCTGAAGGGATGTATGCCGGTCTGAGAGGCCCGCCCCATGGCCGCGCAAGCTGCGCGGCACGGGCATCCGGAATCGGACGGCCCTGGCCGCGCGGCACCACGCGCGCGCCTGCCGGAACGACAAACGGCAGCATCCCTGCGGGCGGATCCGTGTAGCTGATGGAGACGAACTGCGTGCTCACGCTGCCGCCACGCGGAGGCGACTCCTCAACCCGGAGCTGGACAAAAGTCTCGCGGTCGATCCAGAGCTTGCGCGAGGGGATCTTCCCCAGCGAGTCCTTGACGGTGAGCACATGCGCGGAGCGGCCGGCCACGACATCGTCACCGCTCTGCTCCACCGTCAGCCGGCGCTTGAGCGCCAGTGTCCCGCGCTGGAGCTTCAAGCGCTCTGCGGAGAGCCGGGACGGCCCCTGCTCAACCACGTTCGGGCGGGGGGAATAGAGAAGCTGCCTTTCCCCATCGTCATACATCACCTGACCATTGGGGTAGTTGATGCGAAGCTGGTTGCCATCGCGGAAGACTCGCTGCTGGAGACGGGACTTCTGCCCATCGGGCCGCGTGATCTCCGTGACCTGCTCGCCGACGAAGCTGGAGCGCGTGGGGGTGAAGCTCCTGGCAAGGATGGCGCGTCCGTCCTGCGCCTGTGTCGGCAGCGCAGCCAGCAACGCACAGGAAGCGACCGCCACCGCGAGCCATCGCTCCCGGATCACCGTCAATCCCGCCGTTAGCCCCGTTTGCCGAGCACTACCGAGGTTCAGGGTGTCAACTGCCCTTCGGTGAGGATGTCACCCGTCGAAAGTTCGATGCTGGAATCGACGGCGTCCCAGTCCACGGAGGAGCTCTCCTTCAGTTCGGCGTGCCGATTCACCGCGCTCTGCACGAAGTCCCGTCGCTGCGCTTCGCGCTCGGTGCGCGCCGTCATGACCCCGGGAGTCACCACAGCCGCAATCACCGCCGCAGCCAGCGACCCTGCGGTGAGGACCATCGGCCCCCGGAAGCGCCACTCCGTGCGGAGGCGAAGCCGTTCCAGCCATGCCGCCGGTGCCGGGCGGGAGGCGCTGACGGCCCGCTGGAGCTGCTGATCGAATGCGGGGCTGACGGTTCGGGAGGGCATCCGGCGCATCGAGTCCCGTAGACGAGTGGCGGTGCGCAGCTCCCGGCTGCACTCCCGGCATTCCTCCAGGTGGTGCTCCAGGGCCTTGCGATTGTCACCAGCGAGGGACTGGTCCAGGTACCGTTCGATGGAGAGTTGAGCGTTCGTGCAGCGCATCTTCACTACTTCCTTCCGCAATCCTTCGCTACGCAATTCTCAAGCTATGTCACGTAGCGGGCCAGCTTCTTGCGAAGCAGCGTTCGCGCGTTGAACAGTCGCGACTTCACAGTGCCGACCGGACACCCGAGGGTTTCCGCAACCTGCTCGTATGCCAGACCCTCCATGTCATAGAGGACCACTACTGCCCGTAGCTTGGGCGGGAGCGACTGGATCGCCCGCTGAACGTGACGCTGTAGTTCGGAGAGCGCCACGGTCGCTTCGGGATCGCCGTGCCGGCTGGTGCTCGGCAGATCCAGGGCGGGGTCGTCCGCATCGCCGCTCACCGCCACCCACTGCGGCGCCCGCTTCTCTTTCCGGTACCGGTCGATCACCAGGTTGGTGGCGATTCGGTAGAGCCAAGTATCCAGCGCCGCGTCCCGCCGAAAGGCCCGCATGCCCTGGTAAGCACGGACGAACACTTCCTGCGTGATGTCTTCCGCGTCAGGACTGTCGTTCGTCAGCCGGCAGATGTAGCTGTGGATCCGGTTCTTGTAGTCCTGGACCAGCGCCTCAAACTGACGGTCAACGGACTGACGCTCGATCGTCAGGCGGTCGATGGTGATAGCTAGGTTTTCCAGCGGCATTGCGGGAGAGAGCGCCGTCCACATGCCCAGGCCTCCGACTTCAATCAGTGACCTTGACGCAGCCGGGCAGCGGCTAGTTCAGTTTTGTTTCTCCTGACAGCGCGAATGGGGGCAGTCGCCCACTCCCTCTCCCCCATTCGCCCTCTCTCCCATTCGTCACCATCAGAAGCGGATCGCCAGATGCCTAGAACGGATCATGCGCGTCGAGGTGCCTGAAAGGAGAATAGTCTGTGCCCGGAGTACAGACGGGTGCCAACGCCAGTGACCGGAGGAGCACCTATCTGTCCTCCGAGCCCTGCTCGACCGCCGCTCCGTGCCTGCGCACGGAGCCTGAACCAGTAGCAAGTGACGGTACACACGGGACATGATGTTGAGGAGAGCTGGGAAGCGCATTGGCGGATCATCCCAGCGGAAAGTAAGAGCCTACTTCACTCCCGCAATTTCGTACAGGTAGACGCGGGCTTCCTCACCCTCTGAGGCGGCCATGGACTTGACCGTGACCTCCTTGGGTATCCGAGTCCAGACGCGGATCGTGGCCTCTTCGCCCGGTTTGAGGTGATTTGAGAGATTTTCGTCTCGCCCGCCCTTGATCGCTCCGCCGTTGTGGTCCACTTTTTCGCCGTCACTAGTGACTAGGTTCGTGCGCAGGATCGTGAAATCCACATCAATGGGAGCCGGACTGCCATTCTTTAATACAAAGGTAGCTACGAAGAACTTCTTCCCCTCTTCAGGCTCGTTCTCCCCGAGGGGGCCGTCCGTGTAAGTTGAGGAGACGTATTTGACGTCTAGATAGCGACCCGGATAGAACTCGCCAGTTTTTGCCGCGACAGTGTCGAGGATGGTCGCGCCGGAGGCGTCTTTGGGGTCGGCAAAGGGCGCTGTAAGTCCCTTGATAAGTCCCTTGAGGTCGTACCGTAGAACACCGCCGCCTTCATTGTGCTGAACGATGAGCTTTGGTACGGTCGCTTTCGCCGGGAGGGGCACGATGGCTGTGTAGACATCGATCTTCTGCGCCGGTTTCAGGGTGATTGCGACTTTCTCTCCGGTACCCTCCTTTGCAACCAGCCCAGTGTACTCCTGGTTCTGGTTCTCCGAGTCGACCCCCGTGAACTTCAAGGTTGCCCAGTCCACGTGGTACTCGGCCGGATTGGGGTTGTGTAGGGAATAGTGCAGGATCAGCGCCTTCTCATCCGCCTTGGGAAAGCGGGTTTCCTCCCCAAAGTTAACGCGCCGGGGTGAATATTCAACGCTATTCAGTGTAAAGTTAATGTTATTGCCTGTGCCCGGAGGTCCAAGAGTATAGGGTACTCCCAACTTTCCATTGTCGCCGGGAAGCTGAGTGGTGCCCTTCGTCTGTGGATTAGCGCCGGGTTTGGCGGGGGCCCCGGGCTTCTTCTGCGGGGGCCTCTTACCCGCCTGGGCGACAGCGCCCGTGGAAGATCCAAAAACCAGCAGAGCAGCAAAGAGGGAAAGCTGTTGGAGTGTCATGGTACTTCTCCCTTGATGGCGAGTGACTTGCGAGCAGAGGTGTGGGCGTCGCACTCGGCAGGATCGTCATTCCCTGAATTCAAGTGGGGTGGGGGCAAATCCTGCCACTGACGATGGCCAACGGAATCGGTCGTACAGGGCGTAGGCTGCGGCCGGTGAATCGGGACGCCTCCCGGGCGAGAAGCGTCCTGGCGCGGCTGGTGCCCCTCCTGCGGGAGGCCGACTACGTCCTGTCCCGGGAAAGTTTGGGTCCGGGGCGCGTCGGCCCGGACAGAAGCGCCGCCCCGCGCGACTGGAGCAATGTCAGGGGAGCTGCCCACGACGCGCTGAGGCACCGGCTCGCACGCCGCAGGAGGGAGGAGCGGCCGGCCAAACGACCGAACCGCTCCTGCAGCGACACTCACGAGTAATTCGGGCTAGCGCGTCACGAGCCGGATATCGAATCTGGTCCGAGTGCGGCGGACGCCGTGAACCAGGGAGGTGGCATCCACCGAGAGGCCTCCCAGCGTGGCGATCTCCAGGACACTGGTGGCCACCGTTACCGGCGCGGTGCCCGTGGTGGTCCCCTGGAGAATCTTCCCACCCTGCGCCCAGAAGAGATCCGTTCCCTGCACAGCCAATCCCTTGCCGAGCGGGCCGGAGTAGAGCGTGCTGGGAGTGCCGCCGGTCACGGGCAAGCTGCGCAGGCGGTACGTGGAGCCGCTGGTTCGGCTCCAGTAGTAGAGGTTCGTGCCGTCAGTGGCGGCTGGCTCATCAATGGCGCGGTCAACCACCCCGGAGGATGCGAGGAGCGTGTAGTCCCCGTCCAGCGAAACCTTTCCGATCTCCGTGTCCTCATCCGTGTCGAGTCCCCGCACGTAGACCGCGTCCTCGGTCGCAGCCAGGATCGAGGTTCGGGTGACCGCAAGGCGGCCAGCGAGGAGGGTCGTCCACGTCCGCGTGGCAAGGTCGAACTTGGCGATCACCGTCTTGCGCGGCAGCCGAAGCTGCGCGGGCGCGGCGATGAGCGCGGCCACGTAGGTCTCGGTGACGGCCCACTTGCTGGCGTACATCGGGATCACGCTGGCATCCTCCCGAAGCACCGCGCGAACCGTTCCGCCAGCCTTCGGAATCGTGATGATGGACCAGTGCTGGTAGTAGCCCACAGTCTGCCGTGACCAGAAGAGGGTGGTGCTGTTCTGCTTGAGCTGCACCTGGGCCACCCGCAGGCCGCGGCTATCTTCTGACGGTTCTGAGTAAAGGGTGGTTGCGGGTCCGCCCGCGCGGGGAGCCTTGCGAATGAAGGCTCTCTTTGAGGTCAATTCCGTCCAATAGACATGCGTGTCGTCCGCGATCACGTGGTTCGGCTGGCCGATTCCGCTGGCAATCGTGACCGTCGCCGGGTCGCCCTGGGGCACCGCCGCCATGACGTGCGCGGGCTGCGCGGGGTTCGCACCCAATCCGGCCAGCGTGGCCGTCAGTCCGAGGGTAAGGCCGCGGCGTCCCATCGTCGTCAGCAGGGTTCGCCGGCCGACCGCTCTCTTCTGATCACTCAACTTCTGTACTCCTTATGCAAACTGGTGGCAACCGGACACTCGTCCCGTTTCCAGGGATACGGTAGCACCTCCGGCGCGATCTTGCAGTGACTTCCGAATCCTCATGAACCACGGCTTCCGCTGCTTGGGGGGATTCTCGTCATCCTGAGGGCCGCAGAGCTTCCTGGCCAAGCTGATTCTGCCCGCCAACCGATACCGGATCATGCGAACTGCGCAACAGGCTCCCCTCCGGCATCTTTACCAGGCAAGCTTTCAAGGGCTTCCGCTGCATGGAGGCCCAGTGAGTAGACGCCGGGTGGACACAGCCCTGAAGCGGCTGGCAAAGTTTATTTGCCAGCCGGGTCAACGGGGAGGTGCTTGCCTTGTTCTTTGCCAATCATTAAGAAGAGCGTTTACCGGGCGAAGTGCCGCCTGCTCTATCGTTTAGAGACGTAGTTTGTCGCGGACGAGCCCTTCAGCCGCGAGACGAACGTCCAATTCGTGTCTCGAACTCCAGGCCCGTGAAATCCGCGCGTGCGTGCCTGGCCGCAATTTCGGAGGTTGTACCCATCATGACCGTGCAGTTTCGCCCTCACTTGAAAGGGGCCTTGCTGGTTGCCGGGCTGGCCGCTACCGCCACGCTGGCGGCCTCGCCTCGGCTGCACGGCGGCCCGAGTGGCGGCCCCGATGGCGGCCCCGATGGCGGACGGAATGTCGCCTCGGCGGCGGAAGGCCGCGCTCGCACTGCCTATGGCCGGCTTCCCCTCACGTTCGAGGAGAACCGTGGCCAGGCGGAGAGCAACGTGCGCTTCCTGGCTCAGGGCCACGGCTACAGCCTCAGCCTACACCCGGAAGGTGCCGACCTCTCCCTCGCCAAGGGGAAGCCCGGGCAGCGGAAGAGCGAGCAGGTGCGGATGCGCTTCGTGGGCAGCCGGCGCGCAACGTCGGTCAAGGGCAAGTCCCCGCTCGGAAGCCGCGTCAACTACCTGATCGGCAAGGACCGCTCCGCCTGGCGCAGCGACCTCCCCACCTACGCCCAGGTTCAGTACCGGGACGTCTATCCCGGCGTCGACATGCTCTACTACGGCCGCGGCCAGGAGCTTGAGTACGACTTCGTGGTGAAGCCGGGCGCGGACCCGGATGCGATCGCGCTCTCCTTCGATGGCGCGGAGCAAATCCGCGTCGATGAGAGCGGTGATCTGGTCCTCAAGCTGAAGGAAGGTGAGATCCGCCAGCATCGGCCGGTTGTCTACCAGGAAGCGGAAGGGAAGCGCCAGGAGATTGATGGTGCCTACCGGATGGCAAAGGACGGCACGGTCCGCTTCGCACTGGCCCAGTACGACGCCTCCCGCCCGCTGGTGATCGACCCCACGCTCGCCTTCTCCACCTATCTCGGTGGAACACAGAGGGACGAGGGCCTGGCCATCACGGTGGATGCGGCCGGCTTCGCCTACGTGACCGGCTACACCGGCTCGGTGAACTTCCGCAAGACCGCAGGCGCCTTCCAGGGCAACCCGGCGGACGGCGTGAACGCCTTTGTCTCCAAGCTGAACCCGGCGGGCAACGCACTGGTCTTCAGCACCTACCTGGGCGGGGACGGGGACGATTACGGCACCGGGATCCGGATCTTTGAGAACCCGAACGACGGCCTGACCCACACGGTGGTCTCCGGCTGGACCCTCTCCACCAACTTCCCCACCACTCGCAAGAACGCGTTCCAGGTGAACGACCCTGATCTGGTCACCAACCCGGACGGCTCCGTCCTCTCCAACAAGTCGGACGCCTTCGTGACGGAATTGAACGCGCTTGGATCGGTGCCGCTCTACTCCAGCTACTTCGGTGGCACGGGCGATGACGCGGCCTACGGACTGGCGATCCGCCTGATTACCGGGACGGCGGATCCGGATGGCTACGCGCTCCACGCCTACCTCGGCGGACAGACCCAGTCGACGGATCTACCGGTCACGACCGAAGCTTTCCAGGACGCCCTCGCTTCAGCGACCGGTGATGCCTTCGTGGGCATCCTCAACACTAAGCAGCTCTACGATACCTCGCTGGTGTTCAGCACCTACCTGGGCGGCGGGCGCGTGGATACCATCAATGGGATCGATGTGGATGCCCGGGGTGCAGCATACGTGGTTGGAACCACACGCTCCACCGACTTCCCAACCACAGTGGGCGCGCTCCAGGACACGGGCGACGAGGTCGGCATCGCCTTCGCCTCGAAGCTCAACCCATTCGATCCAGCGCCCCCGGCTCCGAGCATCGGTGGCCCGCAGGCCCGAGTGCAGACGCTGGTCTATTCCACCTACATCGGCTCACCTTCGGATGGCATTGGGGAGAGCGGAAACGCTGTTGACGTGGATGGCGCGGGTCGCGTCTACCTTGTGGGAAGCACCGGCTCGCCCAACTTCCCGGTGACCCCCAACGCCATCCAGCCAGCTATCAAACGGGACTTCTCCCAGAACCCGGCCGGCAACCCAACCGTGGATGCCTTCCTGGTGGTCTTGGATGTTGAGGGCGCCTCCCTCGCCTACTCCACCTTCTTCGGTGGAAACGGCGTGGAATCGGCTAACGGCGTGGCGGTGGATGCGGCAGGTATCGCGCACATCACCGGCACGGCAACCTCGCTGGATCTCCCCACCCGCTTCTCTTTGTTCCCCCCGAAGGCGAACCGAGGACAAGCGCTGGCGGACATCTTCGTGGCGACCATCGATCCCGCAGGAACGCCGCAGACCGGCCTGAGCTTCTCCTCCTACATCGGCAGCCCCGGCCACGAGATTGGGCGCGCCATTGCGGTGGACGGCAACGGCAACGACTACATCACCGGCTACGCGGGCTTCAACCTCTACCCGACCACGCGCGGCTCCCTCGATGCGTCCTACAACGGGAACGGCGACGCGTTCGTCACCAAGATCAGCCGCCTCGAGATCCGCGATATCGACGTCTCGAAGCGGTCACCCACCTCGGCCACAATCTACTGGCGCACCACGCAGCCTACCACCTCCAGGGTCAAGTACGGGCTGACCAGCGCCTACGGCCTAATCGCCGAAAGCGATGCGTTGACCACGCTTCACGACGTGACCTTGACCGGCCTCACCCCCTTCACGGAGTACCACTTCCAGGTCAGCGGCACTTCAGTGGATGGTTACACCGTGGTCAGCGATGACCGGACCTTCCTGACTTCTCAGGATGGATCGCCGGTCCTCTCGTTCCGCACTCGCTCCCAGTTCAACGACCAGCGCAACGCGGTGCGGGTCTTCGTGACGTTCATCAACGACGGTCCTGGAGACATCACCGATATCCAGATCACAGGCGCGCCGATCAGGGTGAACAACAAGACCTTTCGACCGGTCTCCCCGCTTCCCGTGGACGTTGGGGCGCTGATCGAAGATGGCACGCGTGAGATTCGCCTCTCCTACCGCAAGGAACTGGCACCGAGCGGCAAGGTCGGCAACCTCACCCTCGAGGGCACCTACAACGGCGCCAGCTTCAGCCGCGTTCTGAAGGTCCGGCTACCGTAACGGGCACCGGCTGTAGCCCATAAACAAGAATGAAGGGAGCGAACCTTGCGGCTCGCTCCCTTCTTCGGTTTCTGGCTCATCCGCCCGCGCCAGCCTCGGCGCATAGCGTGATGTGTTACGGAAGGCAGATCTTTCCTTGAACCACCGGCCGGCTTGCTCCGGTCGCACTGGGAATGTTGGAGCTGTGGCCCCTGAGCGTCTCATAACCCATCACTGCGAACGCCACCGCTTCCTTGGCTCCGGCGTCCCAGCCCAGCGCCTCCAGCGTTTCCACCGGCACCGGCGACAGCTCTGCGGCCAAGCGGCGCACCAATTCCGGATTGCGTGCCCCGCCGCCACATAGAATCACGCGGTCGATGGGACCCAGCCAATCGCGATAGGCTTGGGCGATGCTCTCCACGGTGAGCTGCGTCAGCGTCGAGACAAGCTCCGCGCCACGTTGGTCCTGTTCCCAAAGCTGTCGGACCAACTCCACGCCAAACAGCTCCCGGCCCGTGCTCTTCGGTGGTGCCGCTGCAAAGTAGGGATGGGCGAGCAGCTCCGCCAGAAGGGCCGATTCCACCGGAGCGGAAGCGGCCAGCAAGCCACCTCGGTCGTATTCAAGAGCGCCTTCAGAATTCAGGACCGCCGCCGCGTCCATCAGCGCGTTCCCCGGACCGGTGTCGAAGGCGATCACCTGATCCGCGGTCGCGCCGACGGGAAGGTAGGTGAGGTTTCCAATGCCGCCGATGTTTTGGATGACGCGGCTCTCATCCGGCGAGGAGAAGAGCAGCAGGTCCAGAAACGGCACCAGCGGCGCTCCTTGCCCACCGGCAGCCAGATCCTGCTGCCGGAAGTCGGAGACCACCGGCACCCGCAGTCGCTCCGCGATCCGGGCCGCCTCACCCAACTGAAGCGTGCTTCCCCGCAGCGTGCTTCCCCGCTTCTCGCCCGGCGGCTGGTGCCACACCGTCTGCCCGTGCGACGCCACAAACGCGACCGGCGGTGCCCCCTGCGGTAGCTCGGCGCGCACGGTCTCCGCGAGCTGGGCGAAGAGCTCTCCGATCACCGCGTTCAGCGCACACATCTCGCTAGTGGTCGCCTCATCCGCGAAGCAACGGAAGAGCGCCTGCCGGACCTCGGCGGGATATGCAAGAGAACGGAAGGCAGTCTGGCGCAGCCGCAGCCGGCCCTCTTCCTCCCACAGCTCCACCGCCGCCGCATCAATGCCGTCAGCGGATGTGCCGGACATCATCCCGATGCCGATGACCCTCTCATCCGGGAGCAAGCGCATGGCACCCCTCAATCCGATTGGTTGGAATCCGCGTCCCAAAGAGCGCGGGCGTCCCGCCCGCACCCACCGCCGGATTCAAGGGTCCCGTACTGGTCCTCAGGAACCCCGCATCCCAAATTCGAAATCCGAAATCCGAAATCCGAAGTCGCCCCTGTGTCACCCCGCAGGAAGAATCGCCCGCCGCAGGACGCCGCCCACTGCGTCCAGCCGTTCCCGTGCGGGGTCCTGGCCGAGTCCGGTCAGGCCCATCAGGATCGCCAGCTTCGTATCGCCGCCGCTTGCGTGGAAGAGCCTCTCCGCTTCGGAATCACTCACCTCAGTTACGCGGCGAATCAGCCGCTGCGCGCGCAGGACCAGCTTCTCGTTGGTGGGGCGGAGGTCGACCATCAGATTGCCGTAGGTCTTCCCAATACGTACCATCGCCATGGTGGAAAGCATATTCAGCACCAACTTCTGGGCGGTGCCGCTCTTCATCCGGGTGGAGCCGCTCACCGGCTCCGCGCCCACCACCGGCGCGATCAGCACGTCGACTCGACCGTCCATCTCGGAGCCTTCGTTGGTGGTGACGCCCACCGTGGCCGCTCCACGGCGGCGGCCCTCGTCCAGGGCGCCCAGAACATAGGGGGTGCGACCACTGGCCGCGATCCCGCAGACGACGTCGCACTCCCGCACGTCCATCTCCGCGATGACCGCCTCGCCCTTGGCCAGGCTATCTTCCGCCCCTTCAATGCTGCGGCGGAGCGCCCCGTCTCCACCTGCGATGATACCCACCACCCTGCTGGGGTCCATCCCGTAAGTGGGAGGGATCTCGGAGGCGTCCAGGCAGCCGATCCGCCCGCTGGTCCCCGCACCCACATAGATGAGCCGCCCGCCCGCCCGCAGCGCCCGCTCGATAAGCGTCACCGCCTGGGCAATCTGCGGGATCTGCGCCCTCACCGCCAACGGCACCGATTGGTCTTCATCATTCAAGAGGCGAAGGGCGTCCTCAACGGGCAGTAAGTCGAGGTCCTCGGTACGGGTGTTCGGTTGCTCGGTAGCGAGCTGGTCGAGAGGAATCACCAGGCAGTGCCTTTCAGCTTCAGCGCCGGGGCGAGACGGGGCAGCCTCACGCACCCGGCCCGCATCGCGCGCTCGGAATCGCGCTTCACGGCGCACCCGAATGATAGCACGCCCCCCGACTCCGCAAGCCACTGAGACCGGGTGACCGGGTGACGGGTGACCCGCTTCAAACCCGCCGTGGCCACCCAGCCGACTCGACAGTGCGAGGGCACTTACTCCTGGATCGTGTTCGCCCAACGCGTCTCAGCCATCATCTGGGTCGCCGCACCGAACTGCTGGACGTTGTTGACCGCCGCGCAGACCAGGAGCGCGGCCGCCAGCCCGAGGGCGAATGGGCGCGTGCGGTGAGTGACGCTGCCCTGCGCCGCCACCAGCAGCAGCAACGGCAGCACGTTGAGCGCATAGAGAAACGTCACGACGCCAAAGAGCAGGTGCAGCGTTACCTGGCCGAAGAGCGCCATCCCCACGAGCAGCCGCATCCGACCGTGTTCCTTCCTGCTCACCAGGACGTAGCCGCCCAGGCCCAGCAACGCCACCCAGAGGGCGGTGCCCGCCGCGCCCAGCGGCCCACCGGAGCCGAGGGGCGACTGCTGGACGTTGAGGATGCGGTGCTCCGCCCGCAGAGGGTGCGTGGTCAACTCTGGCCGCGAGAGGACCATCGTATCGAGTAGCAGCACCTTGCCGATGGCGAGGGGACCGCCCGTTTCAGAGCGAAGGAAGAACTGGCGGTCCGAGGGGTCACGTTCCAGGAAGAACTTGGTTTCCGGGAACGCCGTCCGCTGCACCGCCCAAAGCCCGGTGACCAGTGCCAGGCCGGTCACCGAGACCAGCAACGCTCGCTTCCACGTGGCATGGGTGAGTGCTGCGGCCAGCCCCACCATCCAATTGGTGACGGTCATGCTCAGTGTGACGGCGCTTGCAAGGGAAAGCAGGATCAACTCGCGCCTACCGGAGTACTGCTCCGTGGCTTCCGCGCTCCGCCGTGTTACTGCGGCGGCAAGGAGCAGCCCCACCAGGATGCTGACCGAACTCTGGAGATAGGTCTCGGGCACGGTGGACCAGAACAGCAGGGCCGCGCTGACCCCGCCGAGGGCGCTGAAGAGAGACGCGTCCAGCTTCCGGCAGCCCATTGCCCGAAGGAGGAGGAAAAGCGCGATCAGCCATCCAGCAGTGGTGACCGCCTGGAACGCTCGGACAGCCTCAATCTGCGGAAGGCCAAGCTGACCGAAGAACTTGACCTGTCGAACAGTGGCCAGAGGAAAGAGCGGGTGCTTTCGCGTCCCCTTCTGCGGGACACCCTTCTTGGTGAGATTCCGGTAGATCCGGTGACTGTCAGCGTCGAACCAGGCGTTCTGCGCCGCACGCTGCGTCACAACGGAGGGCACCTGACGTGAGGCCTGGAACGATCCCACCCCGCCCAGAATCCCAAGCAGTAGGGCCAGGAGAAGGTCCTTCCACCATCGGGTGAACCAGGCGCGGGCTGGAGATGCTCTCTCACTCTGACTCACAGGCGTCTCCCTGCAGCGGCGGCCGCTGCCGTCGTTCCGACCGGACCATCGGCCATTGTCGGCAAGGCTCTTCCTGCACCCCAGTTGAGGCTGGGTAGTCAAGTTGATGATCCTAAAATCCTGCGCGGACGAGACCGGGATTGCCTGGGGTGTGACCGCGTTCGTTAGGCGATCCCGGATGACAGGCGGGGGTGCCCGGACCTCCGCCCGCCCAGAGGGCACCTTCGCAATGAGGTTGCCAGGCGAGAGTGAAGGCGCTATCGATGCTCCGAGCGGGGTCTCTTCCTGTCCCAGACGGCTGCGCCTAGCTTTAGCGGTGACTTCCTCATCGCGCGACGGCGGATGCGCGGAGCTGCTGATATGCTATTTGTGAAAAAATGCTCAAGCGCCGTCCGGCTCCGTTCGCCATGACTCATCCACAAAGATCGCTCGCATCCCGGTCCGGCAAACGGATTGTCCTCACCACCTGGGGTTCGTTCGGTGACCTGCATCCCTACCTGGGCGTGGCGGTGGGTCTCAGGCAACGCGGCCATCACCCGGTCATGGCCGTGCCGCGCTTCTTCAAGGAGAAGGTCGAGACCGAGGGGATCGAATGGGCACATGTGGGTCCAGAATTCGACCAGGAGCGCGCCGGTGAGATCGTGCGGAAGGTGATGGACCCGCGCACCGGCATGGAGTTCATGTTCCGTGAGATCCTGTTTCCGGGACTCCGGGAGAGCTATGAGCAGCTGCTGGCCGCGTGCCGTGGCGCCGATCTCCTCCTCTCTCACAGCGTCACCTTCACGGGCAGCATGGTGGCGGAGAAGCTCGATCTTCCGCGCGTGGCCGGCATCCTGCAGCCGATGGCGTTCTGCTCCCTCCACGACCCGCCCATTCCGCCGCAAGCCCCGGCACTGGCGAAGCTGTACGGCCTCGGCCTCGGCTTTCGCGGGGCGATCTTTGGGCTAGCGAAGGCGCAGTTCAACCGGCTGGTGGAACCGGTCCACCAACTCCGCCGTGAGTTGGGGCTTCCCCCGCGTCCCAACCCGCTCTTCGAGGGGCAGTACTCACCGTTGCTCAACCTCGCGCTCTTCTCGCGGGTCCTTGGCGCGCCGCAGCCAGACTGGCCCGCCAACACCGTGGTGACCGGCTTCCCCTTCTACGACCGCCTGGAGGCGGGAAAGGGGATGTCGCCGGAACTGGAGCGATTCCTCGACGCGGGGACTGCTCCGGTGGTCTTCACCCTCGGCACGTCCGCTGTTTGGATGGCGGACGACTTCTACCTGGAGAGCATCCGCGCCGTGGGGCGGCTAGGACGGCGGGCGGTGCTGCTGGTCGGCAAGGGCGAGTGGAACCGGTTGCCGGACCCGCTCCCCGAGGGGGTCATCGCCGTCGACTACGCGCCCCACGGCGACCTCTTCCCGCGCGCGGCCGCCATCGTCCACCAGGGCGGCGTGGGGACCACGGGCCAGGGCCTGCGTTCCGGCAAGCCGGTGCTCATCGTCCCGTTCGCCCACGATCAGCCGGACCACGCCCACCGCATCGAGCGGCTCGGCTGCGGCCTCGGCCTGCAGCGCAAGCGCTATCGGGAGGCCCTGATCGCCCCGGTACTGCGCCGACTCCTGGAAGAGCCCACCTTCGCCCGTCGCGCCGACGAGGTTGACGCGATTGTCCGCACCGAGAACGGCGCGGACACCGCCTGCGCCGCCCTCGAAAGCGCATTGAGCAGGAGCTAGCACTTTGAGGGCAATGCCCGCTCAGGAGCTTTCGCCGTCGCCCTGGGAGAGACGCTTCTGAGCCAGTCCATAGAGTAGGCGAGCGAAATCGCCAGCCTCGTAGGCCTGATTAGCCTGTAGCGGCGGGAAGGCTGGGCGCGCCGGAATGAAGTAATCTTCGCCACCATCGAGGTTCCGCAACCAGGCCGCCGTCACGTGAAGCGAGGGGATTCGGAAGTAGCGGAGTTCGTAGTGGTCATCCTGATCCGAAGCCCACGCTTCCGCCGCTGTCACTGCGTTCACAAAGCCTGCCACGGCCGGCCCGCGATTCACGGCTGCGACATGCAGTTCCCCACCACCTCCGACGCAATCCACGAGTTCTGCCGCCTCGACTGCTTCACCGTTCTCCAACACGAGGTAGCGCCACCCTGCTGGATGTGCCGCCGAAGGGGAACGACCCTCCGCAATCTCCTGTGCGGTGAGCTGAAACACCTGCTGTGGCGGTGCTAGAAGGCGGTCTCGGAGAGAGCCGCTGCCCGCGAGCGCCTGAACGCCGCCTCCCAGTCCATCTCTAGCGGCAGAGAGGCGGGTGAGCCGCTCAGCCACGATCCTGGCTCCGTCACGAGGGGCGCTGCCGAGTTCCAACGATGAGCCCTCGATGGAAGGGGCTGGTTGAAATGCAAAGCTCATAAGTCCCCTCGCTAAGCCTGTGTCCAGTAGGAGTGGGTCCAGCGACCCGCGGACTGATAGTTGCTCTCAAAGTCCGTGTACTCGAGATTGGAATGACCCGAGATGGGGTCCTCCACATCCACGAATTCATCCCCTGACTCGATAACGAAACCGGTGATGGCTACGAAGTGCCCGCCCCCAGAAGTCCAGCCAATCCGAGCGCAAATCGGATCGCCTGCCCGAATGGCGTTACGAACCTGTGCGAAGCGGGCCGCTCCGCTCCGAACATCCTGGAGATTACCGGTCCGCGTCAAGGCTCGGTCCAGATACCAGGGTTGGTCGCACCTCGGGTCACTGCCGTTTAGACAGCAGTCCGTCTCACCCAGTTCCGCATTGACCACACCGCATTGAATCCAGGTGCTGGCTGAGTTGTAAAAGCGGGAGACGCTGACCGAGACCGCCGCCCAGCACCAGTTGGTCTGCAACTGGGTCTCCATACTGAACGCCAGCGCTCTCGTCTCATCCGGGAGGGCGCCTCTGAGGGCGGATGCCGCCGATAGAGCCCCCACCGGCGCAGCACCTGCCGGCGCAAGCGCTCCGAGCGGAACGGCATGATTCGTGAGGACAGATGGAAGCGGCACCCCTGGTCTCCGTGGGATCGTCGGGTCAACTCTTATGTCAACCATCGCTCACCTTTGGCAGCCAGATACCTCCCTTTGTCGTCAGTACTTCTTCGTAACCTTGCAAGCTTCTTGCAGGAGTCGATCACGCCCGCAACCGGAGATCCGAAGTTCGAGCTTCGGATCTCCGGCGGACAGCGCTCCGCTGCCCAAACTCAGAACCGCTCCCCAACCTTGGCGGGCGCTCAGTTCTGCGCAGGGGTCAGGGTGAGCTTCCGGAACTCCACCGGGCCGTGGTCGCCCTGGAGCAGGATCGGGCCCGGTTCGCCTTCCTCGCTGTCCAGCGCACCGCCGGTGATTCCTGGAATCTCCTGCCGATCCACCACCGTCCCACCGTTAAGCGTCACCGTGATCCGGCGGCCGACCAGGGTGATGTCGTAACTCTGCCACTCTCCCGCCGGGCGGGCGGCATTGATGCGCGGGGTCAGGAAGCCGTAGATCCCGCCGATGCGGTGGCTGGTCGGCTCCTGCCCGTAGTTGTCCTCAATCTGTGCCTCGTAGCGGCCGCGGAGGTAGATGCCGCTGTTGCTGCCCTTGGGGTACCGGAACTCCGCGTGGAGGCGGAAGTCGCCGAAGTTGCGGGTGGTGAGCAGGTCGTTGCCGGGCCGCGCGTTCTTGAGCAACCCGTTCTCCACCACCCAGCCGTTGGGGCTGTTGA
This sequence comes from Actinomycetes bacterium, assembly GCA_031426395.1. Lineage (GTDB taxonomy): Bacteria > Armatimonadota > SYMT01 > SYMT01 > SYMT01 > JANPLG01. The sequence goes on from JANPLG010000574.1 coordinate 27,081, forward strand.
CGTTGCGCGGCCGCCAGCCCTGGAGCGACTTCCCGTCGAACAGGTCAATCGGTGCCCCCCACGACGGCTCGGCCGTGGACGCCAGCCGGGGTGCGCGAACACCGGTCCACGAGATCCACTTGCCCTTCTCGTTGCGGAAGCGGCCGGACAGGCGGTCGTTCTGAAGGCGTGCCTCGAACTGGAGATCGTGCGGCCCCTGCTCCCACTGCACCGGGAGGGTGAACCGCATCTGGTCGCCGGAGAACTCCACCTTGGAGATGGGGCGCGCACTACCGCTCTGGGCCACGTACCGGCCGACCAGCGTTGTTCGGCCAGAAAGCTCCACCTCCAGCCAGGAGGGCGCGGTTCGGGTTCCGTCCGTCACGGTGAGATCCCAGCGGCCAATGAACGCCTTACGAGCGGGACTCAGGGTAGTGGGGGGATTGGCGGGCGGATCGGCAGCCCGCGTCGGGGCTGCAGCAAGCATGGCGGACGCGAGAGGCAAGAGGGCGAAGAGGTAGCGGCGTCGGACGGAAAACATGGCGGGAAAGCTCCGGAAAGCCCCGGCCATCCTCCATTGGTTGGCCGAGCTTTCATACCCGATTCACCCTCCCTCCGTCGAACAATTTCGGATCAGGTGCCCTCCGGCCGATTTCGGATTCCAGCATGGAAGCGGGTTGACTGAAGAGTAGCGGCTATTCCAACCACTCGCCAACCTGCTCCGGTCCATCAATTGATCTGGACCGGATTCCGATCCGCGTCGATCCTCAAGATCCGCGTCATCCGCGTTCTATTCCCCCAACCGGCGTTCGCAGTGGGAGCGCGCTACCTCAGGCGGAAGCGCACGGTGGTGATGCAGTTGGTGCGCACCGGCACCCAGCTCTCGGCGCGGGAGCCGCCGGAGCCGCCGGTAGCGGCCTCCGCCGTCACCTTCAGCATTTGGGGCAGGTAGCCTTTCAGCACCAGCGGCTGGCTCGTGACCCGCTTCTGCCGCTCCCAGCGGAAGCAGACCGGGGTGCCGGCGTCCGCGAAGAGCACCACGTCACCCGTAGGCTCGCCATTGCTAAACGTCTGGTCTTTCGGGTCGACCGAATAGCTCACTTCCCCTCGCTGGGAAGCGGCTCTCGCCGGACGGAAGGGGCTGGAACGCGCCATTTGCGCGCTCGCATTCTGGCCTCCGCTCAAGGGGATCCGTCGGACGCGAACGGTCCTGGCTGATTGGATCGGCCGGCGGTTAGCCGCCATCGCGGTGGAGCGGGGCCGCGCCAACCGTGCCTTCGGCCTAACGGAGGCAGCGACAGTAGTCCTTTGCGGAGCCCGCTGCCGCACCACCCTTGGCTTAGCGGCCGAGCGACGGACAATGACACGGGTGCGAGGAACTGGCTTTGAGGCCTTCGGGCGCACGGCAACCTTGCGTGGAGCCGGGCGAGCGCGGGGAGCGGCCTTCGGACGGGCGGTGGCCCGCCGCTGCGCCGCCTTCAGCCGGTCCTCAAACCGCCCGCCCGGCGAGGGCTCTTGCCCCGAAGCTACCCACGCACAATCAAACACTAGCCCCACAACCGCCAGAATGGCGATCATCGGACTCAGGCGTCCCACGGAGCGCGGGCGTACCCCCCCCACCCCACCAATGGTATGGGGGTAACCACACGGATACACCCAAACCCCCGCCCCAAACGCCAAAACCATTACCCAATACGCCCATTGATTTTCGGG
>JANPLG010000575.1:0-4296 GCA_031426395.1 Actinomycetes bacterium
CCGGTTTGGGCCCAGTCTTCCGATTGCATTCTCCGCGCTCTCTGAGTCCTCTGCGGTGGATGACTTCCAACTCTCCCTAACGGGCAGCCGTCCGCGCGGGGCGGGTGCCTTTCACCTGCACCAGCCGCAGCGGCTCCGCGCCGAGGTCGAGGAGGTAGACGTTCGGAATCGCCTCCATCTTCGCCACGCGCCACGGCTCCATGTCCTGGCCGTCGATCACCGCTTCGACGGTGGCATCGCGCAGGGCGAACTTCGCCATCTCGCGCGCGCCCAGGCCATTGCCGAAGTAGCTTGCCGGGGCATTCCGCAGGACCACGAGCGCGCCCGGTGCGACCTTCCCCCGCTGATCAGTGAGGATGCCGAACGCGCCGCGAACCCGCGCCGACTCGCCGAGGTCGTTCTCGATGAGGGAGTAGGTGACGTGAAAGTTGGCCGCAAGCATCCCGGCAACCGCTGACGCCGTGGCCACCCGCGTAAACGTCACGCCGGCACCCGAGAGCGAAGCAGCCGCGTGCCAGAGCTGTTCCGCCAGCCGCGCAAGCACGAGGGCCGCTCCGGCGGCGGGCAGGTAGTAGAAGCGGCTGGCGTGGTAGTCCTTCAGGAAGACGCACGGCAGGAACGATACGATGATCCACGCCAGACCCAGCCCCAGGAGACGGTCGCGAGTCCGCCACCCATTCACGGCCACCGCTACGGGAACCACGGCCATCAGCGTCCAGGACGCGCCCCCGAACACCCCAGTGATCGCTCGCTGGGCCGCCATGACCGGGGCATTGAGCAGCGGAGTGGTCAGGAACGAGAGCAGGGCGTGGTGGTAGATGTGCGCCGTCTGCACCACCGCCTGCCCCGGGTTGACGAAGAAGTAGCCGGGTTTCTGCTCCACGTAGATGTCGCGGATGAAGAGCCGGTGGCCGGCCACGTAGACCAGCGTCATCCCGGCCACCGGCCCAATGAGCCGGACTGCCTCCCACAGTTTCGCTTTCCACCGGCTGTCACCACCGGTTGCGGTGTGTTCCGGATCGGCGGACTGCGCATTGGCGTGGAAGAGCCAGATGAGGCCAAGGAGCAGCGACAGGTTGACCGATTGCTCCTTGGTGAAGAAGTTCAGCACCGTGAGTCCGTAGGTCCACGCGAGCAGCTTCGGGGTGCGCTCCCGCAGATAGCGCGTAAAGCAGAGGCACGCGGCCAGCGTCACCAGGGCCCATTGAAGGCTGTTGAAGTTCGCCTTCCAGAGCAGCATGTCGAGGTAGATCCACTGCAGCGCGAAAGCGGCGGTGGTCAGCCATGCCAGCAGCGCACGGCCGGAGATTTCCTTCACCAGGTGGTAGAGCAGCGTGCAGGCGCAGGCGTGGGCCAGAAGCAGCGCCAGGTTGTATGGTGCGGAGTTCAGGCCGAAGAGCTGGTGGAACACCCCGAACTGAAGGCTCTGGAGCGGGCGGTAGAACCAGATGGTCCGGGGCGAGAAGAACTCCCACGCACGCGAGAGGGGCATCCGGCCGTAGTGCCACAGGAGCACCCAGTCGTCGTTGGAGAAGAACCCCTGCAGCGCGAGCAGGTAGGGGATGAACCCCACGGCGCACACGGCCAGCATCAGCAGCGCAGGGTAGCGGGTTGCCCGTCCGTCCATCGATCCTCCCGGTGGATGCCAGTGCCGGGAGGCGACACGCCCATCACCGGCCACCGTTCATTCTGGCGGCTGGGGCCTTCCGTATTAGCCCGACTTCATGCGGCTACGGGGAGGTCAGTCGGCTCTGCTTGAATCAGCCAGCGCGATCCGCTTCTCGCCGGGACGGACCGTCCCCAGGGCCAGCTTCAGGATGGAGCGGGTCAACCCGAAGCAGCGCGACCGCCTGGACCGACGGACCCTGACTCACTGCCAGGTGGCCGAAGCACGAAACCGAGCGCCGGGTGATGGATGAAGGAAGCTGAGAATCGGCGGGTGAACTGACGGCCCATCGCCTGGTTGTATCACCGGAAAGCACTTCATCTACGATCTAGGAAGCGGCGAGTTCTACGCCTTCAATTCGCGGGATGAACCGCACCCCCACAGCCGCGAGAACGTTTGGCCTCGAACGGAAGGCACTGTGCTGATGGAGTACCTGAAGTGACTCGTTGGTGGCTTCTCTTGCCGCTTCTGTGCGGGATGTCTTGTGGCGTGGCGATGGCCGAGGGCAAGTCGAGCCTGCCAATCCCAGCGCCCGGCAGTTTCCAGCGACTGTCGGAAGTGCCGTCCCAAGAGGCGCTGCGCGTGATTGACGAGGTCGCGCTCCGATCAGGCGCAAGGCGAAGTTATGGAAGAACTGTTCTTAACTGGCCACCCAAGGAACGGTCGGCTCAATCACGAAGCCTGTTTGGTTCATTCGTGATAGTGAAGTACGCTCCGGCCAGCACTCTGTTCGAGTTTGGCCCGGGCATCCAGGTCTGGATCAATAAGCAGACCGGCAAGTACTTCGTGGTCGACAACCGAGCGATCATGCGTGCGCATCGGAAGGCGCTCGAACTGGGGGCTGACCTAACGCGTCACGATTGGTTTGTTAGGGACGTCGACACCGAGCAAGTCTTTACCTTTCAAGCAAGAGGCGATAACGACGAGTACACCCTGGACGGTTCTCTACGCATCGCAATCGATAAGCGGACTTATCGTGTGGTTCGATGGAAGCTTTGATGATCGGGGTAGTCCAGGCACGCCTCCTGCGGCTTCACTTCCCGGGGAGCGCGTGGGCGAGGGCAACCACCGCCCATCCCGAAGCGGCCATCGAGATCCACTGGTCCTTGCCGTGCGGGAAGCCGCTCTCGAAGTAGGGCTGGAACGGCTTGCTCCGGCTGGTGACCTTCCAGGTGCCGTCCGGTAGCTGGGTCGCGAGGAGGTACTGGAGGCCCTTGCGGAACGTCGCACTCTCCGCTGGGACGCCGCCCACCTCCCGCAGCGCCGCGAGGGCGGTGCCGGTGGCGTAGGCGTCGCTGGCAGCGTCCGGGAGCTGGCCCCAGCCGCCGTCGGCGCGCTGCGTGCTCCAGAATGCGTCAACCGCCGCCTTGATCTCCTCGGGGGGAGCGCCGACCTCCGCCAGTGTGCGGAGCCGGAACACCCGGTCCTCGTGATCCTTGGCCTGCGTCTTCAGCACCCACTCGCGCGCCGACTTCCGCCGCGCCTCCACCCGCTCCTGCAGCTCGGGAGTGGCGTAAGCCGAAAGGCCGCGCAGAGCGAGGAACGTGGAGGTGAAGCTGCTCGCCTCTGTGGGTGGACGGGAGCCGTTGGTGCGCCAGAAGCCGGTGTCGGCGTCCCGTCCTACCAGGAAGCTCGCCACAGCTCCGGTGGTCGCGTCCGGCTTCACTCCGCCGGTGGTCAGCGTCCAGAGAGAGTAGCCGGCTCGCGTAGTCCCGCCACCCTGTCCGCGACCGGCGCGGTATGCCGCCTCGTCGCCCTTCAGGTCGTTGAGCGCCTGCCGCAGCTGGGACTGGTAGACCTCCTCGCTCACCGCAAACCCCTTCTTGCGCGCGAGGGTGAACGCCAGGACCCCAACGGCCTGGTGGTGGCAAGAGAAGCAGCGCACCTTCGCCACGTACCCGGAGGCACCGGACTCCAGCGGCGGCAGGGCGCGCTGGATCGCGCTGCGGATGGCTGCATCGGTGGCGGCTCCGGGTGCCTCGTCAGCTCGCAGCGGCCAGGCCAAGCCCAGCGCGGCGACCATCATTGCCCCTGCGAGGAAGAGGACCGTTCGAGATCGCGTAAGCATGGTGTAGTCCCTCTCAACAGGATGCGCGTCCGACCATATGTCATCGCCTGCAACAGCGCATCGACCCTGGACGGGAGCGTCGGCCAGCAGGTTTGCGCAGGTCAAGGTAAGCTAATGGGGTGGGGTCTCCGGGCACTCCGCCGTAACTATGCCTCCACATACGCCGTCCATGAGTTCGATGGGGTGATACGGTTCACCCTCTTCCCGTTTACGCACGGAAAGTTGCACCATGAGCCAGTCAGCCCTCCAGCCGGTCAGCCCTGAGCAGACTCTTCGCATGAAGGTCTCGGAAGTGCGCGGTCGCATCAAGCTGTTGCTGGCCACCCAGTGGCTTTGCGTCGGGTTGACGGTCGGCCTCGGGGTCTGCCTGCTGCTGGTCCTCGCCACGCGGATGCTCTGGTGGACCGACGCCATGGACCACATGGGCACCGCAGTGCTGGCATGTGGCCTCATCGGAGCGATCTTCGGGTGGCTGCGGCCCATCACCCCGATGGTTGCCGCGCAGATCGCCGACGACCGCGCCGGACTGAAGGAACGCCTCTCCACCGCGCTGGAACTCGCC
>JANPLG010000576.1:0-13160 GCA_031426395.1 Actinomycetes bacterium
CTTCGCGCGGGATGAGGAGCGCTGCCAGGAGCAACGGCTCCGCCGCCTGCGGCGGGAGGCCAGTGCGCTGGGCTTCTCCCTTTCCCCGACGGCCGGAGTTTCTTGAGAGGGCTTTGGAGGATTCCTCAATGGACACCAGGGGCTTGCGCCGCCTGGCTACATGCTTTCGCCCTTCCAGGGCTTTGGGTGGCCTGACATGGCCGATTAACCCGAGAATCATCACTCTTACCCGCACACCTACGAAACAGACCTAGCTTGACCGAGCACTAGTTCGTGGCTGAGGCATGCATCTGAACGCACCCGACGAACTCCTTAAGCAAGTCCGGGAGCGCCCGGCGCTCTTCATTGGCGGCGCCGATCAGCGCGGCCTTCAGCTATTGGCGCGGATGGCCATAGGTCCGGCCGTTACACGAGTCGTCGCTTACGGTTCGGGAACGGTGACGGTTACCCGGCATCGGGACGACAGCATCGAAGTTATGGACGACGGCGGTGGCGCGCCAACCGGGATCTGTCCAAAAACGGGTATCCCAGAGATGGCGCTATCACTGTGCCTTGACCACAACGATCTCCCGGAGAAATGCCATTATGGGCGGCCGTTCTGCTACCCGATTGGCTCTCCCGATTGGCCGCTTCGAACTTCGTCGCTCGCACCACTGAATGCGCTTTCGTCATGGCTCGAGTTGGCGAGCAGCGACGGCTCCCGCGAGCTGCAGATGGGGTTTGAGAATGGAACGGCTGTAGGTTGCGATGAGCGAAGCGTCTCCAGCCCCAACTGCGGTTTGAGGTTGAGGTTCCTCCCGGACTGGTCGAGGTTCAGCGCAACCGAATGGGACTGGGAGGCGCTGACGGATGAACTGCGCACTCTCGCCTACACCGTCCCTGAGGTCACCCTCGTCACGACCGATGAGGCAACAGGAATTCGGCAGGTCTTTCACGAGACGGACGGCGCGCTGGCATTTCTGCGCTCGATCAGTTTCTGCACGGACGCGCCTCCGCCGGTGCGTTTCACGTCAAGGGTCGAACAGGGAGAGGTGGACCTCGCCGTTCACTTCCAGTATCTCCGGCCGACCCGAATCGTGGGATTCGCGAATGGCGTGAGCACCGCCCCGGGAGGTGCCGACCACCGTGGCCTGCAGGAGCGCATGGTCTCTCTCATCTACCGAACAGCGGCGACACTACCGCCCTTCGCTGATCGGACTCTTCCTGATTTTGCTCGGCTGTCCGGCTTGATCGCAGCCGTTAGCATTCGACTCCCGGACGCTTGTTGGGAAGGAGCAGCCCGAACACGGGTTGGCAACGTGAAAGTGCACGGTCTTGTCGGAGATGCGCTGGAAGCGTGCTGGCTGAAATGGGAGCGCGACCAGCCGGAAGCTGCCGCACGAATGGCCCACGCCGCCCGCGAGCTAGCGTGGTGGGCAGAGCTGTACCGCGACTGAACGACTAACTGCTAACGTCGGCCAAGCGACCGCGAAGTTCTGCCAGTTCCGCAGCGATCTCCGGCAGATCCTCATAGTCCTCAAGTGCCTGGATCGCTTCCAGCTTCTCGATGGCCAGCTTCAAGAGGCGCGGCAGGTCGTCCGTTGGCCAGATGTACGTGCGGCCGAGGGTTGCCAGGAGCAGGGCGGCGGCCCGGATCTGACCGGCGTACTCCTCAACGTCCTTCTTGGAGAGGCCCTTCTCCACCCGCTCGGCCAGCTTCGTCTTGGTGAAGAGGTCTGCGAACCAGTCCGCTGCGTCGTCGTTCTCCCAGGCGGCTGTTCCCCAGGCACCCATCATCACCTCTTGTGGTCGGGATGCAATCCAGTTAGATGGGCGGAAGCACGGTGGGAGATTCCAGCATCGAAGAAGAGCTTCACGCGGCCTTTGCGATGGTCGATCCAGGAATTGGGGTCCGGAGCTTCTGCTCGTACTCTAGGGCCGCGTCTACGTCTGCGGGGTCCACGTCATACCACCACGCAACCTCTGCGCGGGTGCTCTTACCCGCAGCCATTGCATAAAGAGCGTCCGTGGGAACGCCGGATTTCTCCACGATAGCATGTCCAAAGTTGCGGAGGGGGTCGAGAACGATGGCACGGTCCTTGCCTAGCGGCCAATACCGTACGGTCATGTCATCCGCGTAGTCCAACTTCTTGAAGAAGGGCTCGACAAGCTCGGGTAGCACCATCTGCCCACTCGGGAGTTCTTCAAAGAACTGCTTCACGGTGGCCGGCGCCTCTGGCTGATCCTTTCCGTGGAGCCACTCGCCCACAATCAGCTTGCCATCCGTGTGAAACCTGAGGCGTGCTAGTGGATGCGACTCGCCGAGCTTGACCGCGACGTACTCCGCTACTTTCCGGATTGCGGGGAGCTTGATCCCCTGTTCGATGAATCCGCTGATGAGCTTCATCTCGATCACGTCCGCGAACGAGAGGAGGTCGTGCTCAACCAGTTCAGCACTCTCTCTTCGGAACATTGGTTCGGAGTGGCGGAGAGCATCTCCGTTCACAAACGAATAGCCCTTGGCCCAGCGGCGGATCTTGCTTGGGTGCAAGCGGAGAATCCTTGCCGCATCGGCAAGGGTGTAGAGGCCCACCCCGATGAAGGGGTTCTTCGCCTGAGTCTCTTGCGCTGACATTCGGACTCCCTGACCGGCTACTTCCCGGGCAACCCATCTTCGCGGTTTTGGAGTCAGGGGTTCAAGTCCTGTTTCTCCCTTTCCCCTTACATCTATACAATCGCCCCAATGGCGGGTCGCGTCTCACACTCCTAATGAACTGAGCGGTTCCCAGGCACGGAGGGTCAGTTCCCTTCGGTGCAGGGGCGGCTGGGTTCTACCTGGAGATCCCCTCGGACGCGGCGGATTGGCTGCCTGGGGGTGGTTCCTGACCGGGGAATGACGGCACGCTCTCGATTAATGTTGGGCCGGCGCGTGAATAGTCGCTTGAAAAGCCTCCGTCTCTCTGATCCGCGTCCATCCCGCCAATCCGCGTCTTCCGCGTTCCATTCCCACAGGTTCCCGGTGCTCAGATCAGGAAGCCATCCCCGAAGCGACGGTTGAGCGCATCGACCTTGCTCTTTGCTCCTTCCATCGCCGTCCACGCGTCGGGATGGTTGCAGAGGTCGATGCACCACCAGGCGTCCGCAGCGCCGGAGAGGCTCAGCTCTGCGAGCAGCGGCTCGAATGGCACCGTGCCGGCTCCGAACGTCACATGGGTGCTGGTCTCATCTTCATTGAGGGTGCCGTCGCTATCGCTTAGGTGGATGTGCCCGATCCGGCCACGCAGCATGCGCGCCAGCTCGATCGCACCTTCTTCCAGCACCTCGGGGTCGTGATCATGCCGCGCGCCTGATGCGACCATCTGGGCGTGCGCAGTGTCAAAGAGGACGGTGAAGCAGTCGTGATTCACGCCTTCGACAATCCGCACTATATCGGTCGCCTTGTTGAACGCGAAGCCGGGCTCGAACTCCCAGGCCACGCGGATGCCGTGGTGCGCGGCATAGTCGCAGCAGGTGAACCAGGCGTGCGTGAGGCGACCACGCGCCGTCCCTTTGTTCACGGAACCGAAGAGGGTGGGGGGATGCACGGTATCGACCCGGATCTGAGGGATGCCCATATCGTGGCAGAAGTCGACGTTCTTCTTGAACGCGTTCAGGTACGCCGTGGGATCTGCCGTGTCGAGGAGGTGCTGTTGCCAGAGGTCCGGGGCATAGCCGCACAGTTCCAGGCCCGCCTCGCGGATGGATGCGGCCAGTTCATGGCGCTGGCTCTTCTCCGGGAGTGAATCCGGTGTGGGGTGGGGAGTGAATCCGCCCAACTCTAGGCCGTCGAATCCAAGCTCGACTAACCGCGCAACCACGTCTGTGAGTGGCACCGGCTTCTCCGCATACGGTCCGAGCACGAGCGCCCAAGTGCCGAAGGCAATCCGCTTCATCGCGTTCTCCTCTCGCCGCCCCGGTCAGACACCCGCCATTGGGTGAGAACCGTTCGTACTCCGACAGAGGGAGGTTGTCGAACGCCCGCCGGAAGCCCTTCCTGATGGCGTGAGCCGATCAAGCGATGATGGCACAGGGATGCGGGTGCCGCGACTTGAACATGGCGGCGCGATGCCTGACATTTTGATCACGGAAGAAACTCACGACCCCAGTATCGGCCTGCTCACCGCACGCTTTGAGGTGGACTACGCGCCGTCGCTCTGGCGGGATCCACCACGGCTCCGGGAGCGGCTTGCCACGGTGCGGGCGGCCATCGTGCGCAATATGACGCAGGTCGACCGTGCGTTCCTGGACGCGGCGCCTCGGTTGGAGGTGGTGGGCCGCATCGGGGTGGGCCTGGACACGATTGATGTTCCGGCACTAACGGAGCGGGGCGTGGTGCTCTGCTACCCACCGGAGGCGAACGCTGTAACGGTGGCGGAGCACACCTTCGCCGTCCTGCTCTCACTGGCCCGCAAGCTTCGTGAGGCGGACCGCTCCGTCCGCGCCGGGGACTGGGACCGCCATGGACATGTTGGCTTCGAGCTGCACGGGAAGACGATGGGGATCGTCGGCCTCGGGCGGATTGGGTTCCGCGTCGCCACCCGCGCCCGCGCTTTCGGGATGCGCGTGCTGGCCTACGATCCCTGGCTGACCCCGCAGCACCCTGCCGTGACGGAGTCCGGGGCAGCCCTGGTGCCCTTCGAGCGCCTGCTGGCGGAGGCGGACGTGGTTACCTGCCACGTCCCGCTCACCGCTGCAACCCGGGGAATGATGAACGCCGACACGCTTCGCCGGATGATGCGGGGCGCGGTGCTGATCAACACGTCCCGTGGACCTGTGGTGGAGACGGCGGCGCTGGTGGATGCGCTCGCCTCCGGGTACCTAACGGCCGCCGCGCTAGATGTCTTCGAGGAGGAGCCGCCGGTTGGCAGCCCGCTCCTCGCACTGCCCAACCTGCTCCTCACCCCGCACGTGGCCGGATGGACCCGCGAGTCGCTCCAGCGGATGATCAGCACGGTCGCCGAGGACGTCGCACGCGTGCTTGATGGCCAACCCGCGCTGAGCTATGCCAACTTCCCTTTGCCGCACGAGCCCGGCGCTCGATAGCCGTTGACCGGTTAGGCCGTCGGATCTCCCCTTGTTTGCATCCTTTAAGCCGCCCACTCATGTCCCAATCATTCCCCCAGATTACCGCTCAGCCGGCCATCGCCGTCACCTCCCTGGGCCTCCGTGACGAGAACAACGCCGTTTCCCAGTCTCTGAAGGAGAAGGGCTACCACCTCAGGACCCATCCCCTCATGACCCCAGCCAGCCGCGAAGAACTGCGCGAACTGCTGGCGGATTCTGTGGGCCTCATCGCCGGGATGGAGCTGCTCACGCGTGAGGTGATGGAGGCCGCGCCCCATCTTCGGGTGATCTCCCGCAACGGCGTGGGGTATGACGCCGTCGACCTTCAGGCCGCCACGGAACTCGGCATCGTGGTCACCTACGTCCCTGACGCGATGGTAGACGCCGTGGCCGACCTCACCCTCGGACTCCTGCTCTCCTCCGCGCGCCGGATTGCGGAACTGGCGGCGGAGGTGAAGCAGGGCCGATGGCCGCGCGAGATGGCCCATGACGTGGGCGGTCAGACGCTGGGGATCATCGGAACCGGGCGGATCGGAACGGCGGTGGCGCGGCGGGCAAAGGCGTTCGGAATGCGGCTCGTCGGCTGCGATCCGTACACGAACCCGCTCTTTGTGGAGGAGCTGGGGGGCAGCTACCTGCCGCTGGAGGAGCTTCTGGCGGTCTCTGACTTCGTCGCGCTGCACTCGCCGGCGACTGCGGAGACGAAGGGCTTGATGAACGCCGAGCGCTTCGGCCAGATGAAGCGGGGAGCCATCCTCATCAATACTGCCCGCGGCGTGCTGGTGGATGAGCAGGCGTTGCTGGACGCACTGGACAGCGGCCACCTTGCCGGCGCCGCCCTCGACGTGCTGAGCACCGAGCCACCAAAGCCAGGTACACCGGCGGAAACGGTGAGCAGGCACCCGAAGGTCGTCTCCATTCCGCATGTCGCCTCCTACACGCCCAACACCATCGCGCGGATGAGTCATGGCGCGATGGTGAACCTGCTGGACGTGTTGGAAGGTCGAAGGCCACAAAGTCTCGCGAACCCTGAGGTGTACGAGCGCGGCCTGCGGGTCAAGGGGGAAATGGAACGCGGATGACGCGGATTCAATCGATCCTCGCGGATCGGAAAGCAATTGGATCGGATTGTCGTTTGCGGGCGTGAACCCTAGAAGTCCTGTCGGCTTCACAGACTGTTTCCGGCGACCTGCGAATCGCGCACACGAGGCTAAGCTTCCGTCGCAATCTGCGAGTTGCTGCAATTGCCCGGACCAGGTAGCACTCAACATCTGGCTCGGTGCGCCGCACGGTTCGCAATTCTCTATACTAATGCTAGAGAGGGCCGCCTGACCGGCGCAGTCGTTGAGGAGCCGTGATGGTGGAAGTGAGCAAGCCCGAACCGAGGAGCGCGGAACCGAGTGGGGCTGAGCAGACCCCGCGCATCGGCGTGCTGACCGGCGGCGGCGATGCTCCGGGGTTGAATGCCGTCATTCGCGGGGTGGTCAAGGCCGCCAACCAGCAGGGATGGGAAGTCCTCGGGTTTGAGCGCGGCTACGAAGGGCTGCTCGACCCGCCCCACTTCCGCGTCCTGGACGCCGAGAACACCAAGGGCATCCTGCACCTCGGCGGAACGATCCTGGGGACGGTGAACCGGGGGCACTTCACCTCGCGGCCAGGTCCCAACGGGCGGCGGGTGATCGATCCGGCGGTGCTGCAGGTGGCGCGACACACCTGCCAGCAGCTCAACCTACGAGGAGTGGTCTGCATTGGCGGCGATGGCAGCATGACCATTGCCCTGCAGTTGCATGAGGCGGGCGTGCCGTTGGTCGGCGTCCCGAAGACCATCGATAACGACCTGGAAGCGACGGAGATCACCTTCGGCTTCGACAGCGCGGTGGCATTCGCGTCCGAAGCGTTGGATCGGCTTCACACTACGGCTGCTTCGCATGAGCGGGTGCTGGTGCTGGAAGTGATGGGGCGGCACACGGGCTGGATCGCGCTGCACTCCGGCATCGCGGGCGGTGCCGATGCCATCCTGATTCCCGAGATCCGCTGGGACTTCGCCGGTGTCCTTGAGAAGATCAAGCAACGCGATGCCGTGGGTCGGCCGTTCTCGCTCGTCGTGGTGGCGGAGGGCGCCCGCTGGCCGGACGGCAGCCTCGTGGCGCAGGCGACCGGTGCCGGCCGCACCCGTGAGGTTCGACTGGGAGGCGTTGGGCAGCGGCTGGCGGAGGAGATCCAACGGCGCTCCGGCAAGGAGAGCCGCTCCGTGGTCCTAGGCCACCTCCAGCGCGGCGGCCCGCCCACCACTTTCGACCGCCTCCTCGCGACCCGCTTCGGCGTTAACGCGGTACGGTTAATCACCGAGGGGAAGCTGGGGCAGATGGTCGCGCTCCGTACCCCGGAGATGATCGGCGTCCCGATTGCCGACGCCATCAACAGGCTGCGCACCGTGCCAGGTGATCATGACCTTGTCCGAGTGGCGCGCTCCCTCGGGATCAGCTTTGGCGATGAAGGAGTGCCTGTGCAGTCAGCGGGCACACGCGCACCGGGGCCGGAGAACCGTGGCTATGGCCATCCAAGGCAAGGCGGAAACCATCCCCACAACCGGCCTGACGGCAACCCCGGTCCACGAGGAACCGGACCCGGCCACAACCAGGGCCGACCGCATGACCGGGGTTCTTCTCGGCACCGCTCTGGGTGACGCTCTCGGACTTCCGGCGGAGGGGATGAGCGCAAGTCAGATCGCGCGGCGCTTCGGACGGTTGGATCGCTTTCGGCTGCTGGGAAGCACCGGCTTCGTCTCGGATGACACCGAGCAGGCGGCGCTCGCAGCAGAATGCCTCCTTCGATATCCGAATGACCGGGACGCCTTCGTAGCCGCCTTCCGGCGCGCGCTGCGGGCGTGGTTCTGGCGGCTGCCGTGGGGCGTGGGACTCGCCACGGTGAAGGCGTGCCTTCGCATCACCCTCGGCATCCGGCCGAGCGGCGTTCCCTCCGCAGGCAACGGTGCCGCGATGCGAGCGGCAGTGGTCGGTGCGGTCTTCAGCCACGATCCGCAAGCTCGCGAGCAGTTCGGGCGTGCCCTCGCCACGGTGACCCACACGGACCCGAGAGCCGTGGCCGGCGCGCTGTTTGTCGCTGAATTGACCGCTCACCTGATCACCGGCAGTGAACCTCGACTTGCAGCGCAACAGTCGATTGAGACGGTTGAGGAACCCGCACTACGCGAGCGACTGGACGCTGCGCTTGCGCTGCACGCTTCGGAAGTTGGATTACATCCGGCAGCCGAGCAGCTTGGGGCGAGCGGCTATGTGCTGCACACGGTACCGTTCGCGCTCTTCGCCTTCCTGCGGATGCCGCACCATCCGCTCGATTGCCTCGTGGATGGCGTGTCGGCGGGCGGCGATACGGATTCCATCGGCGCGATTGTGGGCGCATGGCTGGGCGCGTGGCACGGGGAGCGCGGCCTACCTGCTGAACTGGTCAACCGCATCCACAACGGCCCGTTCGGTCCCAGCCATCTGCGGGCGCTGGCAAATGCGATCTGTGCCCAGCAAGCCGGTGGAGCTGTTGCTATTCCTCGCTTCTCCGGGGCAGCCGCGATGGCCCGAAACCTGGCGCTTTATCCGGTGATCCTGGCCCACGGGTTTCGCCGGCTGCTTCCGTGAGCAGTCAGCTCATCCCGTGGCCGCTGTATACGCCGCTCGGCCCGCAGTGTAAGATGCACGCGGCTGCTCTATAATGAGAGCGCCCACGGGCGGCCCCAGCTTCAGGTCCGTCCACCCCCCTGGCAAGAAGAAAGCCACGGGGCCGGGTGAAAGGACACCAGCTTCCAGTATGCCTCGTGAGGACATGATCCAGGTTGAGGGCGTGGTTGTACAGCGCCTGCCCGCCGCCGAATTCAAGATTGAGCTGACCACCGGCCACACCATCACCGGTTACCTTTCCGGTAAGACCCGCCGGAACTTCATCCGCATCCTGCAGGGTGACAAGGTCCGGGTTGAGATGTCCCCGTACGACCTCACCCGCGGACGGATTGTCTACCGCCTGAAGTAGACGGCGGCCCCATCAGGAATGCCCAGCACACCACAACCGGCGCGGTTTTCCGCGGCGGTTTGTTGCTTGTACCTTCGTAAAGCGAAGGCGAGTGGAATGCAATCTTTACCGCAGAGGGCGCAGAGAGCTCGGAGAATGCAGTTACAGAACCGGGCGGTTGCCACGACGAACAGGCGATAGTAGGAAGCAACCCACTGATCTACCCAAGTCTTCTCCTATGCTCCACGCTCAGCCGCTGTGTCTCCCTGGCTCTCTTCTCTGCGTGCTCTGACTCCCTTGGCCCTCGTCCCTCGCGCGAAGGCGTAGCTTGAAGGCGGGAAACTCAAGACGGAGACGATGACAGCATCCGGCAGTTTGTAGCTCACCGGAAGTCCAGAGAGGGAGGCGGCTCCTAGATCAGGTGCGTCCGGTGCGCTTCAATGGGCGGCTCAGCTGACGTGGCGGGGGCGGCATCCTCTGCCCCCGGGTCTGGTGCGGGCTCCGACTCCCGGACGATCTCGACGGTGCAGTGGGTGAGGAGCGCGCCCGCAGCGGCCACCGCCGCCAGAAGCGGTGCCAGCGCCAGCCCGATGAGGCCGACCGTCACCGGTATCTCCATCACGGTGTGGTCGCCGTTGCGGATGCGGATGTGGCGAACGTTGCCTTCGTGAACGATCTCCCGGATATGGTCTGCCAACTCCTCGCCGGCGACGGTCAGCGAATCGGAGGGGTGATCGGTCGGGTGGTCGGACTGACGCTCGGTTTGGGTGCTGATGCTCATGGAAGCATGCTATCGCAGACGCCAATGCGCGGTGGCCGGGGTGAAGGCCGCGCCGACAAGCTGGGGCAGGCAACACGCGCTCGCGCGACCGATATCGATCAAGGCCGCGAACTGGCGTGCCGGCGCAAGGGCCTGGCAAAACTCGCTGTAGTCTCCGTGGTCCGGCTGCACTCGTCACAGAGTCTCACGCTGACTATGCGCCCGTGGCACGGACGCGGAGCTTGAAGTTGTCCACGCCGCTCCACTCTCCCGTCCCCGAACACTGGACCATGTAGCCAAAGGATAGATCCGCACCGTTGGCGGAGAAGTCCGGATTGTCGGGTCCGAGGCGCCGCAGGTTGACGAAATCCTCGGCAACGAGACCGTCCGCGCCGAAGGTGGTCCATCGACGCCGCGCCGGTTCTGTCTCCCCGCCACCACCGGAGCGCTGGAACCAGTGCTCGCCCTGCTTGACCAACAGGGAGTGGATGGCGTGGTCGTTACCCTTCGCCCCCGAGAGCAGAATGGTGTCGAAGCTGTAATCCACGCCATCCACGGCCCCTTCCACGGACGGGCGGTAGACCGCACCGGTGTGTAGGTGCGCGAGATACATCAGGTGACTGGAGCCTTCAAACGCGACTTCCGACCGCCGGAACGCGCCCGGATTACCGCCGGTGGTCTCCCGGGTCGTTCCGAATACTGCACCGCCCCCATCCTCGAACAGCTTGGTCAGCGTCCAACTGGTGAACTCGCCGTCGGTGATCGCGATCCCCTTGGGAGTCAGGTCGAAGTTCTTCACGAATTCGAAGTTCGCGACCGGCCGTGCCGGACCCGCCACCTGCGTGGATGCGGACTCCACGCGGTCATAGCTAGGATGGGCCACCGTAAACTTATAGCTGCCTTCGCGGACATTCTCGAATCGGTAGTCACCGTCGGAGAACGAGGCGGTCACAGCGATCTCTGCCAAGGTTGAGGGGTTGAGGAGGGCAACCCTGGCGGCGAAGATGTCCTCTCGGTTGTAGAGATCCCGGATGTGACCGACGACGGAGATGAGTCCAGACGAGCGCATCTCGATGATGCCAGCCGATTGGCTTGGTGAAGTCGCGACCTCGATGTCGACAGACGCGGGCAGGAAGCCGTCCATTTCGGCCGTCACTGTCCGTCCGCCGAAGGTGACCTCGCTGAAAGCGAACCCGCCGTTGGCATCCGTGGTGGTGGCAGGCAAACCGCCGATTCTGACCGTTGCGCCGGAAAGAGGTGTGGAGTTCAGTCCAACCAACCTCTTAACGGTGCCGGTGACACGGGTTACCTGCTCGGTTTGCAAGTCCATGCACAACTGAAGGTCGCACGGGCATTGGGGGATTCCCACGCCCTCACCGCGTGGCTCGCCGCTCGCCTCGCTGAATGGGGAACGGATCACGTTCACTTCCGACGGATCAAAAGCGACTTCCCCAGGGATCATTTTCGGCAGCAGCACCGTGAAGAAGATCGAACCGTCCCGCGTGGTGCCGAACCGGCCCGCCACGCTCTTCAGGCCCTCAGGTCCCGTCGCTCCGGTGGGGTCGGTGAGGGTGAACTTGCCGTTCGCCGTTGCCACGATCCGGAACTCCCGCGTCGTCTCGCCGGTGTTCGGGTCGGTCAGCTTGGCGAGATAGGTGCCCGAGACGTCGCGGTTCTCCTTCTTGGAGACCGGGACTTCTTTCGAGACCATCGCCCCGCCATTCTTCTCTCCGCGCGGTCCTGCCCTCTCACCACCTACATCGAAGTTGGTGACGGTCTTGCCGTTCTTCTTCTCCTTGCCCCGGCCGCCACCCACGGAGGCGTTGAAGCCAATGTCATCCATCTCGAAGAAGTCGAGTTCGAGCACTTTGCCCGTGGCAGTGCCCCGGACGCGGTAGCCGGAGATCCGGCCGTTGCCCGTCTCCGCAGGGTCATAAACCGTCCCGCGCACCGCACGGCCGGTGATGGCGAGGAGTGCTTTCCAGCCGTCGAAGATGCCGCCACTAAGGGTGCCTTGCTGGAACTCCACCGAAGGCTCTGCGGCCTCGACGGGGTCTGGATCACCGATGCGGGTCAGGCCGAGCACCGCGCCGGAGCGGAGCACAAACCGAAAAGCGTCGCGCCGGCCCAGTCGGGGGTTGAGGGGGTTCTGATCTGACATCTGGCTCACCTGACGCTTCCGCTGAAGAGAATGACGATCACCGGCTGGTGCGGGTCACGGGTAAGGATCAGCCTTCCGGTAACGCCAGTGGCGCTCTAAGATAGGTTGCTCCCCACCCGGTGAAGCTGCGATCCCGCAGTTCCATCAAAAAATAGGGGGGAGGCTTCCGCTCAGGTGCGAACTCGAACCATCCAGTTATCGAGACCGCTTGTTGGCCTGGGCCCCTCGGCCTGGATCAGGTAACCGAATTGAAGCTCCCCTCCGGACGCTGAAAAATCTGGTTGATCCGGACCGCCGCTGAGCACACTGGTGAAGTTAGCCGCCGTCAATCGCTCTGCTCTGTCACGGGTCCAGATGTATCGGGCGTAGTCGGTCCCGCCATGGATGAAGAGATTGCTCCCCTGCCTAATGAGCATGGCGTAGACGGATGGGCTCACCTCCGGATCGACGAAGGTGATCGCTTCGAATCCGTAGTCCAACCCGCGGATGGGTCCGGATTCCGCAGGACGGTACCTGGCCCGCAGGTTGAGGTTAGCAAGGTAAACGGTGCGGTCAGGTATCGGGAGGATGAGGGTGGCGTGCCGATAGTTGCCGACGCCCGGGCCGACTTGTTGACCCACAACCACGCTCAGACCCGCCGTCGAGCCAAACACCACTTGCGACGACCAATCGCCGTTGGGGAGGTTGGGGTCCAGAAACAGCTCGCCCGCCGGGTCCAGATCGAAGTCCTGGACCGCCGTGGTGCGGGTGGGAGGCGTGCTTCCGCCTTCGATCAGCAGCGTGACCTGTAGGTCCTCATAGTGTTCGGCCGTGACGGTGATGCGGTACACACCCTCGGCCACGTTGTTCAGCGAGTAGCGGCCTGCGGAGTCTGCAGTCGCCACCTTCGGGGCACCGCCTTCGTTCGGGACGAGGGTCACCCGCGCGTTGGGCACGGCCACGTCATCCACCGCGTCTCTGATGCGCCCGGAGAACTGAACCGTCACCGCTCTCCGGAGGACGAATCTCTCAGTCCCCAGGGGGCCGCTCAAGGCAACGGTTCTTGTCTCGGGCAGATATTCGGGCAATTTGCTGACCGAAATCAGGTAGGTATCGGCGGGTAGGTAGTGGAAGGACGACTTACCGTTCCTATCGGTT
>JANPLG010000577.1:0-15145 GCA_031426395.1 Actinomycetes bacterium
GGGCGGAGGACCGCACCAATGGGCTGACGGGATGAGGCTGCCGCGCACCGCAGGAGAAGCATGTCCCCTCGCCCGAGGGAGCCGGCAGTTTCTTCTGGGCGGGAGGCGGCATGCCGCCTACTGTTGCTGGAAGGGCGAAAGAGATCAGGTCCGAAGGTACCGTTCATCGAAGGAGACCTCGTACTCGTGCAAGAAACGCTTCAACTCCTCGTCGAACGTCATCGTCCGATGGTGCTCTTCCTGGCCTTCGATGTAGCGTCGCACCCGCTCCCGCCCCGAGTGTCCGATGGTGAATGCGGCGTACCCTGCCTGCCACGCGAATGCGGCATCACCATGGGGCAATTGGTGCAGCCATCTGGAGGAGTTGGTCTTGATGAGCCGCACGGCCGCTGCAACTGATTGCTCCCGCGAGAGGCTCAAGAGTAGATGGATGTGGTCTGCCGTGCCTCCGACGGCTTGGAGCACGCCCGCTTCCTCCCGGACGATGCCTCCGATGTACTCATAGAGGCGGGGACGAACGGCTGGGCTTATCGAAGACGCGCGTTCCTTCGTGCTGAAGATGACGTGGTAGAGGAGACAGCAGTACGATTGTGGCACCGTGGGTTCCAGGTTACTTCCGCCCTTCCAGGGCTTGGGTGTCTTGGGTCACGTGGGTCCAGGGTCTGGCGACCCTGGCTACATGCTTCCGCCCCTCCGGGGCTATTAGGTAAGATCCATCATGGGATCAATCCGGGGTTCCCCCTGGTTCTCGTTCAGAGCTACTGCCGCCCATCCCCACACTCGACCTGTCAGAAGAACCTTGACACTCTACTGGATTGACCGACCAATCCAAACTCCCTCGGTTTCGTTGGAGCGGCAAGCGATTGCTTCCTTCCAAAGTGGCCTCAAGAGACGCCTGGAGAGGGTCAGAATAGGTAGAGGAGTTGGCGAAAGCCATGCGAAACAGTCAGCAACTCTCCGTTGAGACGGGTTCGCCTTGCTGATTCGCCAAGGTCAGCGTCAAGGTCGGTGCGAACCGGCGGGTTAGCGGCAGGGAAGCGTGGGGTAGAGAGAAGCATTCTCCCCGCAGCCCGGCCCATCTCCGGCCACGGCTCGTCTTTCCGGTTCCCCCCGGCCCTCCGAGGGCTTTCACGCATGGTCGCACGAATGCATGACGAGACGCATGAGGCCGTCCGTCCCGCCGGGATGGAGGATGCCGACGAGACGGAGTACTCTCCGGCGCCGATCCACGATCCACACCACTTTCCGTGGCTCTCCACGGACAGCCGCCTGCTCACGGCGGCTGAAGAGGTCAGCCTCTCCCGCCGCGTGAAGAACGGGGACATGGAGGCGCGCCGCCAACTGGTGGAGTGCAACCTACGGCTGGTGATCAGTATCGCCAAGCGGTACCGTTCGCGGGGGCTGTCGTTCGAGGACCTGGTGCAGGAAGGCATCATCGGACTGATGGCGGCCGTTGCGCGGTTCGACCCGGAGAAGGGCTACCGGTTCAGCACCTACGCCACCCACTGGATCCGGCAGGCCATCGGGCGCGCCATCGATAACCACAGCCGACTGATCCGCCTGCCGAGCCATGTCTCCGACTCCCTGCGCAAGCTGGAGCGATGCCGTCAGCTCCTGGCCCGCGAGCTGGGCCGCCAGCCAACGGTGAGCGAGCTGGCCAGCGAGACGGAGGTCCCGGCCCGCAAGATTCAGGCGCTGCTGCAGTCTTCCCAGGACCCGCTCTCCCTGGACGCCATGCTGGGGGACACGGAGGAGATGTCGCTGGGCGACCTCCTCCTGGACGTGAACGCTCCCGATCCCGAAGCGCAGACAATCTGCACCCGGACACGAGAGACCCTGGAGGCGATCCTGGGCGTGCTCCGACCGCGAGAACGGCGCGTCATCGAGAAGCGGTATGGGTTCTCGGATGGCCGCATCCACTCCCTGCAGGAAGTGGGCGAGCAGCTTCAGATGTCGCGCGAGGGGGTGCGGCAGATTGAGGTCCGCGCGCTCCGGAAGCTCCGCGAAGCCGCCAACCTGCTGCGCATCGAGGATTACGCCGCTTGACGCTTCTCCGTGCCTTTGATGACCGTGGAAGCCCGGATAATGGAACGCGGATGACGCGGATTCAATCGATCCACGCAGATCGGGCTGGAATAGGGCTAGCGAGCTTCTTGGAGCCTTGGGTGCAGTTCTCCGATAAGGCAACGTGCTTGCACCGCCGGCATTCCCGGCAGTAACTGTCAAGGTGCGTGGGAGTGTTGCCCTCCGGGAACCTATTTGAACCCGGACAGCGCGTGCTCACCGGCTATGCGACAGAGGGTGTGATCACGCGGTACGGTAGCAGCCACTGACTAAAGGTCCCCCCGAGGTTCAGGCAGCCAGGACTCGCCCCTGGGAACCTGGGAACAACTGCTGCATCGTAGCAGGGAATTGCACCCTCTAGCGACGGATAGATCGGTGCGCAAGGCGTGGCGATTGCCCCATCCGGGAACTGCACCCTGGAGCCTTCCCCCAGTCCAGGTAGCCGCCGAGTTCCCGCACCACTTCCGCCGGAAGCAGGCAGTAGAAGATTCCCGATTCATGATTCTTGAATGGGCCGGGGAGCGGCGTCACGGCTGAATCCGGCTGAATCCCTCTGGGGCGCGCCTGCTTCGATGCTAGGCGGACCCCCTTGAACGATGCCGCATCGCCGTATGGGGCAACCCGTGCCACCCGGTCTACCACCCCAAACCGCAAACAGGATTGGGGCTGTGTGACAAGCAATCAAGGCCTTCGAGAGCGCTCAAATAAGCCCTTCGCTGGAACGTCCATTTACCAGGTATATGCGGCTTGCCGCCACTGCAACTTGGATTGCGTTGATTGCCCAAGCCGTGTTTAGGTCGCTCAGATTGAGGAAAGCTTTACCGGGTATCGCCTGCCGAAATCCTCAGGGATTCCCTGGTGGGGAAGGCATCCCTCTCCACTCGGCATTGTTATCGGAGATCTGCTCATGTCTCGACCGCTCCCTCTCTTGGCGGCGGCATTAGTCGCCGGAGCTCTCTTCGGCGCGTCCGGCGTCTCGGCGCGTCCGGCTGCCACATTCGTCTATCTTCACAGCCGCAACGACGCGAACATTCATGGCTACCGGATCAATACACGTGGGCAACTCACCGTGCTGCCCGGCTTCCCCGTGGCAACCGGAGATCCCGGCGGCAGCGCCGGCGGCCAGTGCCACACACTCGTCTATTCACCCAAGAAAAAGCTGCTCCTGGCCAGCGGCAACAGCGGCATCTCCAGCTTCACCGTGAACCGCGACGGCTCGCTCACTCGGCGCGCCACCGGGGTGGGCGCCACCAAGATCATCGGTCTGGCCATGCTGGACATGGGTGCCAAGACCTATGTCTTCGGAGCGGCCTTCGAGGACGATCAACTCCTGGGCTACTCCGTGAGCGCCGCAGGCGTGCTCACCCCGCTGCCCGCCAACCCCATCGCGGTGGGTGACGGTCCGGCCGGCGTCATCGCCCACAAGGGCATGCTCTTCGCCAACAGCATCAACGACTACCGCATCTCCTCCTTCAAGGTGGCCAGCAACGGAACGCTGCGAGCGGCTCCCGGAGGCCCAATAACCGCCAAGGTGAACGACCTCTCGTACGTTTACAACGCCCAGATCACTCCCAACGGTAAGTTCCTCTACTCAGGGGACAATGGCAACCAGGTGATCCACGGTTTCAAGATCAACGCTCGCAACGCGCAGCTCACCCGCATCTCCGGAGCGCCCTTCAGCACGCCGGGTCTCGCTTCCACCGGATCTAGCCTCAGCAACCAGAGCATCGGCTACTTCTATCAGCGCAACCTCGCCACGGCCAACGTGCAGGCGGTCCGCCGGGATGGCAGCGGCAGGCTCACCCGCACAGGAACCTTGCAGGATGTGGGGATGGGCGTGGACGCCGGCATCACCGACCCCACCGGCAAGCTGTTGATCCTCGGCGACGATGAGACGGACACCATCAAGACCTACAAGGTCAACACCTCCAACGGCATGCTGACCGCGGTCGACTTCGAGAACGCGCCACTGGACGGCCTCAACGCCGTGATCTACGTGAAGCGCTAGCTTCGGTTCTGAATCTCCCCGCTTGCCGCATCCGGCTCAGGGCACCCGCCATGGGCCGGATGCATCTCCGTCTTACTTAGCCTCCGCTCCGATCCCATTCGGGCCATCTAGGAGACTCGCTGTTGTCCCGACGCCTTCATCTCTGGCTTTCTCTTCCGCTCCTTCCCGCCCTTGCCGGAACCCTGGCGCTCTGTAGCGTTCCCGGTGCTCCCGGCGCGGAAGCTGCCTCACGCGTATTCGTCTTCGCGCACAGCCGGGGCGACAGCCGCGTCTACGGCTACCAGATGGATAGCCGAGGCAAGCTCAAGCAACTCCCCAACTCGCCCTTCAACGGGGGAGATGACGGCGGGGCGTTCCTGGGCCAGTGCCAGTCCATCGCCTACTCAGCCAAGCGCAAGCTGCTCTTTGTTGGCGGCCTCACTGGCCTCTCCGTCATGCGCGTGGCCACCAGCGGCAACCTGACCCGCATTCCCCAGGAGCCGGTGGGCGGCGGGGACACGGTGAGCACCGGAGTGGTGGAGCTGCGGAATTCAACTTTTGTCTACGCCGTCGACTATGATGCCAATGCCGTCCGCGGCTACCGTGTCAGCTCCAACGGCTCCCTCACCCCTGTTCCGGGAGAACCGATTGCCACCCTCAACGGACCGGCTTCTATGGCGGTCTCGCGCGACAAGCTCTACATCGTCAACGAGGCGAACAAGACAGTCTCTGCCTTCAAGGTGCAGGCCAATGGCTCATTGGTTGAAGCGCCGGGATCGCCCTACGCAGTGGGAACCAATCCGGCATCGTTAGTGTTCAGCGCCCAGGTGAGCGCGGACTTCAAGTACCTGATGGTCCCCGACGATGAGAACGCCGTGGTGCAGGTCTTCCTGATCAATGCGGACGCCTCGCTCTCGCCGGTGGTTGGGTCGCCTTTTGACGGAGCAGGCATCACTGCGGGTGCCGGCACTGCGGGCAAGACCAAGCTGTATGCCGCCTACGACGCGGGGGAGGAAGGCTCCAACGTGGTGATATTCAAGCAGGGCCGGACAGGCGCTCTCCAGATGCTGGGCGCTCCCAAGGACCTTGGCATGGTGGCGCAGGCCGGAGCGTGGGACCCCACCGGGAAACTTCTGGTCCTGGGCGATGATGAGATCGACGTCATCCAGACCTACAAGGTGAGTACCACCAACGGAAATCTGGTCCGCGCCGACTCCAAAACGGCGATCATGGACGGTCTCAACGCCTTGCTGGTCGTGAAGAGATAAGAATCCTGGAGAAGCGGGACGCTGACGGCCGCAGTCTGCTCGATGCTTCTGCCAGTGGTGTTAAGGTTCCGTTAGCCCTCGGTTAAGCTGTCGCTACGAAGCTTCATCTGGTTGTCATCCGCCGCCGCACCGTGCTGTGGCGGCATCCAAACTGGAGAAGCATTTTGACCCTTCGCGAGTCTCCTCTCGCCCGCCGCTCCGGCCGCGCCGGTGGCGGCAGCCCTCGCCCATCACGACTGGCGCTCCGCATGTGGGCTGTCGCGGTTGTGGGCGGTCTTGCCCTGACCGCCATTGCCAGCGCTCCCGAGGCAGATGCCGCCACTCGCGGCTACTTCGACCGCATCGCCACCTTCGATGTCACCGGCCGAGTAGCCGAGATCGTGGCGGCCACCTCGGATGGCAACACCCTGATCTACACGGACGCGGATGCCAAGGAAGTCGGCTTTATCGGCATCAACGATCCCGCCGCGCCTATGGAGATCGGCAAGCTCTCCACCGCAGGAGAGCCCACTTCCGTGGCCAATGTCCCGGGAAGTGATTTCGCCCTCGTAGCCGTGGACCCCAACGAGCTGCTGGTGGTGAACACCTCCACCCGTACCGTGGTCCGCACCATTCCGCTCACCGGTCAGCCGGACGCGGTAGCGGTGAGTCCTAATGGCCGCTACGCCGCGGTTGTCATGGAGAATCAGCGCGATGAAAGCCTGAACGGCGGCGCGCTGCCCCAGGGCAATCCGGGCGAGCTGGTCATCGTGGACCTGGTGGGGGCCCCCGCCGCCTGGACCACGCGCATGGTGGCCCTGACTGGCATTGCGGACAACTTCCCCACGGACCCGGAACCGGAGTTTGTGGATATCAACAGCAGCAACATCGCCGCGGTGACCCTCCAGGAGAACAATCACGTGGTGCTGGTGGACCTCCCCACCGGCGCGATAGTCAGCGACTGGTCCGCCGGCTTCAGCCGCCACGCCGCGGATACCGTCCGCAATGGCGACATCAAGTTCGACGGCGCCCTCCTTGACGCCCGACGCGAGCCTGATGCCATCGCCTGGACGCCCAATGGTCGCCTGATCACCGCCAATGAAGGCGACTACAGCGTCACCCCTGGCCCCGCCGGTTTCATTGGCGGCCGGGATTTCACCATCTTCCGCTCTAACGGCACGGTGGTTTATGAACCCGGCGTCTCGCTGGAGCAGGCCGCCGCTCGGATCGGGCACTACCCGGAGGCCCGGAGCAACAGTAAGGGGATCGAGGTGGAGGGGGCCGAGGTCGGAACCTTCCACAGTAATGTGTTCGCTTTCATTGGCTCGGAGCGCGGCAACTTCGTAGCCGTATACCGCATCAATAACGAGAGCAAGCCCTCTCTGCACCAGATCCTGCCCACCGGGGTCAGCCCGGAAGGCCTCCTCGCCATCCCCGGGCGCGACCTCTTCGTGAGCGCCAATGAGGGGAATGGGACGCTTTCCATCTATCAGTATGACCGCCGCGCACAGGCACCTGCCTACCCGCAGGTCTCCAGCAAGACGGTCAACTGGGGCGCTCTCTCCGGCCTTGCCCCCAAGGGCAGCAACGGCCTCTGGGCAGTGGCGGACAGCGCCTTCACGTCCAGCCGCATCTACCGCCTGGGTCTGCGCGGCGCGAACGCGGAGATCCTCCAAGAGATCCGTCTCCCCGGCAACTTTGACCTGGAAGGGATTACCGTCCGGCCCCAGGGCGGGTTCTGGGTGGTGAGCGAGGGCGCTGCAACCGCAGCCGCACGCAAGAACCTCCTGCTGCAGGTGAACCCGGACGGCACGGTGGCACAGACAGTGGACCTTCCGCAAGCGATCATTGATCAGCAGGTCCAGTTCGGATTCGAGGGTGTGGCTACGAGCGCAGATGGCAGCCAGGTGTACGTCGCATTTCAGCGTGAGTGGACTGGCGACCCCGCCGGCTTCGTAAAGATCGGCCGCTACACTCCCGCCACGCAGGCGTGGGCGTTCTACCACTACCCGCTGGACGCGGCTCCCGCCATCACCGGCGCGTGGGTCGGCCTCTCGGAACTGGTCCGGGTGAATGACACCACCTTCGCGGTGGTGGAGAGAGACAACCAGTCCCGGGATAACGCGCAGACCAAGCGGATATACACCTTCTCCATAGCAGGGGTTACGCCTGTGGCCGCAGGCCAAACGCCGCCCCGGCTCACCAAAACGCTGGTGCGTGACCTGCTGGAAGCGGACGACCTCCGCCTGGAAAAGCTGGAAGGCCTCACCATCCTGCCAAACCGGCGGGTGGTGGCCGTCACGGACAACGATGGCGTGGGTGAAACCCGTCTGCTTCAGCTTGGGCGACTGTTCCAATAGGGAGGCGATCCACCGCGCCCGTGCTGCAGCGGGCCGATGGACGACGCGGCAGGGACCGGAGGCAGACTCCGGTCCCTGTTTGCATGCGGTGCCGCAGAAAGCAATTGCGGAGTTCGAGTTTCGGATTTCGGATAGCCAGTTTCGGCCGAGTGTGCGGCGGGGTCACACGCCGGATACCGTGATCCAACACAGCGCTGAGGCTGCCGGCTATGGGCCGTGGCAGATGACCGGTAACCTCGACGTTTCCCGCCACTGCCTCCAGCGGCGTATACTCAGCAAGTCGCCTTTCCTTTCCCTGGTCCCGACGCCCACCGCCGCACCTCTCGCGCCTGGATCAGGGCGTTAGGCCTGGGCACCTTTGTTTCTCCAGACCATGCCCACCCGTATCGCGATCCTCGGTGCCACCGGCTCCATCGGCACGCAGACCCTTGATGTGGTCGACTGGTTTCCGGAGCGGCTGCAGGTGGTGGCGCTGACGGCGCGGAGCGACCAGGAGACGCTGCTTCGGCAGGTGGAGCGCTACCGACCCTCCTTCGCCGCGCTCTCGCATCCCGGTCCAGAGTGTCCCCGCTCCAGCTCGGTCGGGCCGCTGGCGTTCGGGGAAGAGGCGCTGGTGGAAGCCGCCACCCATCCGGATGTCGACCTGGTCATCGTCTCGGTAGTCGGCACCGCAGGCCTGCGGCCCGCACTGGCGGCGCTGCAGGCCGGCAAGAACGTGGCGCTGGCAACCAAGGAAGCCCTGGTGGTGGGCGGTCACCTGATGACGGCGGCGGCCCAGGCGTCCGGCGCGACCATCCTCCCTATCGACAGCGAGCACTCCGCCATCTGGCAGTGCCTGCGCGGCAATGAGCTGGACGAGGTGGAGAAGCTGGTCCTCACCGCCTCCGGAGGCCCCTTCGTGGACAAGAGCCGCGCGGAGATGGAGGCGGCCACCATTCAGAACGCGCTGGCCCACCCCACCTGGAACATGGGCGGCAAGATCACCATCGACTCCGCCACCCTGATGAACAAGGGCCTGGAAGTCATTGAGGCCAAGTGGCTCTTCGGCATCCCCGCCAGCCGCATCGACGTGGTGGTCCACCGGCAGAGCATCATCCACTCGCTGGTCTACTTCCGGGACAGCAGCGTTACCGCGCAGCTCGGCCTGCCTGATATGCGCCTGCCGATCCAGTACTCCCTCTTCTACCCGGAGCGCCTCCCCAACCGGCTGGAACGATTAGACCTTGTGAAAAGTCGAAACCTGACGTTCGAGGAGCCGGACCGTGAGCGTTTCCCGGCGCTGCGCCTAGCGTTCGAGGCGGCGGAGAGCGGTGGCTCCCTCCCGGCGGTGATGAGCGCCGCGAATGAGGTGGCGGTCGATGCCTTCCTTCAGGGCCGCCTCCGCTTCACCGGCATCGCGGAGACCGTGGAACGGGTCATGCAGCGCCATGAAGTAGCGCGTGAACCCGGCATCGACGCGCTGCTGGAAATCGACGCCTGGGCCCGCGCCACCGCGGCGGATGTGCTACACACCGTTTCCTAATCCTAATCCTAGCCCCCTCCCACCATCGCCCCTCCCACAGGCACCCAGAACCCCCATTGTGTGGGTTGCGGAACTAAAGCCGGGTAAGGCGGGATAATGACTCACGGACCCTTGCCCATTTGAGAGCGGACTTGAAAGCGGACTCTGAATGAACGATCGCTCTGAGCTGTACCGGAACCTGGGAATCGCGGTGGTGGTGGCGGCCGTGGCCGTGCTGAAGTGGGACTTCTTCAAGAACTTCCTCATCTTCGGCGCCACGCTGGGTGTCCTGGTGGCGATCCACGAGTGGGGCCACTACATCGCGGCCAAGGCGGTCGGCGCGCGCGTCTACGAGTTTGCCATTGGGATGGGGCCGAAGCTGATCACCTACATGCGGCGGCAAGAGACGGAGTACACCCTCCGCGCCTTCCCCATCGGTGGCTTCGTCAACATCAAGGGCATGCAGCCGGATGACGAGATCACCGAGGACGGCCTGAACGGCAAGCGCCCTGCGGAGCGCGCCCTGGTCTACCTCGCCGGGCCGCTGATGAACGTGGTCTTCGGCGTGATGATGGTGCTGCTGATGGGCATCCTCTTTGGCACCCCGGACCCCACGAATGTGCTGGTGGGCGAGGTCAAGGCCAAGAAGCCCGCCAGCCTTATGAAGATCGTCAGCGTGAACGGCCAGACCGCCAGCCGGCCGGAGAAGGGGCTGCGCGTTGGGGACCGGGTTCTGGCCGTCAACGGGACGGAAGTGGAGGATAGGTCCGATATCTCCGACCTCATCCATCCCCTGATTGGACAGACCGTAACCTTGAAAGTGCGACGCAAGCAGGAGACGTTGGAGCTGCTCGGCGTCACGGAGAAGAGCGAGCAGCCATTCGACGACGCCATCGTCACCAGTGTGCCCAAGGAGACGGCCCTTGCCCTTCAACCGGGCGATGTTATCAGGCGTATCAACGGCAAGTACCCGCCACTCCTGGCTCCTAAGGCTGAGTCACTTACCGAAGCCATTCAGACCGTCCTGACCCAGAACGCCGGCAAGCCGGTGACCATCACGCTCTGGCGGAACCTGAACACGCCCCTAACCATCAATGGGCCAGCCGGTCCGGTCGAGATGGCCATGAAGTCCGGCACGCGGACGGTGGGCGTCCTGGGCTTCATGCCGATCGAAGGAGCCGGTCCACGTGTTGGCCTCCAGGAGTCCTTGGATCAGGGCGCGCGGGGGCTGCGGAACTTCGCGCTGACCCTCACCGGGATGGCCAGCAAGCCGAAGGTCCTCTCCGAGAACGTGGGCGGCCCGGTCAAGATCTTCGAGGTGCTGGGCCAATCCCTTGAGCTGGCTCCGCTCCACTACGCCGGGCAGCTCGCCTCGCTCAGCCTCTCACTCGCGGTCTTTAACCTGATCCCCATCCCGGTGCTGGACGGCGGGCACATGCTGATCCTGACGGTGGAGGTGCTCCGCCGCAAACGCCTCTCTGCGGAAAGCCAGAAGGTGGCGCTGATGGTCGGCCTCGCCATCATCGGCGTGATCTTCGTCCTGATCCTGCAGAAAGACCTTTCCAAGTTCTTCTGACCTTGGTTCTAGGCGTGCAGATCATGGGAAGCGGACAAGCGGTGTCGGGCGCCTCTGGCGCTCCCCTCCCTCGTTCAACGGGCATTCCCGTTCCGCGCGCTCCCACGACTCACCGCTCTTAACGACAAGGAGCGGAAGGCGGGCTGGAGTTACCGCGGCGATTTGATCCGCCTTGTTGGCACGTTTCGCGGTGAGACCCATCGAAGAACGCGGAGACGGAGTTTCAGGGGTCTGCTGAATCCCTCGTGCTTGCCATGAGCCTTGGGCATATGTCGGAAGCTTCTGCCTACGCGGGTGAAGGTCGGCGATTGCTTGAGGGAATGCCAGAGAGAAAGGTAGCGGGTCAGTTTGGTTGCAGATTTGTCAATCCGTCAAAGAGGTGGGCGGGCAAGCGCTAGGGAAACGGTCAACGGTGCATTGAAAGAGGGAGGTGGACCATCGCTGATGGATTGCGGCGATGCCTGTGTTCCTGACGCGGCGTCTGTCAGTGCTACCGATACGAGCAGTGCTTGCTTGCTTTCCAGCCGCTGGCGCGGACTGCCGATTCAAGAACGGCTGGAGGAGACGCACCGTGAGAATCGTGTTCGTAATGGTGTTCCTCGGGATCGCTCTTGTTTACCCAGTACTTCAGGCGTGGACGATTTGGCGCTGCCGTGGAGGATGGCGGACCGCTTCCCTTCTCTGCCTCGTGCCGATGGGGCCTTTCTACCTCTGGTCGCTGTACAAGATCCTCATCCCGCAGCCGAGCGGCGACCTTTCGGGGATGCTCATTATGTTTGTGGCTCCCTGGCCGATTCTTTACCTGATCGTTCTGGCGCTGGTGAGTGAGGCAAGTCGTAAGACCACGTCTGCCGAGAAGCCGATCAGTCATTAGGGGTAGGGCCTGCTCGCACGATGAGAGTGCGGGGTGAATTGCGGTAGGCGCGTCCGTCCCAGAAGAGGTGCACGGCCACGCTCGGTGACGAAGGTCACCAGGTCGTCCTCTGGATCGCCACGTCGGCGCGGCGACAGCAAGCGGCCTGCCCTCCGCAGCCGTGGCCACCTGTCCCGCCCCAGGAGCGAACGGGAGTGGCGCGACCGACCGAGTGGCAGTCGTAGAAGGTCGCCAAGGCTTTTCTTGACTGCGGGGTGCGATTCCCAACGAAGTGCGTCAGCCAACGAACCTCGTGGTCTGCCGCAAAAAGGTTGTGCGGGCGGGAACCGGTGGCCGGCGTGAGGCATTGAAGGGACTAGAACGCGCACCGCGGGCAAACAAGCCTGCTCGAAGCGTGGACCCTGGGACCTTCAACCATGCTTCACCTCACCTTTGCTCGACATGCCGGACTGGTCCTGGTCATTGGCGCGGCTCTCTTGACCGCTAACGCACAGGCCGCCAACCCAACCGAGTTTGTCGCGCCCGCTCCTGAGCTCATCCAGGGACAGTGGCTCAACACGGAAGGGGGCAAGCCGCTCACCCTGGCCGGCTTGAAGGGCAAGGTGACCGTCCTCCACTTCTGGACCTTCGGCTGCATCAACTGCCTCCGCAACATCCCCGCCTACGAGCGCTGGCAGAAGCGGTTTGTGGGACGGGATGTGACCTTCGTCGGGATTCACACTCCGGAGACAGCCCGCGAGCGGAAGCCCGAGAACGTTGAGCGAGAGACGAAGAAGCTCGGGATTACCTACCCGGTGCTCATCGACGGTGAGACGAAGAACTGGCGCGAGTGGGGCCAGCAGTGGTGGCCGACGGTCTATCTCCTCGACCGCAAAGGGCGAATCCGCTACCGCTGGGAAGGCGAGCTGGAGTGGCAGAACGCCGGCGGCGAGCGCTGGATGGGAAACGCCATCGACCGCCTCCTCCGCGAGCGGAAGTGAGGCTTCCGAACTCGGCTATGCAAGCCATTGAGATCCGACCTTCGGGAATGTCGTGATGACCAGACTTGAGAAGAAGCACCCACTGGCGATTCGGTGGTTCCACTGGATCAACTTTCCGGTGCTGATGGTGATGATCTGGAGTGGTTTGCTCATCTACTGGGCCAACGATGTCTACCGGATCGGTTGGGGAGACGCGACCCTCTTCAAGTTCTTCCCGCCCAACTGGTACCAGGCGTTGCGCTTGGAGTTCCGCCTGGCGGAAGGGATGGCTTGGCACTTTGCCTTTATGTGGCTATTCGTAATCAACGGCATCGCCTACGTGACCTACACAGCGCTCTCCGGCGAATGGCGTTATCTGCTCCCAAGCCGGGACACGCTCCGCGAAGCGATGCAGGTGGTCCTCTTCGATCTCCGCCTTAGCAAGGTCCACCCTCCGAAGCGGAAGTTCAACGGTGCACAGCAGATCGCATACACCTCCATCCTGCTGATGGGTGCTGGTTCGATGATCACGGGCCTGGCCATCTACAAGCCAACCCAGTTCGCGTGGCTGACGACCCTGCTTGGGGGATATGGCGCGGCGCGGGCAGAGCACTTCATCCTGACGGTCGGCTACGTCCTCTTCTTCCTCGTGCACATCGCCCAGGTGGTCAAGGCGGGTTGGAACAACTTCCGCGCCATGATCACCGGCTATGAACTGGTGCCAGCGCAACCCTTGCAAGCGACCCCAGTGGAGGGAACCGGCAATGTCCATGCTTGAGGCACCTGGTGGGGATGAGGTCGTGGAGCCACGTTCGGAAGTGCGGGACACCATCCTCGTCGTGGCGGACATCAGCGGCTACACCCGCTTCGCCTCCGCCAACCGGACCGCGCTGGAGCATAGCCAGCGCCTGATCAATGAGTTGCTCGCGGCGGTGATACGAGAGGCGCAGATCCCCCTGGACGTGGCAAAGCTGGAAGGCGATGCGGTCTTCCTGTACGCCATCCGCCGGGAGAAGGACTGGGAAGAGGTCCGGGAGAAGATCGGCGAGCGACTCCTTACCTTCTTCCGCGCCTTCAAGGAAAAACTGAGCGAGCTGGCGCGGACGGTGCAGTGCAACTGCGCCATGTGCGCTCACGTGGAGGAACTGCGGCTGAAGGTCGTGGTCCACAGCGGCCAGGCACTCTTCACGCAGGTGGATCGGTTCTCGGAGGTTATGGGCGTCGATGTCATCATCGTCCACCGCCTGCTCAAGAACGGTTACTCCGGCGAGGAGTACTTGCTCGTCACTGAGGAAGCCGTTGAGGCCCTCGGGTTGCCGACCGTCGGTGCAGTGCAGCTCACGGAGAGCTACGAAGCGATTGGCCCAGTGCAGTGCTACGTCTTCCGCCCGGACCAGTTTTCAGTCCAGACCCCCACGCCAGTTGCAGTCCCAGTTGCTCCGGCCGCAACCGCTCCCGAGGCCGCAAGCTCAGCGGAACGGGAGATCAGCCTCCGCAGTCGGCGTGCGGTGCTTTGGGGAGGCGTCACCCTCCTTTCGGCATGGGCTGGGCAGCACTGGCTCTCGACCCGGCAGGGTGAGGACGGCATCCCATGGCCACTCCGGAAGGTGCTGGAGACCAACGAACGCCTGGCACGGGACGCCTTCGGAGACCATCCCGCCCCAACCTTCCCTGTTCGCCTGGCCCGCACGCCGCGCGCCAATGGAGAAGAAGGCCTGGGTGCTGATTTCGACCCCGCTGCCTGGCGGCTTCGTCTAGAGGGGCTGGCCACCGACGAGGGGTCCAATGAGCTGACGCTGGCGCTGCTTCAGCAGCTACCTCGCGTTGAGCTAGTCGCCGAATTCAAGTGCATTGAGGGCTGGAGCGAGATCGTCCAGTGGGCGGGCATCCGCCTATCCGACCTCATCCGCCAGCACCCGCCCGCCACGCTGAGCGGTGATCCCGCGGATCTCGACCGCCGCCGCAGGGACCTCCCCGAGTACGTGGCGATGGAAACGCCGGATGGCGGTTACTTCGTGGGGCTGGACCTCCGGAGCGCGCTCCACCCGCAGACGCTCCTCGCCTACGAGATGAACGGTGAACCGCTGGCACTGGAGCATGGGGCGCCGCTAAGGCTGGTGATCCCGGTCAAGTACGGCGTGAAGAACATCAAGCGCATCGGAACCATCCGGTACACCAGCCAGCGCCCCCGCGACTACTGGGCCGAGCGCGGCTACGACTGGTACGCCGGCCTCTAACCCTTTCAAACGCGGTCGCAATGCCGCCATAAGCACCGCTCCACTTTCACCACTCGCCCCCCGGTGGGCATCAAGATCGACGAAAGGCACCCCTATGAACACATTTCGCACCTCCATCGCCATAGCCTGCGCCTGCATCACCCTCGCTGGCTCCGTTCTCGCAGAGGACAAGATGAGCGGCGGCAAGATGCAGACCGGCAGCAAGATGCAGACCGGCAGCAAGATGCACACCGACAAGATGAGCGGCGGCAAGATGCACACCGACAAGATGAGCGGCGGCAAGATGAGCGGCGGCAAGATGAGCGGCGGCAAGATGAGCGGCGGCAAGATGAGCGGCGGC
>JANPLG010000578.1:0-2266 GCA_031426395.1 Actinomycetes bacterium
CGAACTCCATCACCTTCGGGTCGACGAACGGGACACGCGCCTCCAGGCTGTGGGCCATCGTCATGCGGTCGCTGAGGAAGAGCGGGTCTCCGGGGAGGTAGCTCTTGATGTCGACGAACATCGCCCGGTCCGCGAAAGGACGGTGGGCCACCCGCTCGAAGTGGGGCAGCATCACAGCTGCGGAGTCGGGATGCGCCTCGTCTCCGGCGTACAGCTTGCGCTTCATCCCCTCGTTCAGGAAGGCGTTCCATGCCAGGTAGCGGCGCTCCGGATCGAGGTCGAGCGGCTCCAGGAACTTCTGCATGAGGCGGCTGGTGTCGCCGAGGCGGGTGTCACCGGAGGCGGGGACCAAGCGCAGGGCCGGTAGGAGCGCACCGCGCCGGACGCCCCGGGGAATGCGCTGCCACTTGCGGGCGAGGGCGTCCCCGAAGTAGCGCCGGTAGCCCCCGAACAGCTCATCGCCGCCGATGCCGGTGAGGGCGACGGTGACATGCTTCCGCGCAAGCTGCGCAACGAAGTAGTTGGGGATGACGGATGCATCGGCCAGCGGCTCGTCCAGGTGGCGGAGGATCTCCGGCAGCATCTGGACGCCATCCGGCGCAACGTAGAACTCGTGGTGGTCCGTCTTAAAATGGTCGGCGATCTTCCGCGCATGCGGGGTCTCGTCGTACATCCCGGCGTTCCTGAAGCCGATGCAGAAGGTCTTGACCGGGCGCGGCGACAGCTCCGCCATCAGCGCCACGATCAGGGTGGAGTCGATGCCGCCGCTGAGGAAGGCGCCCAGCGGCACGTCGGCCAGCATGTGCGCGTCGACCGATTCCTTCAGCACGTCCCACAACAGCGCGTGCGTGACCGGCTCGCCCGCGTCGCCCGTAAGCATCGCCTCCGGTCCCGCCCACCACTCTTCAACCACCGCCCGGCCGCGCTCCCAAGTCAGGCAGTGGCCCGGCGGCAACTGCCGGATGCCTTCGAACATAGTCTGGGGCGGCGGGACGTAGAGGTAGGTGAGGTAGTGATGCAGGCCGTCCCGGTTCACCCGTCGCTTTACGGCGGAGTCGCGGAAGAGCGACTTGATCTCGGATGCGAAGAGGAGCCGGTTGCCGGTCTCCGTCCAGTAGAGCGGCTTGATGCCGACCTGATCCCGCGCCACGAAGAGCCGCTCGGCGCGCTCATCCCAGACGGCAAAGGCGAACATCCCGCGCAGTCGCTTGAGGCAGCCGGGTCCCCACTGCTCGTAGGCGTGGAGGATCGCCTCGGTATCGGAGCGGGTGCGGAAACGGTGGCCCAGGCTCTCCAACTCCCGGCGAAGCTCCTGGTGGTTGTAGACCTCGCCATTGAAGACGATCCAAAGCGTTTCGTCCTCGTTCGTCATCGGCTGATGGCCGGAGGAGAGGTCGATGATGCTCAGCCGACGCATCGCCAGCGCGGCGACCGGCCGACCGGCGCCGGCAGGCGAGAGGTAAGCGCCCTGATCGTCCGGGCCGCGATGAACGAGGGCGTCGTTCATCGCCTGCAGCAGCGCAGGATCAGCGAACTGCTGCTGCTGGGAAACGTATCCGGCAATACCGCACATCAGGCTTGAGTCCCGCTTACTTCCCCGGCAGCGGCAGCCCCGGCAACGGAGAGTCCAGCGCCCGCAACTGGCAGCGGATCCCAAGCCCGTCCATTCCAGTTGCGTGGGCGGAAGTGAACCCGGAACCGCTCAAAGGGACGCTCGATTAGAAAATGGGCCGCAGTGCCCACCAGCAGCGCGGCGGCGAAGTTCTGCGGTACCTCCGCCAGCCAGCCCCGGTTGAAGCCGAGGAAGAGTTGCTGCCAGAGGTAGAGGCTGAACGAGATCCGCCCCAGGAATACGGCCGGCCGGCTCTCGAGAAGCCGACCCAGCAGGGAACCGTGGTTGACAATGCACCACCAGACAATCGCGACCACGCAGACGTTCCGTAGCGGCGCGAGGACGATCAGCAACTCCGGCGGCCAACCACCCGCGGACTGGTAGATTAGGACAATTGTCGTCGCGCCGATGACGACGGCATAGGGACCGACGGCCCATCGTTGAAGCAACTTCAGTCCCCCTCCCCCGCGCAGCGCGATCGCGAGCAGGCAGCCGTAGAAGATGGTGTGCATCCCGGGAGCATCCAGCGCCCGCAGCGGATCCGGGGGCGCTAGGTAGCCGTGCCGGAGGTAACGCAGCAGGGGCCAGCCGATCACGAGCACCAGCGAGACGGCGACAGCAGTCCGCTGGCCGAGGCGGGTGAGCATCATCGGC
>JANPLG010000579.1:0-5037 GCA_031426395.1 Actinomycetes bacterium
GCGAGCTGCTGCGCAACGCTACCGAGGAGCAAATGACGCTCATCGGGCAGTTGGAATTGGCGCGGATGAAGGAGAT
This sequence comes from Actinomycetes bacterium, assembly GCA_031426395.1. Lineage (GTDB taxonomy): Bacteria > Armatimonadota > SYMT01 > SYMT01 > SYMT01 > JANPLG01. Next base: position 77 of record JANPLG010000579.1, read on the forward strand.
GCAGTGCTACATCGGGCTACGCGGGGGCGGGAACAACACGGAGCTCTCTGATGTGCCGGCGGACCGTCAGGCGCTTCAGCAGAAGTTCTGGGCGCAACCCGTCCACAGCGACCAGCGCTGCTCCCACACCAAGTGGGTCGTCCTCCGCTGGCCGACCCCTTCGATGGCGCAGTCGGCCGGTATGAGCACGGAGGCCTTTGAGGACTTCTACTTCCGTGCCTGCTGCTTTGACTACGCGAAGATGGATCAAGCGGTGCAGCCGCTCAAGGCGCGGATGGAGCGCGCCCGGGAGATCCGGCTGGTCGGTCCCCGGCACGGAGCTGACCATGGACAAAGGGGAAATCGGCGTCATTCCGTGCACGGGTACGCGCAACATCCCGGATGGGGAGTGCTTCACCGCGCCCATCCGCGACCGGGTCAACGGCACCATCTCGTTCAACACCGTCTCCGTCTACCAGGGGAAGACCTTTGAGAATATCCGCCTGACGCTGGAGAACGGCCGCATCGTGGACGCCTCCGCATCGGACACGGCCGCCCTCAACGCCATCCTGGATCAGGACGAAGGGGCGCGGCATATCGGGGAGTTCAGCCTCGGCTTCCATCCACACATCCTCCTCCCGATGCGCGACACCCTCTTCGACGAGAAGATCGCCGGAAGTCTCCACTTCACGCCCGGGCAGGCCTACACCATCGCGGACAACGGCAACCGGAGCGCCGTCCACTGGGACATGGTGCTGATCCAACGGCCGGACTATGGCGGCGGGGAGATCTACTTCGACGGCGAACTCGTCCGTAAAGACGGCTTGTTTGTGGTCGATGACCTGCTCTGCCTCAACCCAGACCAGCTTGGAGCGTGAAGAGAACTCGCATCGCTCCGCACACGCCCATCGGTGCGCCCACGCTGCCTTCCTGAGACTTCGGCGCTGCGCTGCTTGCTAAGGAATGCAGATCACTTGCGCGGGTTTCAGGAGTCGCTCTCACGGGCACAGTGGCCTCGTCACGGAAGCGTCCATCCGCGACGCGGACGGAGAGCAGCAGACTGTGAAGGAGGGGCTTCGATGGCGAGGATTCTATCGGCGGTTTTTGATGATCGGAACGACGCGGAGCAAGCGGTGGACTGGATGCGCAACAATGGCGCGCCCAACGACTCCATCTCGGTGATTTCCCGCCACGAGGGGACTGTTGGCGGAGATCAGCTTCCGGACCCAAGATCACCGGACGGAAAGCGGAGCGCCGCGGATGGCGCGGGTGAGGCCGGGGGTGGACTCGCCACGGGCCTGGGTGTCGGCGCGGGCGTTGGCGCGCTCTTCGGGCTGGCGGCGCTCTTGATCCCCGGCGTGGGACCTCTGATCGCGGCAGGGCCATTGGCAGCGGCTCTTGGCGTTGGCGCGGGGACCGTGGCGGCAGGCGCCATCGTAGGCGGGGCGGCCGGCAGCCTGGCGGGTGCTCTGAGCCATTGGGGCCTAAGCGAAGCTGAGGCCCACCACTACGCGGAGCGCGTGGAGAGCGGCAGCACTTATGTGGGGGTTGATCTTGACCAGACCAGCCTCGACCGCACCGAGGCGCTGGAGACTATCCGCCGCTTCAACGGTCATGTCCAGGACATGCCCAGCGATGGTGGGGTCACCGGAATGGACGACGGGATCTCCCGTACTGCCTATGCAGGCGAGCGGGCTTCTGGCACCTATGGAGCCGCTATCACAGGCGGAACGGGCAGCACCGGAGCCACGGGCTACCGCAGCAGCGGCGCGGATGCGAACTTGGATGACACCGACGAACTCGTCTCCAGTCGCAGTCAGCGTGATCGCATCTAACGGGACCAACAGAAGCGACTGAGCAGTGGCGCCAGGGCCTAATGGTGCGCCAGATCTGCTCAATTGCTCCTCTGGCCTGATGGAGCGAGAAGGTCGCGCTGCCTGGGCGGGGTGAATTGGAGAGTGGACGTCGCACCCTTGGGATCACCTATTGGTGCGATGCCGCTCTCCTGACCCAGGCGATCCGATTCGCCGCTACTGGGCGACCCCTTGCTGCTCTCGACCCTCGGTGAGTTCGGACTGATCGAACGCCTCAACCGGATCCTGGCTGAACCGGGTGCCACTTCGTCCGCGGGAAGCGTCACCCTTGGCATCGGGGATGATGCGGCGCTGCTCCTACTTCCAGCCGGCCACGAGCTGGTGGCAACCATCGATGCGCTGGTGGAAGGCGTTCACTTCCGGCGGGACTGGTCGTCAGCCGAGGATATCGGGTGGAAGGCGCTGGCGGTGAACGTTAGCGACCTAGGCGCGATGGGAGCCAGGCCCGTAAGCGCTCTGGTCACACTGGGACTGCCGGCAGACACATCGCCGAAGTGGGTCGAACGGTTCTACCGTGGACTCGGGGAATGTGGAGCGCACTACGGCTGCCCGGTGGTCGGCGGCGACACGGTCCGGTCGCCGCAGGGGATCAGTCTCTCGGTCGCTGCACTCGGTAGCGTTGCCTCCGGCAGAGCCGTGCGGCGGAACGGAGCGCGCCCCGGCGATCTGGTCTGCGTCATCGGCGTCTTGGGAGAGAGTGCGGCAGGCCTGGCGCTGCTCGAACGCGGCGGATCGATGGTTCGGCGCAAGCGGTACGCCCCATTGATTGAGTGGCATCGCCGCCCCGCGCCGCCGGTGAAGGCGGGAGCGGCACTCGCTGACGCTGGCCTGGCAACAGCAATGCTGGACCTCTCCGACGGCCTGGCCAGCGATCTCCAGCACATCGCGCGGCGCAGCGGCGTCGGGATTCGGATTGAGAGCGAACGGCTTCCAATCTCGGACGCGACGCGGCGGCTGGCTGCGGAACTGGGCCTGTCGGACGCCCTCTCCTGGGCCCTACACGGCGGCGAGGACTACCAGCTCTGCTTCACAGTGCCGTCCGACCGCTGGCCCGAAGTTCCGCCGTGCCTTGCCGGTTTCGGCTTCACAGCCACGCGGATCGGGGAGGTGATTGGCCTGGGGAGTGCGTCCGAATCGGCCCGTGTAACCTGCTGCATGGGCGGCAAAGAACGACCGCTGCGCCCACAAGGCTTCCGCCACTTCCAGCCAGGCGGGTAGGCACGCTTGCCGGCTGGTCCCCCAAACCCCCAACCCCCAACCCCCAACCCCCAACTCCCATCCCCCAAATTCATATTGAGGGGAAGAGGGCGGAACCGCCATAATCTCAACCGGGTCCCTGCTTGCTGTGGGAGCGGTGTCGCACGGGTCCAGCTTGCAGGGTATCGGCAGGAACGGTTGGCTCCGATGGAGTACTAACCTCCTGACGATGCGCATTCCCAATTGCGCGCGATGCATTGGCATTGCCCCTGCGTCAACGCGATTCCAGGCGGCTCCCGGCGGCTGCAGTACGACATGAAGGAGAGTTCCATGCGGAAGTACACCCTCGGCGCATTCGCGCTGGCGGCGGTTGTTGGCAGCGCGATCATCAGCGCGCCGCAGGCCCAGGCATCCAAGCCTTTCACCCCGGTCACCAAGCTCCAGTGCGAGAAGTGCCACACAGAGAAGGACAAGCTCAAGATGAGCGAGAAGGACCTCAACGACTCCGGCAAGAAGTCGTTCGAGATTCTCAAGAAGGGTGGCTACCCGCACCCGAAGGATGCCAAGACCCAGCGCGAGTGGGCGGAGAAGCTGCTCAAGGATTTCAAGGGATAGGGGTTCAACCTCGGTCCACGGATTCCAGAGAGGCCCCGGTCCGGCGAAAGCCAGGTCGGGGCTTCTTACGTTTGTCCAGATGGGCACTGTGCTTTAGCGCAGAGGCGGCGGGGCGATCCGCCGTCGGATTGTGCGTCACCGGCGGGAGCGCGGCGATCGACGGGGAGCTACACTTCCCTTGTTGATGCACTTTTCCGACGCCGCATTCCCGGATCGCGGCCTGTCAGGGGGACGATGAGATGAAGCACCGAACCTTTGTGACCTTTGGGCTGGTCGCGGCACTGACCGGCGGCGCTGGCTTCGTGGGTGGCCGCGCTCTGGGCGCCGCCGAGAAGAAGACCCATGTGGAGGCCGATTCCGCCGAGATCGACAGGACGGCGGGCTACCTGAACGCCACCGTGAACAACGCGGCGGCCCGCATCAAAGAGATTGCTGGCGAGACGACCGCCGAGAATGCGGAAGCGAAAAAGCAGGAGCGAGAGGCAGCGCTCGAGGCAACCTTGAAGCCGCTCCAGGAAGATGGCTACACGATGGTCCTCCAGGGCCACCTGCTGGCTGTGGACAGCATCGCGGACAAGACCGGAGCACCCGCTGAGCAGTTCATCCAGGAGAACATCTACAAGAAGATCGGCGTGGAACCCCAGGAGGTTTCGAAGCGGCGCGAGGCGACCGGCCTGGGCCACGGCGGGATCATCCTCGGCTACCTCATCGCCAAGGTGAGCAAGCTTCCCGCAGACACCATCTTCACCTCCAAGGAAGGCAAGAGCTGGCCGGAAGTGATGCGCGCTCGTGGGGTGAGCGTGGGCCAGGTGGTGATGGTGCTGGAAGGCAAAGAGTAACGACGCTCCACTGGAGCGAGCTTCCTAATCCCAATCTTAATCCTACTCCCGCCTTGCCAGCACGGGTGCGACCGCCGAAAGTAGGTGAAGAGGTCCTGGAAAGAAGGAGCAGGGTTCCGCCCTCGAAAACTCCGTCACCCTCGCCTGGCAATCTGACTGCGAAGGTGCCCGTGCGTTGCGGGGGTCCAGGCACGCCTATCCCGCACCGGGGTAGCGACCCCCAGCGACCATCGTCCCCCTTGCAGAGCTTGTTCCACGCCCAGGATCGGGTGCAGCTGGATCCCCGAATGAGCCGGATACCACGCCCCAGACGACCGCCGTCGAGGATGAGTGTGTCCAGATAAGCCACGAGTGGCTTGCCGGTGAAAGTCCGGTCCCGGTAGCGACCCAGCGGCCGGGTAGCTGAGCGGCACCGAGGCAACGAAGCCGCCGAAATGCGGCCGGTGAAGCCCGCTGA
>JANPLG010000580.1:0-28653 GCA_031426395.1 Actinomycetes bacterium
CTGGGGGCACTGAACTCGGAATGGCACCCGGGCGAATCGCTAGCACCGCGCCGGCCGGACCGGCCTGGGAGCCACTCAGCCGCAGTGCGGAGCGCATCTTGTGCTGCCGGCAGAGCCGCTCAATTTCGAGGTTGGCCCGGAGGACCGTGGAGTCGACGCCCGCCGCCATGGTGCGCCGGATGCTGCCCAGTTCTTCCGCGTCGCCTGCCTTCAGCGCCCTCGCCGCAGCGGTCACCGTCCGCCGCTCCTGCTCCATGGCGCGATGGACGTACCCGTCTAGCATCAGGCACTGCGGGGGCACCGGCGGCTTGATGCTGGTCACCATGCGCTCCAGGCGTTCCATTCGCTCCGTCAGCCGCTTCGGATCCGGTGCGGCCGAGCCGGAGCCGGGCTGCGACAACTGCTCGTCGCGGACCCGGTCCCGCTCGCTCTCAGCCAGGGCAACCCATCGCAGGTAGCGGATGAAGGCGCGGTCCTTCGCAATCGCCGCTGCATCCTCATCCGCCTTCGCCAACCCGAGATCGGTTCCGCGGATGACGTCGTCCGGATCGTCCGGGAGTTGCTTGTGCTTGTCGGGGAGGCCTTCGCTCTCGGGGAGGTAATCCTGCACTGCCGGGTCGCCCTCCTTGACGACAGGCGCGGCCCGTGACATCGGCGGGTTGGAGGGACCGTTAATCGGATCGTCCAACCCCACGCTCGCCGGGTTGATTGTCTTGACCGGCTTGAGTCGGGGGCCGCCCGCAAGAAGCACGGGGGTCCCACCTGGGCTGCGCGGAATCCCGATCCCGGTGGCGCGGGTGGGCGTCATCCAACCGGCAAAGCCCGAGTCTTCTCCCGGCATCAGCGCGAGCATGAACCCGAGACCCACGGCGGTCACCGTCAGAACCACGGCAATGCCGACCCCCTGGACGGGGGGCCGGCGGTTCTCGACCAGTAGCTGATTGGTTTGATAACGGCGTTGACGCGGGCGTCTCATACTGCGCACCCTTCTCTAGCGGGTCGTTTGAGCGACTACTGATGGTAACGAATGGTGGAGAGGGTGAGAGCGTGAGTGGGAGACAGCGATGAGCGGTCGTTCAATCGCGATCCGTTCCCGGCTCCGGGCTACATCCCGCCGAGACCGATCATACCGCCGAGCATAGAGGAGTTGCCGCCAGTCTGGATGCGGAACTGCTGGTTCAAGCCGCGCTGCTGATAGACGCGCTCCAGCTCGCGGTTCGACATGCCGAGGTTCTGGTCGATGCTGGCCACGCCGGAGCGGCCAATGGATTTGATCCGACCGATATCCTTGCGCATTAGAGCGTCCATCAGCAGGGCCGTCTGCTGGCCCTCCAGGTCCACCGCCCGCAGGTAGTACGCGTCAAGTGCGCGGCAGTCCGCAGGCACAAACGGCTTGGTCCGCGTAATGTTGGCCCGGAAGGCCCGGATGGAGTTCAGCGTCAGGTTCAGCGTCTGCTGCAACTGCGCGTTGAACTGCTGCTGGATCATCGCGTCGTTGGCGTCCGGGTCCGCGAGGCCGAGGGCGGTCTGGTAGAAGCCCTCAATGAGGCGGAAGCTGGTGGTCTCGCCTTGCGCCCGGAGCGTTCCCCGCTCGTTCTCCACGTAGCGGAGCCACCGCAAATAGAGATCGAAGTCCGCGTTGTTCGGCGGAGCGGGCGGGGCCTGGGGAACGGGCGCGGGCTGGTTGGGACTGCCGGTGACTGCGGGAGCTCTTGGCGGCGCAGGCTGGGGCGAGGCAATCGGGTTGGGGCCGAGCGGAGTGGCGGGGCCGCCCTGGGAGGTCACGACCGAAGGACCCTGCGGCGATCCATTTCCGCCGCTGACGGTGACCGGTGGGGCCATGCCATCATCTTTGGGGGTGGTCCCGGTGATGGGAGCGCCGGGCGCGGGAGAGCCGGGCGTGGTGCCGAGCACCCCGGGACCCGCAGGAGCGGCGGTGCCCTGCGCCATCTGCACACCCGGTCCGGTCGGGAGCTTCGCAGACTGGCTGCCGACCACCGGATTCTTCAGTCGGCCGCTGATAGCGAGGCCCGCCACCGCTACCACCGCCACAATCAAGCTCAGCAGCGCTGCCAGCAGCATCACTGGCTTCTTGTCGGGGGCTTGCGCCACGGTTGGTTGATAAGCGGGAGCCGGTCCGCCGCCCAGGTTGCGGTACTGCCCGGTCTGCTGCGGACCTGAGGAATAGCCAGCCGCCGGAGCCTGACCGTACATCTGAGTTTGGTTAGGGTTTGCGGGAGGCTGCGCAGCAGCGGCCCCCGTGCCCGGAGGGGGAGCGACGGCCGCGCCGCATCCGTTGCAGAAGCGGCTACCCGCCGTCAAGGCCGCGCCGCAGTTCAGGCATCGCATCACTTGCCTCCCGTCGTTGCCCAGATCCGGCCCCAGCCAGCGCCAGTCAGCCAGCGCCAACCAGTCAGCGCTAGCCAGTCAGCGAAATCGCCGTGCAGCCAAAGAGTTACCTACCCCATCATAGCTCCGCGAGCCCCCGCTCCGCAAACGAGCGGGCACCCCATTTCTTGTGACCGCCGAACGCCGTAGTTTGTTGCGAGGGAGCGAGGGAGAGATGGGGCGAGGTTTCACTTCCATGACCCGAACGCATGCATCGCCGTATCCCTCCGGCCCCCCGGCCCCCGTGTAGGGCGCGCTCGCCGCCACGTGCCGCCGCTCCCGCCAACCGTTGCGTCCTTCGCGAAGCCGACGCAACCTCCGTCGCCGACGATTCGGAACAGTGTCATACCCCTACCGAGGACGCCGCAAGGACATCCGTCCTTGAAGCAGGATGATGAAGTCCAACGGGTCCAATCAGGCTACGAATGGGTTGGTGCCTGCCTGTTGGGCGGCTAGTGGAGCCGGTGCTGGCCGGGTGGCCGTGCTGCGGTAGAATCGTAGGGCAGGGGATCGCTCCCTTCGCAGCGAACATGATCTATTCGCTACCGCTTTATTCCCGAAGCGTCGGCCCGCTCTTGCGCGGCTCTCCGGCCTTCACCTATTTGTATTCGTCGCCGCCCTCCCGAATGCGGGACGAAAGCGCGCATAGAGCCTCGTCCGTATGTCGCCTTGTCTCGTCATCGTGAGCTGGCCCGATTTTCAGGGCGACGAGGCCGGACTCGCGAGGTCCGCGCCCACGGTGGCGCACGCGCTCTGGCATCGATACCTCGCGTCTGACAGCGCGCCAGGGAGCGTGACTGACAGAGGGTCGAAGGCGTGGGTCTATCCCGGAGCTGATCGTTCTGCGGCGCGCGCCTTCGAGCAGTGGGGCTTCAGCCTGCTGGCGGAGCGCCCGGACCAGCCAAACGCGCTCCTGTCCGTCCCTCTGGAAGCCTCGCGGCACGTGGTGTTCGCGATGGAGGAGCAGCGGGCCCACGCCATTCAGAACCAGCTCGAGATGTGCGACGATGCGGGGATTCTCATCCCCGGCAGGGTGGGTCCGCGTGCCTCGGCTGAAGTGCGTTCCATAGCCGACGCGCTCCACCTCGACACCGCGCAGCCGGTCGGCCTCTTTGTCGACTGGGACTGCCTGAGCCGCGTGTTCCGCTCCGGCCATCCCAGCATCAGCCCCCGCGAAGTGCTGGGACGCGTCCGGCAGCGCGCCGAGTTGGTGGGAAGCGTGGTTCAAGCGCGGCTCTACGGGCCGTGGGAAAGCGGGCCGGCGGTCGACTTCGCGGGCCATCAATCAGCATCCATCCCCGCAACTCTCTCCTCCCCGTCCGACGAGAGCGCTGAAGCTGCTGAGGACGCCCTCTGCGAAGACCTCCGCCGCGCACTCGGGGATCCGCTGGGTCCGCGGACCTGGGTCCTGGTCAGCGACGCCCCCTGGCTGGAGAGCATGGCGGCCCAGGCGCGCGCGGCCGGCATCCGCACCGTCCACTGGCAGCCGCGCCAGGACCATCACCCCATTGATGCGAAGTCGGAGTTCGACACCTCGCAGGTGCTGGAGGTGCTGCTCGACCTCAGCAACGCGACGCCCCATCTACCAATCCAGGCGATCCAGACGGTCCAGACCGTCCAACCGGTCCCGTTGAGCATCGTGGAACGGCCCGCCAACACGCTCCGGCCCTACGTGGATCAGGCCCCGCATCCAGTGCCAGAGCTTCCGGGCGGCTCCATCCCCATCGGGTCCCAGTTGACGGCGTGGGTGCGCCTGGTCTACCGGGTGGAGTACCATCTGCGCGGCAACCGGTGGCGAAAGATTCCCTACCGGAAGCTGGCGACCCTCCTGGCGGAGGACGAGGAGTTCGGGCCAACGCCGGCGCAGGCGCAGCTCTGGCTGAACCGCGCGCAGACGGAGGGCATGCTCTCCGTCACGCACGAGGCGCACCGCACCGATCCCACCCTGCGGGTCGCGATGTGCCGCCTCAACCCCTCCCACCCGGTCACCGCCGCGGCGCTGGATGTCCCAGAGAGCGGCATTCGCCTGCTCCGGCAGATGCTCCAGAAAATGCCCTGGGTCAGCTTCAAGCTGCTGCGCGGCGTCCTGTTGCGGGAGCAGTGGCTGGGCGGACCCCCCTTCGGGCTGGATGAGACGGCGGTAGATGAGTGGCTCAACTATCTGGTGCGGGACGGCGTGCTGCGGATGACCAAGGAGCGCAATCTTGAGAACCCGGACTACCCGGTCACCGCGCTCCGCCTGAACGAAGAGCATCCCCTCTGCCGCACGGTGCTGACGCAAGCCGCCGAGGGACGGAGGCTGGCGGCGGAGCGGGCCATCCTCGCCATCGACCACTTCACGCGGCGCAACCGGAAGCCGTGGATGGCGATGAGCGCTCTTCGGCGGGCGCTCACCGGGATGGGTCGCGATGAGCTTCAGGAAGTTCTACAGGGGCTCCAGAACCTGGGCGCGGTGGTCACGGAGAGCTACCCCAACCCGCGCAAGGAGCACTTTACCACCGGGTGCCGCCTGAAGCGGGAAGACCCCTTTGTCCAGGAGACGCTGAAGGCTCGGAACCAGATTGTCCGCGTCACCGAGTACCACCAGCGCTACCGCACCTGGGTTCCGATCCAGACGCTGGAGCAGGAGCTTCACGCCCTGGGCGATGACCGCACGCCGAGTGGGGTCCACAGCGCCTGGCTCATGCTCCTCCGCGACGAAGGCTTGCTGGAGGTGGACCAGGACGGCTTCAGCGCCGACGGGTGGTCGAACGCGCGGTGCCGCCTCAACAGCCTGGACGCCATCGTGCGCACGATCCTCTCCGAAGAGGACGGACCCCACCTGGAAGCCGACGCTGTCGCCTGACCTTTGGTAGTTGCGAATGGGAGAGAGGGAGAATGGGAGAGTGGGAGACGGCCGCCGGGGTGGCTATCCTCGCTCGCTCTTCGCCCATTCCCCCATTCGCCCACTCGCCTCTCTTCTAGGCTTTGCTGCGCACCCGGATCTCGGCGGGGATTCGCTCCGGGTTCTCCAGGTATCCTGCCAGCTCCCGCGCCAGCAGCGGTGCCATCAGCAGCCCCTTGGACCCAAGCCCCGTCAGCACCCACACCCGCTTTCGGTTGGGCAAGGGTCCGACCATGGGCAGCCGCGCCCCCGGCACCGTCACCCGCACTCCCGCCCATTCAGCCACCACCTCCGCCCCGCTCACCAGTGGCAGCATGTGCGCCACCTTGGCTACAATCTCCGCCGTCCGCTCTGGCGATGGCCGCAGGTCGCTGAACACATGCTCGTACGAGCTTCCCAGCACCAGGGTCGCCCCACCCGACACCACGTAGCCGGTGCCCGCCAGGTGAGGGACCCCGGACAGGTCCAGCCCACCCGCCGGACGCACCTCAACCGTCTGCCCCTTCACGCTGTGAAGTCCCAGCTCCCGCAGCTCCGGATGCCCGGCCCACCCGCCACCCAGCGCCAGAACGACATACTTCCCGTGAACTCGCTCGGCCCGAGCCTCTGACTCCACCTCCACCCACCCGCTCGCATCCGCTTCTTCAAATCCCGTGACCACCGCGCCCTTCCGGACCTCGGCCCCATTCCGGACCGCCGCCGCCGTGAGCCGGCGGATCAGCTCCTGGAACGGCAGCGCGCCGCCCGTCCGCACGAGCAGCGCCCCGAAAGGTGCCCGGACCGCCGGGTATCGCTCCTCACTCTCCTCCGACGCGACCCATTCGCCGTGCGAAGGATGAGCTTCCGCCGCCTGTCGGAAGTGGGCGGCCTGGGCCACGTCGGCTGCTGGGCGCAGCACCCCTCCGGCTCTGAACAGCTCCGCCGCCCCGGCGATGTCCAGGGTGGCGTGCAGCGCGTCCAGGGCCTCCTCCATGCGCCAGACGGGCCGCGCCCGCTGCGCCATGAGCGGGTTCACCAGCCCCGCCGCCGGACCGGACGCCTCTGACCCCTCCCGGCACGCGTCCAACAGCAGCACCCGACGCGAGCGGCTGAGGTGGAGCGCCGCGCAAGCCCCTGCCACGCCACCCCCCGCCACGATTACGTCGTAGGTCATAAGACTCATCGGCAAATCCAGGAACTCTTCTGCTCCAGCCGGCTAATCGCCCCTCCAGCAAACATAAGGTCAGTGGAGTATTCACTGCCACATGATGAGGAGTTCACAGACCGAGTTACCAAGCAGGAGGCAAACACTAGGTTGAGCAACGAGGAAGAACGCGCCTGCAAGCGTAATCTGGAACTGATAGAACACGAACGCGCCACCGTTGGAGCATGGATGCCTACCAATACGATCTGGACATGCACGCGTTGTCAAACAATCAACCCACATCCGAGCACCGCGTGCTACCACTGTGAGCTATCACGTGATGGAAGAATCACCGGATCGACGCGACCAGTGACCCGCCGTGATGAACGTGGAGACCTCATCTCTTCTGCCGCACGTTCAGCCGACGCCTTTGGCCGACGAGACGTGGGCGACAAGTTGCGGTTTGTATCCGTGGGAGCACGGTTAGTTACGGCACCTGGGCGATTTTTCACGGAACTCGGCATCGGGTGTGCAGTCATCTGTGCTGGAGTCCTTGTAATTCTTGCAGTCTGTATCTGGTTTCTGAGCAGCCTTTTCCGCCAGTCTTAGCCGCCTCGAGTTCCTGCGTCTTCGCTGGCTCGCACCTTACTGGAGTGAAATGTCAACCGCAATCACACCCGTCACCGCGCCTCAACCTCGAAGAAGCATCACTGAATTGAAGTTCACGGACTACGAACACCCGTGGGACCGGAATTCAATGTCTTCTCTTCGAGCGCTCCCACCAATGCGCACCTTTATCAAGAGGCTAAATGAGATTGGGGCAGATCGAATTCTCAACCTGCGAACGATGGGTAGCTGCCTCAGGGTTACAGATCGGTCCGTTCCAAGTGTTCACACTGCATTCCGGGAAGCTTGCAACGCGCTTGACATTGAGGACCCACCCAGAATCTTCATCGAGTGCTCAGCTGAAATCAACGCGTACGCTGCTGGAATCGCTTCGCCTTTAATAGTACTTTCAAGTGCGCTCGTCGATGCGTTCACTGATGACGAGCTGATTTTTGTTATCGGTCACGAACTTGGTCATATCAAGAGTGAACATGCGATGTTCGGCAGAGCCGCCATTGAGGTATTGCGTGTAGGAGACTATTTCAGCGGTAACATGGCGGCAATTCTAACAGGCGCATTCAAAGCTTCGCTTCATGCTTGGTCGCGGTATTCTGAGTTTTCCAGTGATAGGGCAGGTTTACTCGCCTGCCAGCATTTGGATCCGGCAATAACAGCTCTGTTGAAGCTTTCAGGCTTGCCACGTTCACAGTACGGCAACCCACCCGTTCAAGAGTTTCTGGAGCAAGGGAAGGATTTGAAGTTCGATGAACTTGGAATTCTCGACAAGGCGGCTCACATCTACTCGATGCTGCCGGAGACACATCCGTGGTCCGTTGCCAGAGCGGTGGAGATCAAAAATTGGTACGAATCAGGCACATACCTTGACATCCTGGATCGTCAATGCCCACCACGGCTGGATACTCATAGCGAAGATGCTTCTCCAGTAGAGTTGCTCGTCTCCGTTTCGCCAGCACCACCCCCTTCGGCCGATGGGCCCGAACCACCGACTGATCTGGATCCCCATCCGTGTCGGTGCTGCGGTCGCCAAGTTCGGAAGCGAGGATGGATTGAGCCAGTTACGATTGGTCCATTGATATGTCCCTACTGCCGAGAGCGAGGTGGTCCCCAGCGGCCAACAGCGATTGGCTCACCTCGCACGGTGGCCTTCGATCCCCATCCGTGCCAGTGCTGCGGTCGCCAAGTTCGGAAGGGGGGATGGATTGAACCCGTTACTTCTGGCCCGCTGATATGTCCTTACTGCCGAGAGCGAGGTGGCCCACCCGACCATCCGCGATTCCGTGGACCTGCAAGACCCTCAGCTGACCGACGGACTCTGAAGTGAGGTCCTTGCCTGCTTCATGGATATCGGACCGGGTTGTTTGATGCTGTCACGTTCCGTCGGATGATCAGAGATCGCAGCGAGCATCCCTACACCATTGGTAGTGCTGGCGGGCCAGCCCGGGCGGCGGCTATCGGCGGTAGGCGACCACGTAGCGGGAGGGGTCAAGGTCGAACTGCGCCTTGCTCTCCGTGCTTTCGAAGAAGTAGAGCTGACCCTTGACGTCGCTGCGGGGCGACTTGTCGGTGAGGGGGAACGGCTTCGCGCTCACCGGGTCGCGCAGCTCCTTCACGTAGAGCCACGGCTTGTCGCGAATCCAGCCGACGCACGGATCGCAGCAGAGGTAGTAGAGGCCGTTGTTCAGCTCAGCGCGGCGGGAGAGCTGGATGAAGGCCTTGAAGTTGGGCTGCACGGGGCACTGCGAGACGGTGTCGCGCAGGTACTTCTCTGGCCAGACCTGGAACCGCGTCCGGCACCCCGCCTCGCAGAAGTAGCGCGGAGCGCCGTTGATCTGCACGGAGACCGACTGCGGCGTGACGGCCACCGTCTTTCCATCGACCGGACAGAATTGCTTCACGGGAGCCTTCCCCGTACTCTGCGCGAGCACGGGGGCGACGGAGAGGCTCGCGGCGACTGCCAGGGCGAGAGTCAGGAAGCGAGGCACTAGGAACGCTCCGGGTCCGGGTAGTGGTGGAAGAGGTCGTCCAGCACCTTCTTGAGGAGCGTTAGATGCTCTTCCGGGAGGTCTGTCAGGGGGGCGCGCACCGGTCCAGCACCGTTCGGTCCCAGCTTGCCCAGCAGGTTGACGGCGGCCTTCACGTAGGACACGGCGTATCCCTTACGGAGGTCACGCACCCGAAGGATCGGCTCGATCACGCGGCTCAGGATCTCGCGCTGGACCTGGATGTCCCCGCTCTCGACGGCGGCGTGGAACTTGAGCGTGACGTGCGGCGCGAAGTTGGAGAGCGCCGAGGAGTACCCGCGGCAGCCGAGCGCGTGGAACGAGGGGTAGGTCATCTCCGCCGTCGGCATTCCGTTCATGTAAGCGAGGCGGTCCCCCACCGCAAGTACGGTTCGGCCAAACTGCTCCAGGTTGCCGTGACCATCCTTGAACCCGACGACGGTTGGAAGCTCCGCCAGCCGCGTCACAGTCTCCACGGAGTAGAGAGCGTTGTCGCGATGGTAGAGCAGCAGGCCCAAGCCGGTGGCGTCCGCCACGGCGCGGACATGGCGGTAGAGGCCCTCCTGCTCCGGCTGCACCAGGTAGGGCGGCAGCAGCAGGAGTCCATCCGCACCAGCTTCCTCCGCCGCCCGCGCGAACTGGATGGCGAGGGGAGTGCTGTAACCGCAGCCGGCCAAAACGGGCAGCGCGCCGCCGACTTCCTCTACTGCCGCGCTGACCGCTTCCCGGAACTCATCCAGGGCCAGGTTGAAGAACTCGCCGGTCCCCGCGCAGACGAAGATGGCATGGACGCCGGTGCCCTTCATCCAGCGGACGTGTCGGATGAAGGCCTCGAGGTTGAGCGAGCCGTCCGCATGGAACGGCGTGACAGGGAACCCGAAGACCCCGGCTAGGTGGGGCTTGAGTTCATTCGGTAAAAGCGGCATCGGCGGGCTCCAAGGGGGTCATCCAAGCATTAGACACAGAAGGACACAGAAGGCACAGAGCGGACACAGAGGATGCAGGGAAGGCCGGGCGTTAGACACAGAGTCTTCGAAGACAACCCCCACACTCCCATTCTCCCACTCTCCCATTCGCTCTGACCGGAGCAGCTCTCCATCGCCAAGCACTACCGTAGGTTTTCCAGGTCGCTCAGGGTCAGCAGGTTGGGCAGGCACGCGAGGACGCGGCGGCGAGTCGGCGAGTTGAGGGCAAGGGCGAGCTGGGTCTGGATCAAGCCAAAGGGGACGCCCATGTCGTACCGCTCCCCGTCGACGCTTGCGGCGAGGTAGCGGCCCTGGGTGCGGAGCAACTCCTGCGCATTGGTGAGCTGGATCTCGCCGCGCTCACGAATGTTGTTCTGGATGTGGTACTGGATGCAGTCGAAGATGGCGGGCGGGAAGACGTGGGCACCAAAGAAGCAGAGGTACTCCCCGCGCGGAAGACCGTGCGTCCGCAGGTGCTCCTCCGCGAACTCGAGAGTCGGCTTCTCCTTGATCAGCGAGACCTCGTAGGCATCAGGGTCGGTGCTGATGCGCCGGCCGGTGAGGGTGCCGAAGAGGTGCAAGAGGTCCTCGCTGGTCCGCAGGACGCCGGAGACGGGGGCCTCCTGCTCCTGGAAGACATCGATCACCTGGCGGGAGCAGGGCTTCTTGGTGCCGGAGATGAAGACGTGGTCCCCGAGGAGGAGGAGGAACGGGTCGTCCCCCACGAACTCGCGGGAGCAGTAGACGGCGTGGCCGTAGCCCTCCTGCTTCTCCTGCACCACGTAGGTGATCCGGTCGCCCAGGTCCTTAAGCTTGTCGGCCTCATCCAGGGCCCACGACTTGCCCTTCAGGAACGGCTCCTGCTCCGGGCGCATGCCGCGGAAATGGTTGCGGAACTGCGCCTCCGTGTGCGGGGAGATGACGAGGCAGAACTCCTCAATGCCGCTCTCCCGCGCCTCCTCCATGATGATCTGGATGGTCGGCTTGGTGGTTCCGTCCCGGTCCACCAGCGGCATCATCTCCTTCTGCAAGGTCTGCGTGGTGGGATAGTGCCGCGTTCCCATCCCGGCGGCGGTGATGACGGCTTTCTTGACCCTGGCCATAACTCACTCTCCGAAGTCGATGAGGCTAGTTCTGCGATTGCGTGAGCTGGAACTGTTGGAGGAGCCGCTGGAGGACCGGCTCGATCTGGCGGTGGAGCGTCTCGTTGGCGTAGGCGATCCAGGCCACGTTGTCATGCACTGAGAGCGGGGCATCTAGGCGCTCGCCCGAGGGGCCGGTGACGATGACGCCCGCCTCCCGTGCGATCAGCTCCGTGCAGAGGTCGTAGGGGTGGGCGCAGAGGCGCGGGGCACCCTCCGTGGGGCAGGCGCGCGGCAGAATTAGGGGCCGTAGGTCGGCGATGAAGCGGTCGTGGCCAGCCAGGATCTCGTAGAGCTGTCCGCCGCTGGAGATGTACTCGTCGTCGAAGACCTGGGGGATGCCGGCTTCCGGTGGGCCAAGAAGCTCGTGGAAGAGCGCCTCCTCCAGCCGCGCGGTCAGCTCCTTGCCGCCGGGAAAGTACTTGGCGATGCAGGCGAAGCCGTGACGGAGGTCGGTGGCACCGCTGGGGGCGATGCGGGCGGGGCCCAGCTCCACCAAGTCAGGGCTGCGGTAGTCCAGGGTGACGCCGTGCGCGCCGCCGCCGACCGTCGCCCAGAGCTGGTCCGCGAGGGCGGCACGGGAGGTGGGGATCTCTGTCATGACCGCCCAGTTGAGGTCCCGGAGGCCGGTGGCCGGGCCACGGTTCGGCGCCACGCCGGAGAGAATCCAGGCGCTCCGCTTCTGATACATCAGCCCACGGGTGCCGTCGATCGGGTCGACAATCAACCGGAACCGGGCGGTGGCCGGGTCGGCATCGGCGGGGAACATGCGCTCCCCGCTCTCGGTGACCCCCTCGGCGATCAGGAGGAAGGGCGACTCACGGCACCACTCGTCGCAGTACTCGACCAGGATCTCTTCGCCCTTCTGGTCGATCTGGTAGACCACGTCCCCGCCCTGCACGCCGGTGATGGCGGCGGACTGCTCCGGCGTAGAGTTGAGGAGCTGATCCCGCAGACCGACCAGCATCCGCCGGTGCAGCTCGCGGAGCTTCGGGATCGGATCGAAGCCTGGGTCGAGGGCGCTCATTAGCCCTGCACCACGGGGTTGGAGAGCGTGCCCACGCCTTCGACTGTGATATCAACCCGGTCGCCTGCCTGGAGCGTGAACTCGTCGCCCGGAACAAGGCCGGTGCCGGTGCTCAGGAAGGCGCCCTGCGCGAAGACGTTGTCCTTGCCCAGCCACCCGGCAAGGTCCGCGAAGGTGCGCTTCATCTGGCTGGTGCTCGTCTTCCCTTCAAAGGCGACCGATCCGCCGCGCGTGATATCGAGGCGGACTTCGAACTCACGGTGATCGCGAGGCTCTTCCTCCAGCAGGATGACCGGTCCGAGGCCGCAGCACTGGCGGTAGACCTTTGCCTGGGGCAGGTAAAGGGGATTTTCCCCCTCGATGTCCCGGCTGCTGACGTCGTTGCAGACGGTGTAGCCCACAATCCGCATGGCCGGCGTGAGGAGCAGCGCGACCTCCGGCTCCGGCACGTTCCAGCGCGCGTCCTCCCGAATCCGGACCGGCGCCCCGGGGCCGGAGACGCGGGAGGCGGTTCCCTTGAAGAAAAGCTCGGGACGGTCGGCGTCGTAGATGAGGTCGTAGAACCGCGCCGCACCCTCCGACTCTTCCATGCGCGCGATCTTGCTGCGCAGGTAGGTCACTCCCGCCGCCCAGACTTCCTGGAGATCCAGCGGGGCGAGCAGGTGCGGACGATGGGGGTCCGGCGGCGCGTCCTGGAGCATGTCGAGTGAGGGTCCCTCGCTGCCGGCTGCGGCGGCGGATCGGAGCACGGCGATGGGATCGGGCCACTGAAGCAGCGCGGCGAGGAAGGCTCCGCCGCTCCCCGCGTCCGTCCCGACCTGCCTCAGCGCACCCTCGGCATCAGCAACTCCCCACGCGCCGCCCTGACCGGGCAGCCAGTAATGCACCAGCTTCATCGTTGCGTCCATTTGCCTTTCAGTACCTGCGTGGCGGCCAAGCTTCCCATGCGCGAGCCGTTCTCAGCGGTCACAGGTTCACCGCCAGGCCTAGGGATGTCCTGTCCCATTTCCACGCTCGGACGCGATGCCTGTGCGCTGAAGCGAGGGATACAGGCACATCAGAAGGAGAAGGGGCAGCGCATCACCGTCGGGTGAGATCGCCGAAAGTAGGTGAAGAGGTCCAGGTAACAAGGAGCAGGATTCCTGCTTTCGGAAACTCCGTCACCCTCGCCTGGCAACCTTACTGCGAAGGCGCTCGTGATTTGCGGGGGTCCAGGCACGCCCGTACCGCACCGGGGCAGCGACCCCATCGGCCGTAAACCACCTGATGGAGCGAATCCCACGCCCAGGCCGGATACAGCTGGACCCCCGAATGAGACGGGTTTCCACGCCCAAAACGACCGCCGTCGAGGTCATGCGGCGACGGGACGCAAAGCAGTCAGTCAAGCTAGGTCTGTATGCTCCCAGCGGGCACGGTCCTCGAAAGGCCCCAACTGCCTCGAGCCCGCAGAGCGGGGTTCGTGTGAGTAGGCGTCGGGTTCAGCCGATGCCGGGCATTGCCGTTCGCCAACCTCTCGCCCGTGCGCACCGTAAGGCCGCACGTCCGCACTTCGCATTCAGCCGTCTCGCTTGAGAAATGCCTCACAGGGTGGCTTACCGCGCTCGTCGCTTGGAGGAGTGCGACGATTCGGTGCCCTACTGTCAGCCGACCGTGACCTTCAACCAACACCCCACGCTACTGATCGGAGCATCTCATGGAACCCGTGGCCGGCACCCTTCCCTTCACCGTCACCGAGAGCATCACCCGCGGGCAGACGACCTTCGAGCTGCTTGAGTACCAGCCGCTGGCGGGCACGGAGCCGTTCGGCGTCGCGGAGCGGCTCTACACCCTGAATCGGGCGGGCGTCCGCATGCGCCAGCTCCGCATCCGGCTAGCGAACGACGCGGTGCGGACGGAGCCGGGGGCGCTGCAGTTCATGAAGGGCCAGATTTCGATGGAGAGCAACACCGGCATGGGCGGCGGGCTCGGCGGCCTGATGAAGGGCGCGCTGGCAGCAGCAAGGACCGGCGAGACGATGTTCAAGCCGATGTACAAAGGCGTCGGCGAACTCTACCTGGAGCCGACCTTCGGCCACTATTGGCTGATGGAACTGAAGGGCGAGACGATCTTCGCGGACCAGGGCCTCTTCGCCGCGTGCGAGGACAGCGTGAAGGTGGAGGCCCACAAGGTGGAGAGCTTCTCCGCCCGCGTGGCCGGCGGCGAGGGCCGCTACCAGACCAAGGTGAGCGGCGTGGGCGTGGTCGTGCTACGCATCCCCGTGCCACGCAGCGAGATTGTGCCGGTCACGCTGGAGAACGAGACGCTGCAGGTGGACGGCTCCTTCGCGTTGCTGCGCACCGGGGAGGTGCAGTTCACGGTGGAGAAGGCGTCCAACAGCCTGATGGGCGCCGTCACCAGCGGCGAGGGTCTGCTTCAGACTTTCCGCGGCACCGGAACCGTCTGGATTGCGCCGACCCAGCCCCTCTACGCAATGATGGGAATGGGAGCGTCCTTCGCGAAGGTCCCGGCGTAGCCGCAGAGGCACGCATGTCCGCCAGGTCGTTTGGGGCCTGGCGGCGACCATCGCCTGACCGCCGAGACACATCTCCCCGACGCGGTCACGCGATGCGGTCCGCGGTGGGCTACTCGCAGCAGTCGGGGACAACCTGGCGCTGAGTGCGGCACTCGTAGACGGCGTCGGCCATGTAGACGGTGGCCCATTCGACCACGCCGTCAATTACATGGTTAAGAGCGCGACCTTTTTCGGTAAGGTCGTACTCAACCCACGGCGGGATGGTGTTCTTGACCTCGCGGGTGAGGATGCCCTGCTCTTCCAGCGCACGGAGGCGGCTGCAGAGGGTGCGGCTGCTTACGGTGCCGATGGCGCGGGCCAGCTCATTGAAGCGCTTCCGGCCGTCCATCAGCTCACGGAGGATGTGGAGGGTCCACTTGCCGTTGAGAAGGTCCATGGTCGCAGCCACGGGGCAGTAGACGTTCAGGAGCCGAGACGCACCGGCCTCGGCCTGGGGTGGCGCATTGCGCTCCAGCAGTGCTGCGGCCAGGGCAGCAGGGCGTGCGGGCGATGCTTCGTCAGCGGATGGCGCATCTTTTGCGGATGCGAGTGACATGGAACCTTCTCCTTCGTTCTCTATTCTTACCAGTCCTAGGCGAAGCACGCAATTACCTGCATCGATGTGGTGCAGGCCACACGCTAGCACTTTACTTTTGATACCACAAGCTGTATACTCTGGATGTCGATGAAGTAAAGCCAACCCGCCGCTATCCGGGCGGGCAAGCTCCAATGAGGGGCAGGAACGATGCAGACACTGAGATCCGATGCTGAAATTGCCCGGCTTGTGAACAACAACCGCAAGCTGGTTGACTATATGGTGAACCGTTACCTGAAGCGCTTCTATGTGGGCACGATGGAGCGGGATGACCTGGTGAGCTGGGGAATGATGGGCCTGGTGAATGCTGCCCGCGCGTTCGACGAGACGCGGGGGGTCAGCTTCTCCACCCTCGCGTGCCGCGCCATCGAGCGGATGATCATCCGCGGCGTAAACCGCGAGTGGCGGCCGGACCGGGAGCAGGCCACGGTCAGCCTGGACGCTTTGATCAGCGGCCAGTACGGCGAGGGCGAGGACCGGTTTGTGGACCAGCTTCCCGCAGACGAGGACGTGGTCCAGGAGATGCTAGAGACAGAGCGGGGCGTGGCTCTCGCGGCGGCGCTCGACAAGCTCGCGCCGGAGCAGCGGCAGCTCATCAAGCGGCACTACCTGGAAGGCGAGAACGTGCAGGAGATTGCCAAGGACCTGGGCCTGACCCGGCAAGGGGTCTACAGCCGAGAGAAGGCGATCTTCCGCCAGCTCCGCGAGCACCTCGCGGATGGCCACGCGATGGCCGCGTAAAAGCCGAATCTAATCGGCGGAGAGCGATTTCCCCCTCTTGATGGACCCGTGCGACGATGGAAACATCCTCGCACGGGTCCTTTTGTTAAAGGTCGCCAGGCTCGCCCTGATACGGTTGCGTGCGGTGCCGCATGGGATCGTCTCAGTTTACGAGGGGCGTGCAGGGGAGAGAGCCTCGCGCCTTCGGTTGCGGCTCGGCGGAGCCTCGCCCTCCCGGGGAGGCTCCGCACCCTTGGTTGCAGATGTGCGGGGGCCCCATCCCAGCGAGGCCCAAGAGTCCCGATCAAGCCGAGCCAGGTTCCTTCCCGACGCCGGACACACCCGGGAGGGCGAGGCTCCGCCGAGCCGCACCGGAGGTGACACACCTCGGGATTCCACCTCCGTCGGTAGAGTTCACCCTGATTTGGCCATTTATCGGGAAGCGGCCCGGCGGGAGGCGCGCCAGCCAAGCATTGTCGCCTAAAAGCCGCAGACGACCGTGGCGTTGCAGGTGACCTGGAGGTCGCCCGCCACCAGCGAGGAGCCCTCGCCGCCGCCACGGGCTACCTGCGCGGTGTTGAGCATCTGAGATTGCTCGAACCCGTAGCCGGGCGTGCCTTGGATCTCGATCGGGCCAGTCACGTTGCGGGCCGCGCCCCGCGCTAGCGCTCGGGCGTTGTCCAGTGCGTCCGTCACTGCCAGTTCCAGCGCCTTGCGGCGGACTTCACGGTCGTCCTCCAGGAAGAAGCTGACGCCCTGGACAGAGTTGACGCCGGCGTTGGTGGCGGTGTCCAGGACCTTGCCGGCCCACTCGCTGAGCTTCTCCGGCCCAGAGTGCTCCATCTGGTGCTTCATGCGGACGGTGAAGGTGTGGATCACCTTGAAGCCGGAGAGCTTCGGCGCGGCAGTGGGGGAGCCGCCCACGTAGATCGGGTTGATGTCGAGGTCGGACGACTTGGTCTTCAACTCCGGGATGCGGAGGCCGGTGAGGGCGGTCCGCACCTTCGCCATCTGCACGGCGTTGCGGCTGCGTGCCTCCGCCACCGTGGATGCGGAGGTGACGATCTGGAAGAAGAGGCGCGCCGAGTCCGGCTGGGCCGTGACCGTGGCGGTTCCCTGCGCGGTGACGGTCCGGGGCTTCGCCTCCGGTCCGGCGAGCTGCGCCGAGGCACGCTCCCCGCGGAAGAGGAGCATGCCACCGGCCAGCAACGCGGCACCGGCCATTCCTCCTGCGATCTCTCGTTTCATCTGTTCGGTCCTCCTGCCGGATAGGACTCAAACGATGGTCTAAGGTTACGCACGGGAGCCGGCTTCGATCCGAGGCCACATAACCGGAAGCCGTCATTCCCTCCCGGCGCCCACATCCATGAAACCGTTGATAGCACGCCGCTCCGCCGCAACCCACCGGTCGTCATTCTCGACGGCATCCGTCCCGCGCGAGGTATCCGTGCACTTCGGGAATCCAGATGTACCCGGTCCGCACGTGCTTACCTGCACTGCCAAGGGAGGCTATGGCCTCCCTTGGCAGTGCAGGGACGAGGAAGCTGTACGGGATCCATTTGAACGTCCCGCTCAGCTCCCCGACCCGAGCGCAAGAGGTACCGCCTAGCGACGGACGAGACGAGTTTCACAATCGAATTCGGGTCAGGAGCCTTGCAGAGCTTTCAGCGTGCCGTCGGCGGCCTTCTTCGAGGTTACGAACGCCTCTCGGGCACGGTCCAGGCTTGGCTTCGACCCGGTGAAGGTGAAATCCGCTAGGACCAGGGTGCCGTCCTGCAGCTTCCAGTAACGGTAGGTCTTGAACGGGAAGTTGGTCGTCCCACGGTAGTTGGTCCACCCCTTCGCAGCATCGCTGGTCTCGAAGAGGTAGAGCAGCTCCTCGGAACCGCGGCCATCCTTGGGGAGCTTGGCGTTGACGGACTTCAGGCGGGCGTCCACGGTGGCTGAGCCCGCCTTCGGAACGACTTCGATCCGAAGCTGCGCCTTATCCGTGGCTCGTTCCCAAAGCTCCGTGACGCGGCCCGAAGCAAAGGCCGACTTCTTCAGAGCGAAGCCTGGGATCTTGCGCTGATTGAGCTTCCCGGGAGCAGCTTTCGTGACGGGCGGTTCGGCACTCGCCTGCACAGCGAGGGAGCATAGCAGGCTGAGCGCTACGGGGATCGGAAGTGACTTCATGCGGAACTCCTCAACGAGGGAGGCTGCCAGAGAACCGGCAGCCTCCCCTTGATCGCGTGGCTAGCGCTTGATGCTGGAGGGGTCGCCGGGGACGGCCCCGCTGGGAGCGGCGTTGTAGGGAACCACCGTCCCGTCCGGATACCGCTGCTCCACGGGGGCCACGGTCCGCACCGCTTCCCCGCTTGGGCCACTCGCAGCGGCGTCGCCCGTGAAGCTCCTGACAGCGATCACGCCCACCAGGCAGAGCACCGCGACAATCGACCCGATCAGGACGGCGGGACTGATAGGTTTCTTTGCATCCATGAGGGCCTCTTATCTACCAGTTGTTGTTGGTGGTCGGGTTGGGGTTGCCCTGGTTCCCGCCGGGGCAGGTGGCATCAATGCCGTTGTGCCGCGGGATCAGGTCGTGCCAGTTCCCGGTGAAGCGGATGGCGGAGGTGGGGGCACGCCACGGCCAGCAGCGGTAGCCGGGCAGGATGGCGAACTTGTTGATTCTGGGGTCGCCCTTGTGCGCCTTGGCATGCCCGTCCACATAGACCACGTTCGACTGGTCGTGGTGCCGATAGGCCCATTCGTTGGAGCCGTCGCTGACGGAGCAGGAGGCCCAGCCGTTGGGCCAATTGTTGCAACCGTTCCGCTCGAAGAGTTGGACGGTGGTGGCGGGGAACGGGATCTCGGCCAGGTTCACCGCGAACACCCGGTTGGATCCCCACTCCCATCCCAGGTGCGAGGGCACGGTGTAGGACCGCCGGATGGCGCGGCCAACGAACGGGGCGGTGGGATTCGTGGAGGACGAGTCGCTGGGACACTGGATGAGGCCCCAGTTCTTGACGTAGGGCTGCATGAGGCGGTCCCACGTGAAGGCGTTCTGAGTTCCGGACTGACCGTTGAACGGCGGGCAAATCATCTCATCGTAGTCCTGGGAATACATGAGGAAGCCCGTCCCCAACTGCTTCAGGTTGGAGAGGCAGGACATCTGCCGGGCCTTCTCGCGTGCCTGCGCGAAGACGGGGAAGAGGATGGCCGCCAGGATCGCGATGATCGCGATGACCACCAGCAGCTCAATGAGGGTGAAGCCGGGCTTGGTGGACCTTACCGCATGGGGCAAGCGCAACATTGCAGCACTCCATTTTAATATGGATTAACACATAAAAAATCACAGTCGCAACCTGCATGGGTCATGACTTCCAACCCTGTGGTTCCCCACTGAAGGGAGCAGTCCTGATGAAAATATGCTAAATAGTTGCCAGACACGGACTGTACCTGGAACGGGTAAGAATGGAGGTCAGCGCGGGGCGTCTAACCACGCGCGACGGATACCGTCTTGATTGGCGACTCCGTCATCGGCCCCGAGAACCGAAGCCCACACCCACCGCCTTGGGCGGCCCATCCGAACATGAATGGATGCCGTCCCAATGCCGCCCACAAAACCACGCGTCATTCCCCGGACAGGCACCACCCGCTATGCCGCCAACCACCGGTGTCCGAGGGAATCCCAGGTAGATCCCAGCTGGCACTGCACCGAAGGGAACCCGATCCCCCGTGCCTGCGACTCCCTCAGTTCATTAGGAGCAGCCATGCGCTGCGTTCGATCGCGCCGGGTGACGGTCTCCGATAGCCTCTCCCTTTCTCAGGCTAGGAGATCGGTGACGATCTCCCCGTGGACATCCGTGAGGCGGAAGTCCCGGCCGGCGTACCGGTGGGTCAGGCGGGTGTGGTCGAAGCCTAGCAGGTGGAGGACGGTGGCCTGGAGGTCGTGGACGTGAACCGGCTTCTCCACCGACTTGAAGCCGAAGTCGTCCGTGGCACCGTGGACGTAGCCGCCCTTCACGCCGCCGCCCGCCAGCCATGTGGTGTAGCCCCAGTGGTTATGGTCGCGGCCATTCGCCTCGGCCTGCAGCTCCACCACGGGCGTGCGGCCGAACTCACCGCCCCACATCACCAGCGTGTCCTCGAACATCCCCCGCTCCTTCAGATCGGAGAGGAGGGCGGAGATCGGCTGGTCGCACTCACGCGCCAGCCGGCGGTGCGAGCCCGCGATGTCCGTGTGGTTGTCCCACGGCTGTCCTGCCCCGTGCCAGAGCTGCACGTAGCGGACGCCGCGCTCCAAGAGTCGACGGGCGATGAGGATCTGACGGGCCTGTGTTCCGGGGCCATAGCGCTCCCGGATATGCTGCGGCTCCCGGCTGATGTCGAAGGCGTCCGTGGCCTCCATCTGCATCCGGTAGGCCAGCTCCAGGGACTGCACCCGGGCCTCTAGCTGGGCGTCCTGTTGGCGCTTCTCCTGATGCCGGCGGTTGAGGTCCTGGACCAGGTCCAACTGGTCCCGCTGCCAGCCGGCGGGCAGGGCGCTATTCTTGATGTTCTCGATGAGGCGGTCGACGCGGGTGTGCTCGCTGTTGACGAAGGTGCCCTGGTAGATGCCGGGAAGGAAGGAGGAGCGCCAGTTGGCAGCCTCTTTGATCGGATACCCGCCGGGGCACATCACCACGAAGCCGGGGAGGTTCTGGTTCTCCGTCCCCAGGCCGTACAGCACCCAGGAGCCCATGCTCGGCCGCTCCAGGGTCTGATCGCCGCAGTTCAGCAGCATCAGGCTCGGCTCGTGGTTCGGGACGTTGGCGCGCATGGAGCGGATGACGCACATGTCGTCGACATGCTTCGCCACATGCGGAAAGATTTCGCTCACCTCGATGCCGCTCTTGCCGTACTTCTGGAACTTGAACGGCGACTTGTAGGCCGCACCCGTCTTCCGCTCCGTGGCGAGGCTGCTTGGCAGCGGCTGGCCGTGGTACTTCTCCAGCATCGGCTTGGGGTCGAAGGTGTCGACCTGCGAGGGGCCACCGTTGGCGAAGATGTGGATCACGCGCTTGATGCGGGGCGAGTGATGGGGCGCGCGGGGCGCCAGCGGATTGAGCGAATCCGGCTCCGTCCCCGCGCCGATGCCTCCCGCCGCACGGGACTCGTCGGCGAGCATGGTCGAGAGCGCGAGCGCGCCCATGCCGGTTCCGCAGCGGGAGAGCAGCTCCCGGCGGGTCAGGAAGAGATCGGCCAGGCGGGGCTTGTGAAACGCCATCGGGTCACCTTCAATTCAAGCGGGACAGACAATTGCGGATTGCGGACTGCGGATTGGCAAGCAGGATCGCTCGAGAACAGCGGTGGCCCCGTCTCTCCATCCCTCAATCTCCCCGTCTCAACCTGACCGGTCCTTCGCCCCCAGAACCATAGACAGCGGCCTTGTGCGCCGCGTTCGATCACGGTAGCTGTCTCGTTCTCAAGCGAAACCGGTCCGACCTCTCAGTCGACGAAGAGGAACTCGTTGGTCATCAGCAGCGCCTGGGCGTAGGCTTCCCAGGCGGTCAGCGGCTTTGGGGCGTTGGCGGCGCGGGGTCCGGTGAAGTCGCCAGAGGCGTCCCACGATCCGCCGGTCACAGCCTCAATGCGCGGCGACCACTGGAAACTGTCGGTGTTCTCGTTGGTGCGGCAGTGGACGAGCAGATCGAGCGTCTCGCCGCGCTTCAGCTCCAGGTTCGCGACCGCTACCTCCGCGCTCCCGTTGTGCGCGGCTGCCTGCGCCACCTTTCCGCCACGGCTGGAGACGATCACGGCCTCCACCCCATCACCCGCAGACGAGGGATGCCGGAGCTGCCCGGAGACACGGATCGAAAGATCACGGGGCGCGGTCCATCGCCACACCGCCGCGTACTTCCCGCCGGTATGCCCGCCACCCTGGTTGATGGTCACCCATCCGAGCCGGGGGTCGGGGAGCTTCGCGCCGCCCTGCCACGCCTGGCCGGTGTAGTGCGGCATCGGAGTGAACGACTTCAGGCGGTTGCTGTCGGCGTCGAACTCGCCGTAGCCATAGCTCCACGGGGAGCCTTCGGTCTCCGTCTCGCCGCCGCGCTGGGATAATCGCCGAACGAAGTCGAGGCCGGTGCGCACCTCGTCCGCAGAAGGGGAACGGCCATAGACAAGACGGTTGATCTGGCGGATTCTCCCCTCGTCCGTCGCCTCCCCCTTCACGTCCGCGTGCTTCAGCAGGTTGCGCGCCTGCTGGTGGACGAAGCCGTTGTTCATCAGGAAGAGCGCCTGCTGCGGGACGGTGGTCACGCTCCGCATCGGGCTGTGCTGGTTGGCATCGGCGAAGTCGAAGGTGCGGAAGAGCGACGGGAGGTCCTGGCGGTCCGTGAAGGCGTAGACGGTGCGGCGCCCGCTGGCGGTATCGGCGAGGATATCAACGGAACGGCCGCCGACCGCCGGATCGAGGACGCCGCTGGCGCGGAGCATCCCATCCCGGATTTGCTCAAAGTCGAGGCGGCGGCGGTTCATCCGCCAGAGTAGCCGGTTTTCGGGATCAATCGATTGCGGAACGCGGGATTTCGGATTGACGGAGGAGGGCTTCCAGTCCGAGGCTTGCTGGTAGGTAGCGCTGGTGGCGATCAGGCGATGCAGCTTCTTCAGCGACCAGCCCTGCTCCATGAAGGTGGCGGAGAGCCAGTCCAGCAGTTCCGGGTGGGAGGGCAGCTCGCCGCGAAGGCCGAAGTCGCTGGGGGTCCCGATTAGGCCGCGGCCGAAGTGGCCGAGCCAGACGCGGTTGACCATCACGCGCGCCGTCAGCGGGTTCTCTGGACTCGCGAGCGCCTGGGCCAGCTCAAGGCGTCCGCTTCCTTTGGCAAAGGGCTGCCGCTTCTCGCCGGCCACGGCCAGCAGGAACTGCCGGGGCGTCTCGCTGCCCTGCGAGCCGGGGTTGCCGCGCAGGAAGACCTTCTGTCCCGGCGGCTTCGGCACGTCCGCCACGACCATGGCGCGGGGCGGCGCTCCGGCGTGCGTGATGACCAGCGCCTTCAGCTCGCGGTTGATATTGCCGGCCTCGCCGTCCTTCTTCTCCGCGCGGAACTGCGCCTCCCGCTTCTTCAGTTCGTCGTACTTCGCCTGGAATTCGCGCTGGGCCGGGGTGGGTGCCTCCCCAATGACGGGTAGGTCCTCCGGCTCATTGACTGCGTTGAAGACGGCGTACAGGCTGTAGTAATCGGCAGTCGGGATCGGGTCGAACTTGTGATCGTGGCACCGGGCGCAGCCGACGGTCAACCCCTGCAGCCCGCGCGTGACGACATCGATCCGGTCGTCGATGATCTCGTGGCGGTTGCCGAGATACCGGTTTCCGATGGTGATGAACCCGAGGGCGGCAAGGTCGCGGCGGTCCTTCAGCTCCAATTGGTCCGCAGCGAGCTGCTCCTGGAGGAAGCGGTCGTACGGCTTGTCCTCGTTGAAGGCGCGGATGACGTAGTCGCGGTAGGTGTAGGCGTAGGGAAGGCGTCGCTCGGCCGGCTGCACCAGGTAGCCGAGGGTGTCCGAGTAGCGGGCGACATCCAGCCACTGCCGTCCCCACCGCTCCCCGTAGTGGGGGCTGGAGAGCAGCCGGTCCACCAGCTTCTCCCAGGCATCCGGCGCGGTGTCCGTGACGAAATCCGCAATCTCCTTCGGCGTGGGCGGCAGGCCGACGAGGTCCAGGTAGGCGCGGCGGACGAGGGTGCGGCGGTCAGCGGCGGGCAATGGGGTGAGGCCACGCACTTCCAGCTTCGCCAGGACGAACTGGTCGATGGGGTTGCGGGCCCACTTCGCCGCTTTCACGCGCGGCACCGCAGGCTTGCGCACCGGTTGAAGCGACCAGTGCTTCTGCCTCGCCTCCGCGACGCGTTCCTCCATCGATGCCGGGGAGAGCGCGCCGTCACTGGCGGGCCACGGCGCGCCCATCTTGACCCAAGCGGTCAGATTCGCGATGGCCGCGTCCGGCAGCTTGCCCTTCGGGGGCATCTTCACCGGGCCGGTGTGGCTGAGCGCGGTGATGAGACGGCTGGCGGCAGGGTCGCCGGGAACCAGGACGGCGCCCTTGTCGCCGCCCTTCAGCAGCGCGGGGCGGGAGTCGAGGCGCAGGGACGCGAACTGGCTCTTGGTCCCGTGGCAGCCGTAGCACTGCTCCGCGAGAACGGGCCGGACCTTCTTCTCGAAAAACTCGACCGCTTGCGGGGATGGCGCCTCCTTTGGGGCCGCAGCCGGAGGCGTCTGGGCGCTTACCGAGAGAAGCAAGCCTGCCTGGGCCAGAAAGCCCGCCGTCACCAGTGCCGCCAACTTCATCCGATACCTCGTCTGTCGTGCGGGAGTCCGTACCAAAAGGTAACACGCCCCATCCAGTATGATCC
Source organism: Actinomycetes bacterium (assembly GCA_031426395.1). Classification (GTDB taxonomy): domain Bacteria; phylum Armatimonadota; class SYMT01; order SYMT01; family SYMT01; genus JANPLG01. The sequence continues at coordinate 24,395 of JANPLG010000580.1, forward strand.
GCCACGCGGTCGCCCGCCTCCTGCGACTTTGTTGCGCGGTACCGCGAGGAGAACGGAAGAGCAGGGCAGTCTCAGAGGAAGGCTTGGCGTGAATGACTAATCAACTTGCGTCCCGTTAGATTCACTTGCCTCTGCCGTCATGCCTACTTCCACTTCCCGCGCCTCTCGGGCCTTCACTCTCATTGAACTGCTGGTGGTGATCGCCATCATCGCCATTCTCGCCGCGATCCTCTTCCCGGTGTTCGCGCAGGCACGGGAGGCGGCGCGGGCCACCGCCTGCAAGAGCAACCTCCGGCAGATGGGCGCGGCCCTGGCGATGTACCGCGACGACTACGACGAGATCAACTGCCGCTACCGCATCTGCCCCGACCGCGCCGGTGATCCGCTCTGCCTCACCCTCTCGCCGCCGACCACCAACACCGGACCCCATGAGGTGTGGTGGGCACCGCAGGACTCCGCGCTGACCTGGGACGTGTCACCGGCCCGGATCGACCGGCCGGGAATGCTGAACCCCTATGTGAAGAACTACGGCATCTTCCGGTGTCCCAGCTACGGGGGTCAGGTCGGCTACGCGATGTCGTACATCCACGGGGGGCCGATGGGCCAGGCAGACGCGCAGGTGACGGGAGGGTTCCTGGACGTGGGTCGCATCATGGTGATCTGGGACCACGCCCGCACGCCCGGCTGCGCGGACACCACCAACTACGCCACCGCGCCGCTGAAGCCGCCGTTCACGCCGGTCACCGGCCCGCCGGCCGCCACCCACTACCCGGTGCGCCACAACGACGGGATGAATGCCCTCTTCTACGATGGCCACGTCTCATTCCGCAAACCCGCGACGCTGCGTGACAGCGACTTCCGCGTCCCCGGATCACCGCCTGCCACTGCGGTTCCGCTGCCGCCATAGCAGGTCCCGGAAATGGAACGCGGATGACGCGGATTTGACGGATCTGCGCGGATCAGAAGTAGGAATGAGTCGAAGATATGCAACCAGACAGGAGGGTGCCCGGTAGGGTCGTTCTGCATCCCCAACCCCTAACCCCCATCTCCCAACCCCCAAAGCACGGAGGCTTTTGCTGCGGTTTGGCGGAACGGGCTTCGAGAGTTTCACCGCAGGAGGATCTGTGAGCACCGGACTGAATCGTCGCAACCTTTTCGGGGCCGCGCTGGCGGGGGCCGCCGTGGGCGCTGCCGGCATGCCGTCCCCGGCTGCCGCCCAGAAGCGCCCGGAGTTCCGCTATTGCCTCAACACGAGCACCATCAGCGGCTGCCTGGATACGGAAGGCAAGAAGCTCGCCCTGCCGAGGATGCTGGAGATCACGGCGAAGGCCGGCTACCAGGCCATCGAGCCGTGGATCCGGGATATCGACGGCTACGTGCAGGCGGGAGGAACGCTCAAGGAGCTGGACCAGCGCATCCGCGACCTGGGGCTGGTGGTTGAGGACGCCATCGGGTTCCCGGAGTGGATCGTTGACGATGATGCCCGCCGGGCCAAGGGGCTGGAGGAGGCGCGCCGGGCGATGGACCTGGTCAAGCAGCTTGGCGGGAAGCGGATCGCTGCGCCGCCGGTGGGGGCCACCGATCGCTCCGACCTCGATCTGGGCCGGATCGCGGAGCGCTACCGCGCGCTGCTGGAGTTGGGCGACCGGATGGACGTCACGCCGCAGCTTGAGATCTGGGGCTTCTCCAAGACGCTGAACCGCCTGAGTGCCGGGGCTTTCGTCGCCATTGAGGCGAACCACCCGCGCGCCTGCGTTCTGGCGGATGTCTACCACCTCCACAAGGGCGGCAGCGGCTTCCACGGCGTGGATCAGCTGAGCGGCGCGGCGATGCAGGTCTTCCACATGAACGACTACCCGGCCGATCCGCCGCCCGCGCAGATTACCGACGCCCATCGCGTCTACCCCGGCGATGGCGTTGCGCCGATCACTTCGCTGCTTCGCGACCTGGCCGCAGTCGGCTTCCGAGGGGTCCTCTCCCTGGAGCTGTTCAACCGCGACTACTGGAAGCAAGACGCGCAGCTTGTCGCCACCACCGGCCTGAAGAAGATGAAAGCGTGCGTCAAGGCGGCGATGGACTCAATCAGGTGACAACCGCCAAGTCGCCAAGAGCGCCAAGGGGGGAAATGGAACGCGGATGACTTGGATTCTCAGGATTCTCGCGGATGAGGGGAACGGTTGAAGCTCACCTACTTCGTGAGCCGCTCTTCAGGTCGGATCCAGCGGAAGGTGACGGTAATGCCGGTGGCGCGCTGGGGATAGCGCACCCGCAGCGTGCGGCCCTCGCGGTGGAGGGTGGCGCTGACCGGGCTGCCGGTGGCATCGAAGGCGTCGAAGCCGGCGATGGACATGCCGGCCGGGTAGACGCGCATGGTCCCGGTCTGCCCCTCCGGTCCGTCCAGGTTCACGCGTAGCCGGGCGGCGTTCGCTTCCATCACCCTGGCGCGCTGGGACGCGTGGATCAGGCCCGGAATGCGGCTGGAGAGGCGAAGCTCCTTGTAGAGCACCGGCTCTAACAGGGGAAGCTGCGGGTTCTCCAGCACCGGCAGGTCCGGGTGGAAGAGGTCGAGGTAAAGCCCCTTGAGGTTGACGATCTTCCCCAGCGCATTGGCTGCCACATACGGCCCACGCCGCGAAACGATGGGCGCCTCCGTGTAGGGAAGGCGAGCACGGCCGCACGCATGGGCCACCAGCGCCCGGATGAAGGCTCCGCCCGCCGGACTGTCCGCACCGTAGGCCGCCGGAAGGCCGCTGTAGATCAGGGTCCCCTGCCCCACCGGAGCCGCCCACGCCGGCGAGGGGGTGGTCCCCCCATCCGCGGGCTGGTAGAGCGGCTCAGCGCCGGTGAGGGGGTAGGTGACCAGCGGGTAGGAACTGGCGGCCCGCAACTCCGGGAGGCCCAGTGCAACGGGGCTGGAGGCCAGCATCGGGTCGGGGCCGGCGGCGAGGGAGACCAGGTACTGGTTGCCGAGGTCCAGTTCCAGCACCGCCTCCGGGCTGAGCCGCTGGAATCGGTAGACCCAGGACCCCTCTCGGTCCGCGAAGCGCTGCCCCTCCTTCGCCACCGAGCCGGCTTCCTCAACGAGGAACGGTCGCTCCGCAGGTGAGCCTGCCTCGAAATCGGCGCGGACGCGTCCGCCGTCCACCACGCGGACACGGCCCAGTGACGGACCCCAGCCATCGGCCGGATAGGCGTCGGTGAAGCGGACGTAGACGGTTCCTGGGGTGGTGCCGCTCAGCACGCTGGAGACCGGGAGCCGGTGCACCTGGCGGTTCTCCAGCGCCCTCACCGGCGCATCGGCCCGCATCGCCTGCTGATAGCGCGCGGCCCCGGTGCGCACGGCACGGCCATTCAGATCGACCGGAACGTTCAGCTCCCTCAGCAGGTGCTCCGTCGGCCCCACGAACCCGGATCGGCCCCACCACTCGTCGACCGCGTTGTAGGCATCCTCGCCGCCCAGCGCTACGAGCACGCCGCCGTTCCGCACCCACTGCGCTAGGACGGTATGCAGCTCCGGTCCCAGCGGCTTCTGCATGTCGTAGGAGAGCAGCAGCACCCGGAAGCGCGAGAGGTAGCCGGGGTCGGGTGCCCGCTCCATCGGGACAACTTCCACCGGCACGCCCCGGCTCAGCAGCGGCAGCGTGAGGCCATGCAGGCTGCGCATGGAACTGGCTGCTGAGCTTCCGGGGGGGCCGCCCCGTTGCCACATCATCGTGTCAAGGGTCAGGACGCCGATGCCCCGGGTGCCGCCCGACCACTGGACCGGGCCGGAAGTGGGTACCTCCTGCAGCGCGGAGCCGATGTTAGCCAGCGTCGTGAGGTAGCTGGGGGGCGCATCGCCCCCTCCCACGCGCGTTCCGGGCAGGAAGATGCGGTCCGGCCACGGCATCACCTCATAGCCGGTGGGCTGCGGGAAGAGCATCGACGCGACGAGCCCCTGGCGGTACCAGCGCTCGTAGTCCGGCCAGGAATGGCGGGCGTCGTCCTCCACCGGGTCCGCGAGGAAGTAGAGCGACTTCCCGCCGCCGACCCCGCCTGGACCGGCTGGTCCTGCCGTGCCATCCATGAGGTTGGCGAAGTAGCTGTAGAGCAGCCAGTTGCTCTCGAAGAAGCGGCTCTCAGTGCGTCCGTCCAGGGTGACCGGCGTGCGGGCGGGGCCGGTCCAGACCTGGGCTACCATCCCATCAATGGGCAGGCGCGCGGCGGCGGCGTGCGGGAAGATCGAATTCCAGGCCGTGTAGCTGACTGCGGAGTGGACC